>DJQK01000012.1:714-30921 GCA_002437575.1 Clostridiales bacterium UBA6388 | reverse complement strand
CGCTGATTGAATCAGAGCTTCCTTAGCACTCGCCATCTCCGAGTGCTAACATCATTATACCGCGCCTTTTGGGAAATGCAACCCTTTTTTGCAGAATTCACAAAGCGTTAAAAAAGTGCGTCGGATATTCCGGCGCACTTTCTGTGATGAAACTGGGTTTGTAGGGGCGGACGACACTGTCCGCCCTTGGGAAGTAACGAATTCGCCGCTGTCTTTCACGTTTCGGTTCTGCCTTCTGCCGGGCGGACAGAGGCGTCCGCCCCTACTGAATGGTTTTCAGCAGGAATTAGCCGATGGCATCCTTTACAACGCGCTGGAAGTTGAGGCGTGCGATCTTTTCCATCTCTTCTCTGCTCATGCCCATCTTCTCGAAGCAGGCAAAAAGGTTCGGAATTTCGGAGCAGTTGGCAAGACCCTTCGTGCAGGGGCTTCCGGTGTCGGTCATCGAGCCCATGGTGTCAGGGTTGTCGATGAACTCGAAGAAGTCGAAGCCGCAGCCGACGTGGTCGATGCCCATGACGTCGATCATGTGCGCCGCGTGCTGGGCGAGCTTTTCGACGGTCTGCTTTTCAGGATCATCGTCGATGAACAGGTTAAAGGCGTTCAGACCGACGACGCCGTTGACGTCGCGGATGGCGCGGAGCTGATCGTCCGTCAGGTTGCGCGGCACGTTGCACATGGCGCGGCTGTTGGAGTGCGAGGCTACGAACGGCTTCTGCGTGATCTTCACCAGATCCCAGAAGCCCTTGTCGTTCAGGTGTGACACGTCCAGAAGCATTCCCTTTTCCTGCATCCGGCGGACGGCTTCCTTGCCCAGATCGGTCAGACCGTAGTCCTTGCCCGAAAGAGCGCCTGCGCCGAGGTCATTTGCCTCGTTCCACGTCAGAATGCCGTGGCGGCAGCCGAAGTCATAGTACCGGTCGATCCAGCTGAGGTCTTTTCCCATCGCGGCCATGCCCTCGATGCCGATGAAGATGTAGATCACGCCGTCGGCGTTGGCCTGCATCATCTCGTCATACGTGTGGACGATGCGGAAGGACCTGCACTCGGCGATCTCCGCCTTTGCAGCGGCCATGATCTGCTCGGTGCGCTTGACATAGTCGACGTCATATGGGGGGTCGACCCAGATGACGAAAATGCTGCCCTCGACGCCGCCCTTGCGAAGACGCTCTAAATGGCAGCGGTCAAATACGTTGGTCTCGCCGTTCAGGCGGCGCGTTGTGACATCACACCAGATGTCAGAATGTGCATCAAAATACATTAGTTTCCTCCCCAAAAAGGTCAACCGGCGTGCCTCCGGTAAGAGGCACGCCGGAGCGAAGTATGTGATAAAGCAGCTCAGCGGTTACGCGCCGAGGACAATGCCGACGATCGTGCCGAGGTAGTTGCCGATGACGTAGCCGAGAACGCCGACCAGCATCGCCGGGCCAACGAGTCTCGTCCAGCCCTGGGAGATCGCCATACCGGCAGCCGTCGTCGGGCCGCCGATGTTGGCGTTGGAGGCGATGATCGCGTCTTCCAGATCGGACTTGAAGAGCTTCGCGCCGAAGAAGCAGAAGAGCATATTCACGCAGACCATGATCGCCGTCAGCACGAGCAGCAGCGGGGACTTCGTGAGAACGGTCATGATGTTGGCCGGAACGCCGATGACGAACAGGAACAGGTAAATGAGGTAGGTGCCGATCTCCTGCGAGCCGTGCATCTTTTCGACCTTCTCATGCGCAAAGGTAGCGATAAGAACGGAGATCGTGGTGATCCAGACATACTGGCTGCCGAAGAACTGGCCGATGAAGTTCAGGAAGGGGTTTCCGGAGAAGCCGGAGAACAGGCCCGAAATGATGCGGGAGACCCAGACGACCAGAACAGCATACGCAAGGTTGAACGCGATATCCTTCAGGGAGATGTCCTTGCGGGACCAGAACGCAGCCGCCTGCGTCTGTGCAGCTTCCTTGTTGGTGCCCGCCTCGACCTCGTCGATGTGCGGATGGCGGAAGTGCTTGCGGAAGAACCTGGAGCCCGCGAAGGCGATGAGGACGAAGAAGTACGCCGCCATCAGCAGGTTATCGGCAACGGTAGCCGCAGCGGTGAGATCGTCGCCGGCCGCATACTGCGCAGCCATTGCCGCGAAGTTGACGCCGCCGCCGATGTACGAGCCGGTCATCATGGACGCGACCTTGGCAAGACCCTGCGCATCGCCGAACGGGCCGCGCAGAACGTAATACGCGATGAACGCGCCGACAACGGTGCCGACTGCGCCGATGAGGAAGACGATGAGCATACGGCCCGTGTCTTTCCAGACGCGGCTGAGGTTGCACTGCAGAAGCAGCAGCGGAATTGCCATCGGAACGACGACGCCCCAGACGATATCGTCATACAGCGCGGAGCTGATGGGGATAACGCCGAGGTTTGCCAGGACCATGGCCATGATCAGCGCGATGATGGCGCCGGAGACCTTGGAGGCCCACTGGTATTTCTGCTCAAGGTAGATGGACAGAGCCACGCCGATACACATGACGCCGAGCAGACCCCAGATGTTGTCCGCAGCGATCAGGGTATGCCCTAAGAGCTTTTCGAATAATGTCATTATAAATTCCTCCGATTCCTTTTCCCATATTCAAGCCTAAAAGTTTTTGGATGAATACTGCACCGTTCAAATGAGGCCGGCTTCCCATCCGAACGATGTTTTTATTTTAGCGGCTTTGTGTCTGAAAATCAATATTTTTTGGTATTTGTTTCTCATTTTTTACAAGCTGAGCAATTTATTTCATATGCTTTTGTGCATTATGAATAATTCCGTACTTTTTTCCTGATTCTTTGCGCATCTTACCCAAAAAAGAAAACAAAAGCTGTACGAGCCGCGTGCATATTGCGGCATGCAAAATTTTTTAGCTTCCCTCCGGCCTAAACAACCTGTCGATCCGGCCTTGCGGCGCAACAGAATTCCATGCCGCAAAATGCAGAAACCGGACAGGCGTCCGATCGAAACGCCCATCCGGTTTCCCATTAAATTTCCAGCGTTTCCAGGTCGTCGGGGACGATGAGGTTCCCGGTGTAGTACTTCTTTCCTTCCTCCGTATAGAGCGCCTTCCGGTTTTCGATGTTCCTGTCCTCCGTGTGATAGAGCACAAGGTTCGGAACGCCGAGCTTTTCGGCCAGCTCGCACGCGTCCTTGACCGTGGAGTGGTTCTTTTTATACGGCTCGAAGATGTCACGCTGGGCATACAGGCAGAACGCCTCGTGGAGCATGAGATCGCTGCCCTTGACGTACTCGTACTCTTCCGCACAGTACGGCTCGTCGCCGCAGCAGGCGATCTTCCGGCCGTCAGAAAGCGTCAGCGTGAAGCCGAACTGCCTGGCCTTCGTGGAGTGGATGTCAAAAAACTGCACGGGTCTTCCCGCAATTTCGCGCGTTTCGCCGTCTTTGACCTCGATGAAGAAAAATCGGTCGCCAATGAATTTGCGCTCCTTTTCGGTCAGGAGCATTTCGGCCAGGCTATGGAGGATCCGGATGACCTCCTCGTGGGCGTAGAGCCGCGCCTCGCCGTCGTATTTTCCTCTGGCCATGTTCTGGCAGATCATACGCTGCATCCAGACGATGCCGAGCAGGTGGTCGATGTGCTTGTGTGTGACGATGATCTCGCGCATATCCTGCCATTTGTAGCCGGCCTGCTGCAATCGCTTCAAAAGCAGATTTCCGCCGCCGCCGTCGACGAGGATGCACTTTCCGCCGTCGTCCATCACAAAGCAGGTGTTGTAGCAGGCCGTCGCCTGCGCATTGCCGGTTCCCAAAAACGTCAGTTTCATAGTCGCGTTCCTTTCGTGTGTTTTCCGGCGTCATCATAGCAAATTTTGCGCCAAATCGCAAGGCCTCTTTCCTTCCGCGCCGGTTTGTGGTAGAATACAGGCAAAGACTACACCTCGATGAAGGAGGAGCGGCATGATCACGATTTCCAACCTCGCCATGCAATTTGGCGGCAGCGTTCTATTCAAGCAGGTCGACCTGCAATTCACCCCCGGCAACTGCTACGGCGTCATCGGCGCAAACGGCGCGGGCAAGTCGACGTTTCTGAAAATTCTCTCCGGAGAACTCGAGCCCACGTCCGGCAGCATTTCCTTCAAGCCCGGCGCGCGGCTTTCCGTTCTGAAGCAGGACCAGAACCAGTATGATGCATTTTCCATTCTCGACACCGTCATCATGGGCAACCAGCACCTGTATGATATCATGAAGGAAAAGGATGCGCTCTACGAAAAGGACGAGTTCACCGAGGAAGACGGCATCAAGGCCAGCGAGCTCGAGGCCGAGTTTGCAGAGCTGGATGGCTGGGAGGCGGAATCTGACGCGTCGCGGCTTTTGCAGGGGCTCGGCATCCCGGTGGAGCTGCACTGCGATCTCATGGGTAACACCGACCCGCGGCTGAAGGTCAAGGTCCTGCTTGCACAGGCGCTGTTCGGAAAGCCCGATATCGTCATGCTCGACGAGCCGACGAACAACCTCGACATTGAGGCGATCAACTGGCTGGAAAACTTCATTCTCGATTATGAGGACACCGGTCTTGTCATCGTCGTCAGCCACGACCGGCACTTCCTCAACACCGTCTGCACGCACATTGTCGATATCGACTACGGCAAGATCAAGCTGTACGTCGGCAACTACGACTTCTGGTACGAGTCCTCGCAGCTCATCCAGCAGCTGATCCGCAACAAAAATAAGCGAAACGAAGAAAAGATCGCCGAGCTTCAGACCTTCATTGCCCGCTTCGCTGCAAACAAGGCCAAGAGCAAGCAGGCGACCTCGAGACGGCGCCTGCTTGACAAGCTTTCCGTCGAGGAAATGCCCGCCTCTTCGCGCCGGTATCCGTTCGTGGGCTTTGAACGCGAGCGCGAGGTCGGCAAGGATATCCTCTTTGTGACCGACGTTTCCAAGACCGTCGACGGCGTGAAGCTTCTCGACAAGGTCTCGTTTATCGTCGGCAAGAACGACAAGATCGCCTTCGTGGGCGAAAACGAGCTTGCCCAGACGACGATGTTCAAGATCCTCATGGGAGAGCTCGAGCCCGACGAGGGCTCTGTGAAGTGGGGCCAGACCGTCACGACGAGCTATCTTCCCAAGGACAACACCGAATATTTTGAGGGGCAGACAGAAAGCCTGGTCGACTGGATCCGCCAGTTCTCAGCCAAAAAGGACGACGTGTATTTAAGAGGCTTTTTGGGCAGGATGCTCTTTTCCGGAGACGAGGTCTTCAAGCCCGTCAACGTCCTGTCCGGCGGCGAGAAGGTCCGGTGTATGCTCTCGCGGATGATGCTCTCAGGCGCAAATGTGATCCTGCTCGACCAGCCGACGAACCATCTGGACATGGAGGCCATTCAGGCTGTCAACAAGGGGTTGGACGCTTTCCCCGGGAATATTCTGCTGGCGTCTCACGACCACGAGCTCTTGCAGACGACCTGCAACCGCATCATCGAGTTCCAGCCCGACGGCAGGATCGTCGACCGTCTCGGCACATACGACGAGTATCTGGAGTGGAAGCTCTCCAAGTAAGAAAAGATCCCCGCGATCTTGCCGATCGCGGGGAAGAAAGCTGGCTCAGGCTCTTTTGCGCTGGAGCTCGTTGATCTGCTTCTGATGCTCCTCCAGCTGCTCGGAATGCATCCGGACAGACGTTTTCAGGAAGATGATCTCCTCTTCCAGCTCGTCCGTTTTGGTCTTGGGCGCCAGTGTTTCGAGGATCATTCGCTGCCCCTCGGCCAGAAGCTGAAGCTGCTTCATTACGGTGTTTTCAAGGATCACCTGCATATTGCGGGCCGCCTGCTCCAGCGTCCGCTGCTCGGATTCCCGGATCTTTTCATCTACGATCTTCGTGACTTTTTCTTCTATTTTTTCGTCTACGATCTTCGTGACTCTTTCGTCTACGATCTGTGTGATGGTCTGAATATCCTTCTCGTCTAACATGGAACTTCCTCCCTGCGCCGTTTTTTCTATTATAGCACATTCCGCGCAGATCGGAAAGCAAAATTCTTCATAAAACAGCGCCGATCTGTTTGTTCATTTTTATAACGCGTGGTGCGGGTCGTTTTCCGCTCACGCTTGCGAATCGTCTTTTTTCATGCTGCGATAAATCTGCGGCGCAGGCGGGAACGATGTTCCGTCCAAAAGCGACCTTTTCATCGCATGGTAGCTACGCCCGCGATTTGGCGGGCTTTTGATACAAAAGCAAGTTCAAAAAGGAGTTTGGGCAGCACCGCATCATTTGGCAAGAGGGCTCGGCGGAAGATTTTTCGTCAAGGCAAGGTTTGGAACGTGCAGGAATCCTGTATGTATTTCAACCGTTTCAAACCGCAAAATTGGCGGAAACGATCCGCCGAAGCGCGCTGACGCAATTGCGCGGTGCCGCCCAGGGAAAACTGGCGCGGCGCAGCGGGACAAGGCCCGCTGTCCGGGTGCGTTGCGGGTTGGAAGCATACACCCCAAGCGGTAAAACCGCTAACGGCTGTCCTGTCCGGTCGGAAACCGGCGCCGGATACGATGGATCTCCATTTTATTTCGCGGCTGCGGACGCGCAACTCTGCAAGGCACTTCTTGCAATTTTCCTGGGAGGGATTTTCTTGATTCGTTCTTATTTTCATACATTAACGCTGCGGCGGGTTCTGGTGATGCTGTTCGGCATTGTGATGCTGGCGGTCGGCGTGGCATTTTTTGACTTTTCCCGGATGGGAAACGATCCGAGCACGTCGGTCGCCATCGCATTGGGGGACGTTACGGGTCTCGGCTTATCGGTCATGATGCTGATCGACAACAGCGCATTTTTTCTCGTTGAGATCCTCTGGGGCCGGTCCATGATCGGCATCGGCACATTCGTCAACTGGACGTGCATCGGCCCTATTGCCGAGGTGCTGCTGGGGCTTTTGAACTGCGTGCCGCAGCTGCGGGGCGGGGATCTTCCGTTTTTCCCGCGCCTTGTGATCATGGTTCTGGGCGTTCTCATTTTGAGCTTCGGCGCGTCGTTGTACCAGACCGCAGACACCGGCATTGCGCCGTATGACGCGCTGTCCATTCTCATGAGCCGGAAGCAGAAAAAGATCCCCTACTTCTGGTGCCGCATCGCAACGGACTCGGCCTGCGCGCTTGCAGCCGCGCTTCTCGGCGGCATTGTGGGGCTCGGAACGCTTATCTGCGCGCTGGGACTCGGGCCCTTTATCACCTTCTTCGACCGCACCGTCTCGCGAAAGCTCTGCAGCGTGGCGCACAACTGAAAACAGCAAAAAAGCCGGCCCCCGTGCCGGCTTTTTTGCTGCAGATTATTTGAAGCATCTCTTGCATTTTTCGTTCTCCAGTGCTATTATATGCACGAATTGCATCATTTGCGGTAAGGGAGGCATTTTTATGCAATCATCCATGCAAAAGCTGGGCGATCGCGGGCTGGAAGTCCTGCACTGTCTCGGCATTCTGGGCGGGACACTGCTGTATGCGCTGGGCATGAACCTGTTTGTCGTCCCGGCGGGGCTGTATACCGGCGGCATCATGGGCCTTTCGCAGCTGATCCGGACCTTTCTTCTGCGTGCAGTCGACTGGACGCCTCCTTTTGATATCGCGGGTCTCATCAACTACGCCATCAACCTGCCGATGCTGCTTCTCGCGTGGCGCAGGCTAGACCATCGCGTGGTGCTCAAAACGCTTCTGTCCGTCACCGGAACGACCGTCTTTCTCTCGCTTGTGCCGCAGATGGACATTTTGTCGGGCGACCAGCTGGCAAGGTGCCTCATCGGCGGTATGCTCTGCGGCGGCGGCATCGGACTGCTTTTGTGGATGGGCGGCACGTCGGGCGGCATGGATCTACTCGGCATGATGCTCATCAAAAGCGGCTCGCACACAAGCATCGGCCATGTGAACCTGTGCTGGAACCTCGCGCTCTATGCCGTCTGCGCCTGTGCGTTCAGCCTGACAACGGCCATCTACTCCATTCTCTTCTCCTTCATCTCGACGACGACGATGGATAAGCTGCATATGCAGAACATCAACGTCGAGGTCACGATCGTGACGAAAATCCAGAGCCCCGAAATGGAGCATGAAATTCTCGTCGATCTGCACCGCGGCATCACGCGCTACGAAGGCGTCGGCGAATACACCGGCCAGCCGGTCCACATTTTCTACATTCTCGTGTCCAAATACGAGGTCAGCCGCCTGCGCTCGATCATCCGCAAATACGACCCGCACGCGTTCATCGTGGCCAAGGACGGCGCGGTCATCTACGGCAACTACAAGCGCAAGGTTTGACAAACCGGCCCGTCCGCGCTAAAATGACGGCAGCCATTTTGCAAAGCAAGGAGCATCCGCTATGAACATTTACATCATCCGCCACGCCGAGCCCGACTATGAACGAGACTCTCTGACCGAAAAGGGCTGGCGCGAGGCAGAGCTCTTGAGCCGCCGCCTGTCGAAGATCGAAAACGCCTCGTATTACACCTCCCCGCTCGGAAGAGCCAGAGACACCGCGTCTTTAACGCTTCGGGCCGTCGGAAAAGAAGCGGAGGTTTTCCCATGGCTGCGGGAGTTTGACAAGGGCTACGCCGTGCCGCCGGAATTTAACCCCAAGGGCTTCGGCTGGGATTTTCCGCCGCGGCTGTGGACGAGCGAGCCTGCGTATTATGACCCCGCGCGCTGGATGTCCGCGCCGGCTTACGTGAATTCCGGCATCGAGCCCGTCTACCGCGCGGTGACAGACGGCCTCGACGCTTTGACCTCCAAGCACGGCTACGAGCGCGGCGATCATGTGTACAAGGCCCTCCGGCCGAACACCGAAAATATTCTGATCTTCTGCCACTTCGGCGTCGAGTGCGTGCTGCTGTCGAGACTGTTTGACTGCTCGCCCGTCACGCTCTGGCACCACACCGTCGCGTTACCCAGCAGCGTCACCGTCGTCACGACCGAAGAGCGCGAAAAGGGAACGGCCGTCTTCCGGATGCTGCGCTTCGGAGATCTCTCGCACCTCGACGCAAACGGCGAAGCGCCGTCCTTCTGCGCCCGCTTCTGTGAGCGTAACGGCGACGGCACAAGAGAGACCTGGTCATAAAGCATTCGCAAGCGAAACCCCGATGCAGTTTTTGACTGCACCGGGGTCTTTTGCGCAAGGCAGCGCCGCGCAATTCGGCAAGAAGTCTTCGGCGAGAGATTTTCACCAAGTCAGGGGTTGAAAATCGAAGGATCGACGGAAACGATCCGCCGAAGCGCACAGACGGCTCGATCGGTCTGGCCGCGCTTGGCATCCGGCCGGAGTTTATTCTAGGGTGTATTCTTCGCGGCGAAATTTACGGCGCGATGCCCGCCGGCATGGAGTCGACGCTCAAGGTCCGCGTGGGCGCTTTCCTGCTCACCGGCGTCGTGTTCGGAAGCTCTCTGTTCACCATCGGAGCTTCGCTTCCCCTCTCGGTCACGGACGATCCGATCATGCGCTTTGACCGCAGGCCGGGGCCGTACATCAACATCCGGCAGCCTCACGTTCTGCGCCTGCACATAACACGGCCGGAAAGCTGCCCTTTTTCCAGAAACGTCAATAGCTGCTGATGGGCAGCGAATCGTCGTCCGTTCCCTTTTCCACGCTCCGGATCTGAATATAATAGCTGTAGTTCTCGTTCACCTGCACGAGCACGCGGTCGCCTGCCTTGTGGCCCATGACGGCCTTGCCGACGGGAGATTCCTTGCTGATCAGGCCCTTGAGCGCATTCTGGCGCAGCGTCGTGACGAGCTCGATGGTCTGCTCCTCGTCGTCTTCTTCGATATAGATGACGACCTTGTCGAAAAGACCGATCTCGTCCGGGTTCGACTGCGTGTCGATGACCTTCGCGGTCTTGATCATGCGCTCTAAATACCGGATGCGGCTGTCGTTGCGGCGCTTTTCCTGCTTGGCGGCCTTGTATTCAAAGTTCTCGCTTAAATCGCCGAATTCCCGCGCCGTCTTCACGTCCTCGAGGATCTTTGGCCGCAGCTCGAGCTGGCGGTACTTGATCTCTTCTTCCATTTTTTTGATGTCTACAGCAGTCAGTTCATCGTTCATGATCATCCCTCCTGATACTAGGGTGTATTCTTCCAACTCCCGACGCACCCGGACAGCGGGCCTTTTCACGCTCCGTCAGCGCCATTTTTCTTTGAAATACGTCAGTATTCCTGCAAAAAATGTCTTGCTCAGCGCAAAAATTCCTCGCTGCCGGTCACATTGGGAGTTGGAAGAATACACCTTAGCTATTTTACACCTTTTTTCAGAAAAAGCAAAAGAAATTTGCAATTTCCAGTCCGTGTGGTATGATATCTGCAAAGAACCAAACGGAGGCTTGTCATGGACTACATTGCCCGCATCCACTCGGACTTCCCCACAAAATTCGGCATCCCGCGCCAGTCGGGGCTGGCCGACGCGCTGGTGTCTCAAATCGTGTTCGAGCCCGACTACCGCAATCCGGACTGTCTGCGCGGCATTGACGGCTGGAGCCATCTGTGGCTCATCTGGCGCTTTGACCGCATTCCGGACGGCCAGTGGGCCCCCACGGTCGCGCCGCCGAAGCTCGGGGGAAAAACGCGTGTGGGTGTGTTTGCAACGCGCTCGCCGTTCCGGCCGAACCCCATTGGGCTCTCGAGCGTGAGGCTCGTGAAGGCAGACCTTCACACAAAAGAGGGCCCCGTTCTCTATGTCGCGGGCGCGGATCTGGCCGACGGCACGCCGATTTTTGATATCAAGCCCTATCTTCCCTACGCCGATTCGCACCCCGACGCGGTCGACGCATTTGCCGAAAGCCGGAACGCCGAGCCGTTGGAGGTCGTTTTCCCGGAAGCGCTTCTATCCAAAATTCCGGAAGAAAAACGCGCGGGACTTTTCCAGACGCTCCGGCAAAATCCCCGCCCCGGCTATCAGCACGACCCCACGCGCCGCTACGGCTTCAACTTCGCAGGCTTCGACGTGCGCTTTACGATCAGCGGCGATACGCTCACCGTCGTGGAGATCGTCACGTTATAGATTTTTCAGGGAGGCCGCTGCCATGACGAAAACGAAGAAAGTCACCATCACTGTTCTTGCGGTGCTGCTTTTGCTCGCGGGCATTTTCTACGCGCAAAAAGGCACTGTGAAGTATCGGGTGCTTTCCGACAGCGATTTTTTGTCTGCCGAAGAAAAGGTATACGGCCTTTCCGTCATCTGGGAGACGGCAAAAACGTATTACGGGATGTGGAATCAGGTTCCCGATCTGGATTGGGACGCGGAATACAGGGCCGCCATCGGGCGCGTTCAGGAAACCGACAACTTGTATGCGTATTATAACGAACTGAGCGCGTTTACCGCGCTTCTTCGCGACGGCCACACGCAGCTGGGCTGTATGGACGAAGATTTTCAGAACGCCTTGCGAACCGGACGCGGGTTCTGGATTTCCCCCATTTCGCTTCGGTACATGGAAGACGCCTTTTTCCTGGGCAGCGCGCCGCGCAGTACGCTTGCGCAAATCCCACTGGGCTCGACGATCACGGAAATTGGCGGCCTTCCGACGAAAGAATATCTGGAGCAAGAATACGGCCGCTATGTGGGCTGTTTTACATACGGAAGACGAGAAGAACTGCTTGCCGAGAGGATGCTGCTGAGCGAGACAGCAAAAGAGCTGACGCTCTCCGGCTTTGCGCCGGACGGAACGGAATTTCGCGCCCAATTGTCCTATGCGGAGCACGCCGGGAATAGAGAGCAGCTGCCGGATGATCTCAGCATGGAGCTGAAGCACGACGAGACCGCTTATGGTTCCTTCAAGAGCTATGTCGTCGCAGATTCCATTTATGTGGCCGAGATCACGTCCTTTGCAAATGCTTCTTTACCGGAGGAATTCGCCGCATGGATTGACGAAACGCGCGAGAAAGCGACGGCCTACATTCTGGACGTTCGCGGAAACAGCGGCGGGAGCGACGGCAACGCGTTTGCGGTTCTGCGGCATTTTGTTGTGCCGGAGGATATGGGCGCGATGACGGTCTACAAGCAGTATGTCGACCCGACGCAGGTCACGACGGCGCTTGGGCTCAAAGACTATTTTGAAGAACTCGAACTCGATGCCGGGCAGGAACAGTATTATCAGGACGGACTGGATATGTACGCGCACCGGTATGTTGTTCCCTACGGCAAGAGCCTGTCCGCACCCGAATTTACAGAAGGGACGGAAGCGGCAGAACCGGAAGAAACCGCCGTGCGCCTCTGCGATAAGCCTGTCGTGATTCTGACTGACTGGAACTGTGCTTCTGCCGGAGACGACTTTGCCGTTTTCGCGAAGGGTGCGCCCAATGTGACCCTCATCGGCACAAACACCGCGGGCGGCACCGGACAGCTCTTACTAAAGGAGCTTCCTGGTGATTTCCGTTTCGCCGTTTCGACCTATAACTGCGTCATGGAAGACGGGACGCCGGTCTGCAATCACGGCGTGCAGCCGGATATCTGGTGCGAGCAGACCGTCTCCGACGCGCTTGCCGGGCAGGATACGGTTCTGCTGAAGGCCATCTCGTATCTGGAACTCCATTAAAAACGCAGCTTCCCAGTTTGAACCGCCCCGTCAAGAGGACAGTGAAAAAATATAAAGGCAATGTTTTCATGAAAATCACTTCAAAATCGGAATATCATCTTGATTTTGGAGCGAATCCGCATTTGTCAATGGGCATTTTTGCCAATATTTGCGCCCGATTTTTGGCACTTTGGAGCGCTGCCTTAAGTTGATGACATTGCCCCGGGGAAGGCAGGGGGTGCGTCCCACCACAGCAGCCCCCTCACAAGGACTTTTGCAGAGCAAAAGTGCCTTGTGACGGCCAAAGACCAAAAGTTTGCTGCTCGGCAGGAAGATCGTTGTAACGAGAACAAAATCGAACGCAATTGCAAAACAGAAAGAGAGTGCTCACGATTTTCGTAAGCACTCTCTGTTTTCTCTGCACAAATTGTCGAGAACCCCAAGGGTGTCTGAGGGGCCGCAGCCCCTCTGTTTGGGAAAGAGTCCAGAGAAAACCCTTCCAAAGGGTTTTCTCTGGCGTTTTCTTTCTTTTGCAAAGCGTTTTCTTTCTTGCACGAGCAAGAAAGAAAATGCGTTTGGACCGGCTGGCAGGTCTCTGCCAGAAAAACAATGGCCCCTGGGCCACGGCCAGGCCGCTGCGTTTTTTAATAATCTACCCGCATCAAGCACAGCCCCTGCGGTGGGGCGGTATAGCCGGCTTTGGTGCGATCTAAAGCCTCCAACGCTTCGCGCACGCTCTCGACCGTGCGTTTCCCCTGCCCGACCTCCAGAAGCGTTCCGACCAGAATGCGCACCATGTTCTGCAAAAAGCCTGTGCCGTGGAAGTTAAAGTAGACGTAGTCTTTTTTGCGGACGATCTCGATGGAGTCGACGATGCGCACCGTCGATTTTTTCATCTGCGGGTTCGAGCAGAAGCTCTTGAAGTCGTGCTCGCCCACGAGGATCTCCGCGGTCTGCTGCATGGCGGCTAAATCCGGCACGCAGTCGAGCGTCGTGACGTATTTGCGGTTGAAGACCGGCTTCGTTTCTCCCACGTAGCAGGTGTAGGTATAGAGCTTTCCGACGGCACGGTATCTCGCGTGGAAGCGGTCGGCGGCGAATTTCACCTCATTCACGCAGATATCGTCCGGAAGATAATGGTTCATGTAATCGCGAATTTCGTCCGGCTGCATTGCGGTTTCCAGATAGCAGTTGGCCACCATCGCTCTTGCGTGCACGCCCGCGTCCGTCCGGCCCGCGCCGATGACGTTCACATCGGCATTCACCATCCGGCTGAGAACCGACTCGAGCTTTCCCTGAATGGTGTCTCGTCCCGGCTGGCGCTCCCAGCCATAGTAGCGCGAGCCGTCGTAGGAAATGATCAGCTTCAGATTTTTCATACGTTCTTCTCTTCGATGTTTTTTGTCCAGCGGCAGGCGGGGTAATTGGAGCAGCCCCAGAACTTTTTGCCCTTTCTTGCACCTGTTTGACCTGTGCGCAGGACCATGTTTGCCCCGCATTTTTCGCACACCGGCACGCGGAAGCTTGCCGCAAGCTTTTTGTGCGCCTCTTTGGGTTCCGGCGTTTTGAGAACGTCCTGATACCGGATGGCCGTGCACGAGGCGCGTCTGGCAATTTCGATGGCCAGCATATCGTAGAGCTTTGAGAGCTCCGTCTCTTCCATGCCGGAAGCCAGCTTCCGCCGCACATAGACCTCCGGCGTGCAGCCTACCTTCTTTTTGAACGCGTCCAGAAACCGTTCGCGGTCACTTTTCGCCTTTCGCTTCGGATACATACGCCCACCTCCCGGCATTTTTGAAAGTTTTATCGGAACTGCATTTCCGCTCCCGCCGCGTCGTAAAAGCCGACGGTACTCGACGAAAACGGCGGCTCCGTCACATACACATACGGTAATTGCTCCGGCGTGAGGTCGATTTTGATCTCCTGCGCGGAATTGTCGTCTCTTACGATGATCGCGCGGCAGTCCGGATCGTTGATCAGGTATACCGCGAGATACGAAACGATGTCGGCGCAATAAACGCTCGGCGTCTCGATCTTCGTCAGGCGGTACCGCCCATTATCCAGCACGCGGCAGACCGCGGCCCTGTACTGCGTTTTCTCCGGCGTTCCGATCGTGAACCATAAAACCGTCTGACCTTTGTACGCGCCCTCTCCGGCAAAGGAAACATCACTGCTCTGCCAGTCGGTTTGCAGCTGCGTGCGGACCTGTTCGATCAAAGTCTCGCGGGGCTTCGCCCAGATCCAGTTGGGAACGATCAGATACGCGGCCAGCAGCACCGCCAGCAGCGAAAGCGTGATCGGAACGAGCCATTTTTTCATCGCGTTCTTCCTCCATGCGGCGGACACCAACAGACACTTTCCTATCGTAATATCAGTATACCATATCCGAAGCCGCTTCGCCACTGCGCGAACCGAAAATTATTTTTCCAACGGGCGAAAAAACGCTTGACAAAACCGTGTCGCTGTGTTACTGTATTATCAACGTAATACAGTAACACAGGAGGTACGTTATGTCCTGGGAATTCCAAGACCACCTGCCCATCTACGCCCAGCTCATGGACACGCTCAAGCGGCGCATCGTCACGGGCCGGTATCTTCCGGGTGAGAAGCTGCCCTCGGTGCGCGAGCTTGCCGCCGAGGCCGGCATCAACCCGAACACCGTCCAGCGGGCGTTTTCGGAGCTGGAGCGCGAAGGGCTCATCTACACCCAGCGGGCCACGGGCAAATATGTCACCGAAAAAGAAGAAGATATCCACACCGCGCAGCAGGAGCTTGCCCGGACGCAGGTCGCCGCGTTTTTGGCGAATATGCAGTCGCTCGGCTACAGCGTCGGGGACGTCATCGTTCTGCTGCAATCATTCAGTGAAAGTACGAAGGAGGAAGGATCTCATGCCGATTCTGGAATGTAACAAATTAACGAAACGCTACGGCGCCGTCACGGCGCTCGACCATGTCGACCTTGCCATCGAGCCGGGCCGCATTGTAGGTCTCCTGGGGCCCAACGGCAGCGGCAAAACGACGCTTCTCAAGCTGGCCGCAGGTCTTTTGCAGCCCACGCAGGGGCAAATCTTCATTGACGGCCAAGTCCCATCTCCCAAAACAAACGCGGTTCTATCCTATCTTCCCGAGCGCATCGCGCTGAGCGAGTGGATGAAGGTCACGCAGGTTCTGGACTTTTTCTGCGATTTTTACAGGGACTTTGACCGCCAGGCGGCCGAGCAGATGCTGGGCCAGCTGCACATCGCGCCCAATCAGGTCCTCAAGCAGATGTCCAAGGGCACAAAGGAAAAGGTGCAGCTGATCCTGGCCATGAGTCGAAAAGCGAAGCTGTATCTTCTCGACGAGCCCATCGGAGGCGTCGACCCCGCCACGCGCGACTACATTCTCCACACCATTCTCACCAATTACAACCCTGACGCCGCGGTCGTCATCAGCACGCACCTCATTGGAGACGTCGAGCCGGTTCTCGACGAGGTCGTCTTTTTGAGCCGCGGGCAAATCGCGCTGCATGACTCCTGTGAGCGCATCCGCGAAGAGCAGGGAAAATCCGTCGATCAATTATTCCGGGAGGTATTCAAATGCTGGGAAAACTGATGAAGCACGAGCTGCGGGCCACGAGCCGCACGATGCTGCCGCTGCTTCTTTTAACGCTTCTTTTAAGTATCTTTCTACGGATCGCTATGGCCATCATGCCAAGGACCGACGCGCCGATCGTCGGCGTGCTCTACGGTCTTTTGATCACCGCCTTTGTTCTCGCCATCATCGGCACGGCCGTGTTCAGCGTTGTGCTGATGGTCGCGCGCTTCCACAAAAACCTCATGACGGACGAGGGCTACCTCATGTTCACGCTTCCGGTGAGCGTGCACCAGCTTTTATGGTCGAAGCTTCTGGTTTCCATGCTCTGGTTCGTCGCGGTGTTCTTTGTCGACGCGCTGGCCATTTTGCTCACGGTCTACGAAAACGGAATGTTCGCGGGACTTCCGGAATTTGTCCGCGATCTGTTTGACTCGCTGGACCGGTACTACGCCGTCAACGGTCTTCTGTATATGCTGGAGCTTCTCGGCGTGCTGCTCGTCTCGATGGTGACGGCCTGCCTGATGTTCTACGCGCCGATCGCCATCGGCAACAGCTTTGCCGCGCACAAGACGCTTCTTTCCGTCGTGTTCTTCTTCGTCATCCAGACCGTTTTGCAGATCGTTTCGCTCTTCGGCATTGCCGGCGCGGCCAAGGCCGTTACACCGCTGCTGAGCCCCGCCATCCTGGATAACGCCGTCAAAATGGCGCATTTGCTGTTCATGAGCGCGCTGGCCTACTCGCTCGTCGTGGGCGCGGCGCTGTATGGCCTGACGTGGTTCATGCTGCGCAAGCGGCTGAATCTTCAATAAAGGCAACACCGCGCAATTGCGTCTTCGTGCTTCGAAAAAAGCCGCCGAACAGACCGTTCGGCGGCTTTTGCGTTATTCTGCGGTGTTCCAGAGGATCGTGGCAAGCAGCTTTGCGATCGTCTCCATGTCTTCGGCGGGGACGTATTCGAATCTTCCGTGGAAGTTTTCGCCGCCAGCGCAGAGGTTCGGGCACGGAAGCCCTTCAAAGGAAAGCCTTGCACCGTCTGTGCCGCCGCGGATGGGCTGCACCTTGGGCTCGATGCCGAGGGTAAGCATGGCCTTTTTTGCCTGATCGACGAGGAACATACACGGCTCAATTTTTTCCTTCATATTGAAATAGCTGTCGCGGATGGTCAGCTGCACCGTTCCCGCGCCATAGCGGCGGTCAATTTCCGCAGCGGCTTTTTCCATCACAGCCTTCCGCGCCTCAAATTTTTCGCGGTCGTGGTCGCGGATGATATACGACAGCTTCGCGCGTTCGACTTCGCCTTCCACGCCTGTCAGGTGGAAAAAGCCCTCGTAGCCATCGGTAAAATACGGCGTTTCGAGCGCGGGAAGAAGGCTTGCAAACTCCATCGCCACCAGACTAGCGTTCACCATTTTGCCATACGCCGAGCCCGGATGGATGGAAAGGCCGGTGATCTCGACGAGCGCCGAGGCGGCGTTGAAGTTTTCATACTCCAATTCTCCGATCGCGCCGCCGTCGACGGTGTAGGCGTAGTCCGCGCCGAAGCCCTTGACATCGAACCCGTCCGCGCCCTCGCCGATCTCCTCGTCGGGGGTGAAGGCGATCTTTACCGTACCGTGCGGGCGGTTGGACGATAACAAAAGCTCCGCCGCCGAGAGAATTTCGGCCACGCCCGCCTTATCGTCCGCGCCCAGAAGCGTCGTGCCGTCGGTCACAATGAGGCGCTTTCCGACGTGCTTTTGCAGCGACTCGTAGTCCCGCGGGGACAGGACGATGCCCTTTTCCTCGTTGAGTACGATATCGCCGCCGTCGTAAGGCTCGGTGATGCGCGCGTGGATCGGGCCGCCGGGCGCGTCGGGCGAGGTGTCCATGTGCGCGATCAGGCCGTAGACCGGAAGCTCCTTGCCGCAGTTGGCCGGGATCGTGCCGTAGACATAGCCGGTATCGCTCATGTGCGCGTCCTGAATGCCCAGTTCCTGCATCTGCCGCACGAGCTCCTGCCCCAGCACCTTCTGGTTGGGCGTCGAGGGGTGCAGGCCGGAGGTCTCGCTCGAGGTCGTGTCGAAGCTGACAAGCTTCAAAAACCGTTCTGTTACCGTCATCGAAAAAACTCCTTTATTCTTCGTTCTTTTCCGTCTCAAATTCCGCCGCGACTTTTTCCAGAAGCTCGCGGATCGGCAAATGCTGTGGACAGACCTGTTCGCACGCGCCGCATTGGACGCAGTCGGACGCTTTGCCGTGGTTCGCGGTGTGGAGATTATAATAGTAGCCCGCGTTCCAGTCGTTGTAGATTTTCTTCGTGTTCATCGCCGCAAAAAGGTCGGGGATGGAAATGCTCTGCGGACAGCCGTCTATGCAGTACCGGCAGGCGGTGCAGGCGATCAGGTGCATGGAGCGGAAAATGTCCTGCACCTTGCGGACTGCCGCCATTTCAGCTTCGTTGAGGGGCTTGAAATCCTGCATGAAGCTGATGTTGTCTCGCATCTGCTCTAAATTGCTCATGCCGGACAGGACCATCAGAATGCCCAGGAAGCCGGCTGCAAAGCGAATGGCGTAGCTGGCGGGGCTGCCGCCGTGCAGATCGTCAAAGACCCTTTTCGCAGCCTCCGGGAGATTCGCAAGATTGCCGCCCTTGACGGGCTCCATGACGATGATGGGCTTTCCATGCCTGCGGCAGACCTCGTAGCATTTTCGGCTCTGCACCGCCGGATCGTCAAAGTCTGCATAGTTGAACTGGATCTGCACGACCTCGATCTGCGGATACTCGCTCAAGATCTGCTCCAACACCTCGGCTCTGTCGTGGAAGGAAATGCCGAAGCGGCGGATCTTGCCCTCTTTTTTGAGCTCGAGCGCGGTTTCATAGGCGCGGCAGGCTTTGAAGTGCTTGAAAATGTCGGCGCTCTGCGCGTGCATGAGGTAGAAATCGAAATAGTCCACGCCGCAGATCTCTAACTGGCTCTCAAAAAACGGCCGGATGTCCGCTTCCGTCTTGAAATACGCCATCGTCAGCTTGTCGGTCAGAACGTACCGGTCTCGCGGGTAGCGGCTCGTGAGGCAGGACTTGATGGCCTTCTCGCTTCTCCCCTGCAAATAGCCGTGGGCGGTGTCAAAATAGTGAAAGCCCGCGTCCAGAAACGCGTCGACCATTTCGCAGGTCTTTTCCAGATCGACATCGCTGCCCTTCATCGGCAGGCGCATATACCCGAAGCCGAAATTTTTCCGGATCCGATCCATGTGCGCTCCTTTCTTTGTTACAGGCCGAGATAGCGGGCGCAGACCTTGCCGGCCTGTTCGGCAATTTTCTCTTCATCGATCGTCACGAGGCGGCCGTTTTCGACGACGACTTCGCCGTTTACAACTGTCACATTGACCGGGCCGCGGACGCCGACAGTGGCCAGCACCGACTTGGGGTCATAGCACGCGCCGGTGAGTTCCAGTCTACGACTGTCAACCATGAACAGGTCGCAGCAGCTTCCGACCGCCAGCGACCCGATATCGCTTCTTCCCAAAAGCCGTGCGCTGCCTCTGGTGGCCAGCTTCAGGATCTCGTAGCCCGAAGGGGCGGCTATGCTGGATGTCAGGCGGTGCAGCAAAAACGCCACGCGCAGCTCTTCCATCAAACTCGAGCCGTCGTTGCTGGCCGAGCCGTCGACGCCGAGGCCCACCGGAACGCCGAGGGCCACCATTTCCGGAACCCGCGCCACGCCGGAGGCGAGCTTCATGTTGGAGATCGGGCAGTGGCACACGCCGGTGCCGGTTTCAGCCAGCAGCTTCAGCTCGTCGTCGTTAAAATGAATGCCGTGCGCGTACCAGACATCTTTGCCTAACCAGCCGAGCGCTTCCATAAACGCCAAAGGCCGCATTCCTTCGCGCGCCAGCATATAGTTTTCCTCGTCCTTCGTCTCACACAGGTGCGTGTGCAGGCGAACGTGATACTGCCGCGCCAGAATCGCGCTTTGCTTTAATAACTCCGCGGAAACGGAAAACGGCGAGCACGGCGCGAGCGCGACCTGCCGCATCGAGCCAAACGACGCGTCGTGGTATTTTTCGATCACGCGGGCGGAGTCGGTCATAATTTCGTCTACCGTCTGCACGACGGAATCGGGCGGCAAACCGCCGTCTTTGACGGACAGATCCATCGAACCGCGCGAGGCGTGGAAGCGGGTGACAAGTGTAGACGCGGCGGCAAACTGCGCCCCGAGCAGGTCTCCCGCGCCCTTGGGGAAGACGTAGTGGTGGTCAAAGCAGGTCGTGCAGCCGTGCTTTAAGAGCTCGCCGAGGCCGGTGAGGCTGGAATAGTACACGACCTCTTCGTTGAGGTTTTTCCAGATCTCATAGAGCGTTTTGAGCCAGTCGAACAGCTCCATGTTCTGCACCTGCGGCAGATTGCGCGAAAACTGCTGGTATAAATGGTGGTGCGTGTTCACGAGGCCCGGATAGCAGAGCATCGAGCTTCCGTCGATGATTTTGTCGGCTTTTTTGTCCAAATTCGGCCCGATGGCTGCGATTTTCCCATCTTCGGCGTAGAGGTCGGCGTGTTCGTAAACGGTATCTTTCTCGTCGCACGAGACGAGGGACTGGATGTTTCGGATCAAAAGTGTTCTCATGGCGGCTTCCTCCTGTTTGTTTTATGGTACTACAAAATGGGCGCGGCGGCAAGGGCGAATTATGACAAATTAGTTCTCTAAATAAATCCCGGAAAAATCACCGGAAGGGCTTGCAATCACCCACAGTCTGTGGTATAGTGTGGTATACCTACCATTAGGAAGAAAGGAAGTTTTTTAGCATGAAGAAACGGATCATTTCCCTGCTTCTGGCTCTGGTCATGCTCTTCGGCGTCCTGCCCGTGACCGCGCTGGCAGCCGACGTCGAGGACGTCGTGGAAAAGCCCGCGATCGTCGAAGAAGTGAAGGAAGAACCGAAGGAAGAGGAAAAAGGAGAGGTAATCACCCCCCCTGATTCCCAGATTGAGGAAATTGAGTCTTCCGACGAGGAAGAGGAAAATACAAATGCGGTCAGCAATCATATTGGCGGCGGCCCCGGCCCTGTTGACCCTGGCCCTGTCAACCCGCCGACCGATCAAGATGAGGTCACTGATAGTTGGACCGTCAAATGGAATCAGTTCTATGGTTTCAATAACGATAAAACCATGGTTAGTACGCGTCCATCTGATTTCGAGGGTAATTTCAAGATTTACCTTGGCACTGGCTCTAGCTTGACTGAGTGGACACACGACACCTCCCACACAGTCCAAGAGCTCTATACCAACGGCATTACAATTGTACCCGATTCCGGCTATTACGTTTATCAGGTCCTTATCGGCTGCAATGATGGCTCAGGCTACAATTGCAAAACTGCAAAAGACAATAATGTCGGCAGAATCGTTGCAACTTCCACGCAGTCGAGCACCGTTACTATCTCTGCAAATTGGCTGACCGTAGATGCAACAATTGGCGGCAAGCTGGTTTGGCATCCAGGTCACGGTGCTCCCTCTTATGTAATGGTCATGCTGAAAGAATCGCCGAACCCTGCAACAGTCACTTATGATGCTGGCGCTATGGCTGGCTATATCAGCGGTTATCTTGTTGCTTACGACAAGGACGCTTCTGGCGAAGAGCCGAAGGGTGCAACCGTTACGCCTTCTTACGACGATGACAAGGATACCGCAGAAATCAAGTATCAAAAAGACGGCGGTCTTGACGAAGGCACGACGCATCTTATTCTTAAGCCCAATACAAAGCAGGTAACTAAGGACGGCACGACTTACCAGTTCACTGGCTGGAGCATCCAGTATATTGACGCAAATGGCAATCCGCAGAATTTCAAGGATTCCTCTGCAACCACACTGGTTCTCTATAGAGACTACGTGCTCACTGCGCAGTGGAAGGAAGTTGAGACTCCCACAACTGCTACCATCACCATCAACAAGGTCTTTACAGATGATACGAGCGAAACACTCACGCCGAGCGCTTTGACTAACTTCAAGATCAAGCTTGGCGAGACCGAACTTGGCAAGGACGCCGAAGTCACCGGCAACGTCTACAAGAAGACTGTAACTGCTGGCACGTATACCGTTTCTGAAAGCGGCCACGAGAATCTCCTTGCGGGCTACAAGTTCAAAGAGGCCAAACTCACGAAGTCCAGTGACAGCACCGAGATTACCAATAAGCAGATCGAAGTTACTGCCGGTCAGGATGATACCTACACCCTGACGAACGTTTACGAGAAGCTGACTGCTTCCAACGCCACGAAGGAAGTTGTCTGCAAGGGCGAAACCATTACTGGTTACGATATTCCCACCGCCATCACGCTTCCCGAGAAGGAAAATGGCACAATCAAGCCTATTCTGATTTCTGACAGCACCACTTCCGTCACCCTGCTCTACAAGATCACCGTAACTGGTGATAAGGGCGCGAAGTTCACCGTTACTGACGAAGAAACGACGCTTGTTTATCCGACCGGTGAAGGCGCGGCTGTTACAACCAAATCCAGTGGTGTTTATGAAGGCACGCTTCCCACTGAAAGCACGACTGACAAGGCTACGCTTGAGTTCTACGTCACTAAGACGTTCGACTCGTTCGATCGCAACGGCAATCTGAGCAACAGCATCAAGCTGGATGAAAACACGACTCCGATTCCCGGCCCCAATGTTCCCTACACCACGCCCGCTACCATCACGATCACGAAGAACTTCGTGGATGCAGCTAACAAAAGCATTGCTAACACGCCTCCTGCGAGCTTCAAGATCAAGCTTGGTGATGCTGAACTCACGAAGGACAAGAGCGCTGAGGGCAATGTCTACAAGGCAACGTTGAACCCCGGCACGTATATTGTTACTGAAGAGAACTATGACATTCTGAATTATACGCATAAGAGTGCATTTCTCAGAAAGTCTTCGGGAGCAGATGTTGATAAAACTGATGGCCAGTACGTGATCACCGTTGTCGGCGGCACGGATGCTTCCTACACGCTGACCAACACCTACGCCAAGAACGAAGACCCACTGAATGTTACCAGCACAAAGAAGGTGCTTACTTCTTGGCCTTCTTACACTGGCTTAACTGGTATTCTTGAAGAAAGAAACGTTGTACTCCCCTATGGCAACTCCTATACCGCAACCAAGGACGAAGAGTCTGTTACTTTCGCCTACGAAGTCGAGCTCAGAAGCAACAAGGCCGCTACCATCAAGGTCACCGATGATGCTGACTATGTCGGCTACTATGTCAATTCTGGCAGTGCAACCGTGACTGCTCCCGCAACTGGCTTGACAGAAACTACAGTTGTGTTTGGTGCAAACGGCGGTCAGGTTACCATTTATTACACCGTAACCTATCGTCGCAACTCAAGCGGCGAGTTCCCCGCTTCGGTTAAGAACACCGCCAAGATTAAAGTCAACGACGGAAACGAAAAAGAAGAGCCTTCTGGCGATATCACTATCACGGACAAGACTCCGGCTACCTTCACGTTTGATGACGTTATCACGAAGTACCTCACGATTTCCGGCGACTACAAGTTCGACGGTGCAACCTTCGAGGCAACGCTTAAGCCGATTGGTTACCAGCCCATAGAAGAGATTTCTATGCTTTCTGCTAACCACCTCGTCCCCGTCAACTTTGATGCTAACTCCGATTATCCGGCCTACACGATGGACGTCACCTTCGGTAGCAACGCTTCTTGGAAGGGTTCCACGAAGTTCTTCAGCGACCTGACTCTCAGTTTCCCGAAGGAAGGTTATTATGGCTACGTTTTGAAGGAAGTCGATGCCGGAAAGACTGGCGTCGCCTATGACGACGATGTCTATGCGATTATCGTTACTGTTCGCAAAGATGGCAATGGAGAGCTTTATGTAGCTAGTGTTTACTATTACTGGTACAATAACGAAGATCAGTTTAACGACGAAACTTACGTTTCCAGAAAACATGGCTACATTTACGGCGGCACTGTTAATGAAACCATCGGTTTTGAGAACACCGTCAACACCGGGTACAAGTCCAACGACCACATCAAGATCGACAGCCCGAACAAGCTGAACACGGACGACCACTACGCCTACATCATCGGCTATCCCGACGGCACCGTGCAGCCCAATGGCGAGATCACCCGCGCCGAGGTCGCGACGATCTTCTTCCGCCTGCTCAAGGACGATGTGCGCGAGAAGTACTTCACCAAGACGAACGACTTCTCCGACGTTTCCCGCGACGACTGGTTCAATAACCCCGTGTCCACCATGGCCGAGCTTGGCATCGTCAAGGGCTATCCCGACGGAACCTTCCGCCCGAACGAGCCCATCACCCGCGCCGAGTTTGCCGCCATCGCCGCCCGCTTCGATGAGTCGACCCGCTACGGCGAGACCCGCTTCACCGACGTGGCCGGTCACTGGGCCATCCGCGAGATCGCCAAAGCCTATAACAACGGCTGGATCAAGGGTTATCCCGACAACACCTTCCGTCCCAACCGCAACATCACCCGCGCCGAGGCCATGACGCTCATCAACCGCGTCCTGAACCGCGCGCCCGAGACGGAAAAAGATTTGCTTTCCAACATGAACAAGTGGTCCGACAACATGGACGTTGACGCCTGGTACTACCTGGCCGTCCAGGAAGCGACCAACTCCCACGATTACCGCCGCAAATCTTCCTCCTACGAACACTGGATCCGTATGCTGGAAGACCCGAACTGGGCAAAGTACGAGCGTTGATCACCGCATGACCTGAATAAAGCGCCGAACCTCGCGGTTCGGCGCTTTTTCTTGCTTTTTCCGGCTTTTTCTGGTAAGATAAAGAAAAATCAGGTTACAGGAGGACGCTATGACGCTGGGGCAGAAAATTCGGCAGACGCGGCAGGAAAAGGGCCTCAGTCAGGCGCAGGCCGCACAGGGCTGCGTGACGCGCAATATGCTCTCGCAGATCGAAAACGATCAGGCGCAGCCGTCGATGCGCACACTCGAGCATCTGGCGCGGGTGCTGGACGTGAGCGTGGGCTGGCTTTTGTCCGACGAGCAGACCGACGCGGCGCTGGACCGGCTGCGCAAGGCAAAGGCGTGTTTTAAGGACGGCGATCATGACGCGGTGCTGCGCCTGTTTGCCGGAGATAACGCCCCAGCTGACGACGAGACGCTGCTTTTGTGCGCGGTTTGCGCGGCGCAGCTGGCCGAAAGCGCGTTTTTGCGCGAGGATCTTCCCGAGGCCGAAACGCTTTCGCGGCAGAGTCTCGATTGGAACCGGAAAAGCCTGTATGAAAGCTCGGATATCGAGCTTCGGGCACTGGCGGTGCTGGCGCGGTGTGCGCTGACGTCGGGCGGCGCGGAAGCCGAGGTCGAGCGCTACCGGCAGTATTATCTTGCGCACCAGAGCGCCGTTTCGTATCATCTTCTGATGGCGCGGTACCATCTGCGGCAGGAGCACATTCAGGCCGCCGAGCGCGAGATCTGGTCGATCGCCGAGCTGCCCGAGCAGAGCCGCGCGGAGTATCTGATCCTGCGCGGAAAGATCGCCATCCGGCGCGAACAATTTGAAAATGCCGCGCTGTACCTGCACCAGGCCGAGGAATTGGCGCTGGGACGGGCGTTGGAGCGGGAGCTCTATCAGGGGCTCGAGGTCTGCTGCCGCGAGCTGGGCGATTTCCAGCAGGCGTATCTGTACGCGTCAAAGCAGCTGGCCATGCAGAAAGGAGAGGCAACATGAAAAGAGGAATTTTTGTTCTTGCACTCGTTTTATCCCTGTTTTTGACCGCCTGCACCCAAAAAATCGAGGCAGAGATCGTTTTGCCCGAGCCCGAGCCCGCGGTCGAAGTTCTCGCCGAGCCCGAGCCGGAGCCTGCGCCCGAGCCGCTGCCGGAAGGCGTCGAGATCCTGCTCTTCGGCGTGCGCACGCAGACGCTGACGGACGGAGCGTCTTGTTACGTGGACGCCGCGCAGTTTGCCGAGAGGGCCGGTCTGGACTATTTGCCGCAGGACGATGCGCTGACGCTGACGGATGGCGAAGCTTCGGTCGATTTCCCGCTCTGCCGGTCGGATGCGCTGGAAAGCGGCGGCGCGTTTTTGCAGGACGGGACGTACTATCTGCCGGTTTCGTTTGCCGCGGAACGCTTCGGCTTCGTGACCGGGACCGCGGAGGACGGCACGGCGTATCTTGCAAAGGAGCTTGATCTCTCCGCGCCGAAGGAAAACGTGAACGTGCCGGTGCTCATGTACCACGCGGTGAGCGACGATATCTGGGGCTATTGGGATCTGTTTGTCAGCCCAAAGACGCTCGAAGAGGAGCTTTTGTACTTGCAGGAAAACGGCTACCAGACGATCTGGTTTGAGGATCTGTCGCACCTTGAAGATTACGAAAAGCCGGTCATCCTGACCTTTGACGATGGCTATGACGACAATTACACCGAGCTTTTCCCGCTGCTGCAAAAATACAACGCGAAGGCGACGATCTTCGTCATTCCAAAGGCTATCGGCTCGGCGCACAAAATGACCGCCGAGCAGATCTTTGAGCTCTCGCAGTCCGGCCTCGTGTCCATCCAGAGCCACACGTACTCGCACGGAAACCTCAGCACGATGAACGAAGAAACGCTCATTTTTGAGATGGAGGCCAGCAAAAACTATATTGCCGCCCTCACCGGTCAGGTCCCCTACACCGTCTGCTATCCCGAGGGCAGGTACAGCGAGCTTGCCGTCGAGGTCGCGGGTCGGTACTATGATTACGGGCTTTTGATGAACGGTATGCTCTACAACACGTCCGACGATCCGCTGCGCGTCAAGCGCTTTTACGTTCCGCGCGGATACGATCTGGGCAGCTTCACCTGGAGCGTGCAGGACGCCGGCACGAGCCGCAATTGGTAAGAAGCGTATCCTTCCCGAAAAAACGTCCGCAGGAAATCCTGTGGGCGTTTTGCTTTATGTGTTGAGCAGCAGCTCTTCGTCGATGCAGAGCCGGCCGTTTTTCTCCAATAATCCAAGCTTGCAGCGCTGCGCGATCTGGAAGAGCTTGTCACCGTTTACGCCGGTGAGATTGTCGACCTTGTCGAGCAGCTTCTGTGCCTCGGGATGAAAGCTCGAGAGCGTGATGAAAATGCCGCGAGAGCCGTTTTCCGCACAGACCGCGCCGTAAAATTCGCGCACGTCCTTGGCCGTCATGACCGCGTGGCGGTTTTTCATCTGCATGAGGATCGTCTCGCGGTAGCCCAGATCGTCCGTCGTGTGGATGACGCCGTCGATGCCGCCATCGTCCGAGCCGCCCGTGACGAAGCCCTCGTCGACAGTCTTGCCCTCGGAAAGATAGTACGCGCGAAGAAGCTTCACGCAGTAGCTTTCGAACCATTCGCCGCCCTTGGTGTGCACGGCCTCCAAAAAGCAGCGCTTGAGATCGCCGCCCTCGGCCGCCTGCCGAAGAAAGCCGCCGAGCTCCGTCGCGGGGTAATCGCCGGGCGTGCCGAGCCGGAAGCCGCGCGAGGTCCGAACGACGTTTCGCTCTTTTTCCATTTCGACCAGACACCGGCCCATGACGCTTCGAAGCGCGTTGTCGTCCTGCTTTCCCGGCGTTTTGTCCGTGCCGAAGCAGCGCTCGGCCAGGCTGTAGAGCTCCTGCTTGCCGATCACGCGGCGTTCGCGCAAGGTCTTCGTGATAAACTGCCGGATGGCCGCGGGCGCAAATTCGAGGTCTCTGACCTGCTCGAGATGCAAAAAGCCCGCCTCGTCTTCGCGGATGGAGCCCGCGTGGATCAGGCTCGTCAGCACCATGCCAAGCCGGCTTTTCGTCATCGCAAGCGGCGCGCCGGGGCTCAGGTCCGCATCCTGCCCCATCTCCAGACCAAGTGCAGCCACGCCAGCCTCAATGAGCTGTTTGCGCCGCAGCTTCCCGCAGCGCGAAAGCTCCCGCAGCAAAAGCTCCTGCAATTGTTCGTCGGTTCGTTTCATGGCGTTCCGCCCTTTCCCCTTTTTTCTCTATCATACGCCATTTCGGGCAAAAATGCAACGAATTCCGCGCAAGGCGCCATCCCCTTCAAAAAAAGCCCCTGCTTTTCGACAAGTGAACGGCCGCGGCAGATAAAGAATCTGCCGCGGCCGTCCGGCTCGCAAATCTATGCAGTTCAGCAGGCTTGCGCCTGCGCACCAGCGATCAGGCTATGAAGCGCACCCGTCGGGCAGGCCTCCACGCAAGCGCCGCAGCCGACGCACTTACTGTAATCGACCGACGCAAGGTTTCCTTCGACGTGCACAGCGTCATGCTCACAGGTCTTGACGCACTTCATGCAGCCGATACAGCCCGCGCTGCACGCCTTGCGGGTCACAGCGCCCTTGTCGTGGTTCGAGCAGAGAACGGCCGTCTGCGCGCTCTTGGGGATGACAGCGATCACTTGCTGCGGGCAGGTCTTCGCGCACAGGCCGCAGCCGACGCAAGACGCGGGGTCGACCGCCGCGATGCCCTTGTTCCAGGAAATCGCGTCATGCGGACAGACCTTCGCGCAATCGCCGAAGCCGAGACAGCCATAGGTGCACGTGCCGCTGCCGCCGAAGAACAGCTTCGCTGCCTGACACGAGGCGATGCCGCGGTACTCTTCCTTGGGGCCCGTGTGCTCACAGTCGCCGCCGCAGCGGACGATGGCGATCTTCGGCTCAACAGCCTCTGCCGCAACGCCGAGGACCTCAGCGATCTTTTTTGCCGCCTCCGCGCCGCCGGGGACGCAGAGATTCGTCTTTGTGCCGGGCTCAAGCAGGGCCTTGGCATAGCCGTCGCAGCCGGTGAAGCCGCACGCGCCGCAGTTTGCGCCGGGCAGGCATTCGCGGATGGCCGGGAAGCGCTCGTCTTCCTTGACCGCCATGACATGGGAGGCCACCGCCAGACCCACGCCGCAAATCAGGCCGATGATCGTAACGGCCAGAATGGGGATCAGAATTTCATTCATTGCATTTCCCTCCTTAACCGCCGAACAGCCGGTCCAGCACGCCCGAGAAGCCGAAGAACGACAGCGAAACGATCGATGCCGAGACCAGCGTGATGGGAAGGCCGGCAAAGCTCTTGGGCGGCTCGGCATCCTCCACGCGGGAACGGACGCCGGAGAAGATGACCATCGCCAGGAAGAAGCCGAGGCCGCAGCCCAGCGCCGTCAGAAGCGAGTCAACGTAATTGAAGCCGTCGGAAATGTTGTTCATCGTGACGCCGAGCACGCCGCAGTTCGTGGTGATGAGCGGCAGGTAGACGCCGAGGGACTTGTGAAGTGCGGGAATGTAGCGCTTGAGGACGATCTCGACCAGCTGCACCAGCGCGGCAATGACCAGAATGAAGACGACCGTCTCCATGTACGTGAAGTCGATCTTGCCGTCGAGCAGCAGGTGGTAAATGGGCCACGTGACGGCCGTTGCAAGGACCTCGACGAAGATGACGGCGATGGACATACCGGTCGCCTGATCGAGCTTCTTGGAAACGCCGAGGAACGGACAGATGCCGAGGAACTTGACGAGCACGTAGTTGTTGGTGATCGCAGCCGTCAGAATTACAAACAGAACAGTTTTCATTTCGCCGCTTCCTCCTTACCGCAGGAGCCCGCCTGACCGCAGCCCGGGCAGGCCGCGCAGCCGAATTCCTTCTTCGTAATGGCCTTGCCCTTGGTGATCTTGTTGACCAGCGCGATCATGCAGCCGAACACAAAGAAGCCGCCGGGGGCCATCGTGAGGATACCGATGGGGTTTTCGCTGAACCAGGGAACCGGGATCCCGCAGAAGGTGCCCGCGCCGAAGATCTCGCGGATCGTTCCCATCGCGCAAAGCGCCAGCGTAAAGCCGAGGCCCATGCCGAGTCCGTCGATCGCGGAGTCCACCACACCGTGCTTGTTGGCGTACATTTCGGCTCTTCCCAAAATGATGCAGTTGACGACGATGAGCGCCAGATACACGCCGAGCGATTGATACAGATCGTAAGCATACGCTTCCATCACGAGCTCCACGATCGTCACGAAGCCGGCGATGACCGTGATGTAGCACGGAATGCGGACCGAATCGGGAATGATTTTCCGCAGGGCGGAAATTGCCATATTGGAAAGGATCAGGACCACGGTCGCTGCGACGCCCATGCCGAACGCCGCCGTCACGGACGTGGAGATGGCCAGCGTCGGGCACGTGCCGAGCACGAGCAC
>DJQK01000012.1:547-706 GCA_002437575.1 Clostridiales bacterium UBA6388 | reverse complement strand
ACCAGAACCGGGTTTTCCTTGATGAGGCCCTTGAGAAGATTCTGAAGCTTCGTCATTTATGCCGCCTCCTTCATTGCTTCATAAGCTTCGAACGCCGTTTTGACGCAGCTTTCATAAGCCGTCGATGTGATCGTTGCGCCGGAGATCGCGCTCACGCCG
>DJQK01000012.1:0-392 GCA_002437575.1 Clostridiales bacterium UBA6388 | reverse complement strand
TCGTGCCGCCGAAGCCCTTGCCGGACGAGGTGATGACATAGCCCGCGACGCTGCCGTCGGCGGTTTTTCCGACATAGGCGCCCAGAACGTTTTCGGGAAGATTTTCCGTGACCTGCTCAAAAGAAGCAGCCTCCGGGATGAGCTCCTGCCGCGCAGACGTTTCTCTTGCCTCGGCGTTTGCCGCGGACACGGGTGCGGTAAAGGAATTGACAACAGCCAGCGCACCGGAAATGACGATACAGATCACGACCAGAACGACGACCGCTTTGATGATACCCTGTTTTTCACTCATGCCGATACACCTCCAAACGGTTTCGTCTCCGTCCACTTGGACAGATAAGGCGTGAGGATGTTCATGAAGAGGATGGCAAACGAGACGCCCTCTGCATACG
>DJQK01000145.1:26450-27109 GCA_002437575.1 Clostridiales bacterium UBA6388 | reverse complement strand
ATCTCAGAAAGATCAGGAGGTCCTTGGTATGGCACGAGCAGAGAGCATCACGTTTCAGGAATTTCGTACCCGCTTCAACACGGAAGACACCTGCCGGGCAGAATTATTCCGGCTTTGGTATCCGAACGGCTTCGTCTGCCCGAAATGTGGCTGCACAGAATATTACCCGGTTCGTGGACGGAACACGTTCCAGTGCCGTGCCTGTCGACACCAGACTTCTGTTACCGCGGGAACCGTTATGCACCGCACGCATCTGTCGCTGACAGTCTGGTTCTGGGCGATCTATCTCTGTGCCACGGACAAACGCGGCATTTCCGCCGTCCAGCTGAGCTGCACACTGAACATCTGCTATGAGTCGGCGTGGTATCTTTTGCACAGAATTCGACGCGAAATTGGTCAAAGAGACGAGAAATACATACTTTCCGGCATCGTTGAGATGGACGACGGCTACGTGGGCGGCGCAACACGCAATGGAAAACGTGGCCGTGGGACGGACAAGGCAAAGATCGTGGTGGCGCTGTCAAAAACGGAAAACGAGGCTGCGCTGTTCACGCGGATGCAGGTCGTGGACGACGTCACGGGTAAGACGCTTCAGCAGGTTGTAGACGAAACCATTGTGCCGGGCTCAAAAATTGAATGCGACGGCTACGGAAGCTACC
>DJQK01000145.1:0-26305 GCA_002437575.1 Clostridiales bacterium UBA6388 | reverse complement strand
CGCTGCACGCAGCTTCAGGCGTACCTGGACGAATTTTGTTTCCGCTTCAATCGCAGAAAAACCGGCGATCAGATCTTCTGCCGCCTGGCAAGGGCTGTCGCTGCATCTTGTGCCCAGCTGCGTTAAGCCGATAAGCACATAAACAAATAATCCGAACCCGTCTCCCACAAGGAAGATTTGGTTCGGATTATCTTTGTCTGGTGCGCGAGGCGGGACTTGAACCCGCACGTCCGGAGTGGACACTAGAACCTGAATCTAGCGAGTCTGCCAATTCCACCACTCGCGCATGATTTTGCGGTCTCGCGACTGCTCAAGTATAGTACCACAAGGCGGTCGGAAAGTCAAGCATTATTTTGCTGTTTTTTGTTCCCTTTCCAAAAAGCGCTGCAACGTCATTAGCAACGCTAATAACGAATATCCAAAACAAATGATTTACTTATGCCGTTTGCGTGCTATAATATCCGAAGAATTTGAAAAATGCTTGAAGGAGTCTTAACTTATGAGCAACTGCGCGATCGTAGGCATCAACTGGGGCGACGAGGGTAAGGGCCGCATGGTCGACCTCATCGCAAGAGAATATGACATCGTCTGCCGCTATCAGGGCGGCAACAACGCCGGTCACACCATCGTCAACGAATACGGCAAGTTTGCCCTGCACCTCATCCCCTCCGGCATCTGCCTGCCGGGCGTTGTGAACGTGCTGGGTAACGGCGTCGTGGTCGACATTGAAGACCTCTGGAAGGAAATGTCCAAGCTCAAGGACGCAGGCGTGCCCATTACGCCGGAGAATTTCAAGATCTCCGATCGCGCAACGATCGTCTTCCCCTATCATCGCGCCCTCGACGGCCTGGAAGAAGCCCGGCTCAAGGACAAGAAGTACGGCTCGACCCTTCGCGGCATCGCGCCGGTTTATTCTGACAAGTACCAGAAAAAGACCATCATGGTCGGCGAGCTCCTGTACCCGGACTATCTGGAAAAGCGTCTGGCCTCCATTCTCGAGTGGAAAAACCTCACCATCCAGAACGTCTACGGCGCGGAACCCTACAAGCTCTCCGATATGCTGGCATGGTGCAAAGAATTCGGCGAAAAGCTCGCGCCTTACATCTGCAACACCACAAAATATCTGTATGAAGCGCAGGCTGCGGGTAAGAACATCATGTTTGAGGCCCAGCTGGGCGCACTGCGCGACATTGACTTCGGCATCTTCCCCTACACGTCGTCGTCTTCGTCCAACGCGGGCTACGCGTGCGTCGGCGCGGGCATCCCCGGAAGCCACGTTGACCGCACGGTCGGCATCGTCAAGGCCTACTCCACCTGCGTCGGCGAAGGCCCGTTCACGGCGGAGTGGTTCGGACCCGAGGCGGAAAAGCTGCGCGAGGCCGGCGCGGAATACGGCGCTTCTACTGGCCGTCCCCGCAGAGTCGGCCCCATCGACATCGTCGCCACGCGCTACGGCTGCCAGATCCAGGGGGCAACGGAAGTTGCCCTCACGAAGCTGGACGTTCTGTCCTACATGACCGAGATCCCCATCTGCGAGCAGTACGAGGTCAACGGCGAAAAGACCGACGATTTCCCCTTCACTGCCGTCATCGGCGAGGCCAAGCCCGTCATGACCTCCATGCCCGGCTGGAGCTGCGACATTTCGGGCGTGCGCAAGTATGAAGACCTGCCTGTCGAGGCCAGAAATTACGTGGAATACATTGAAAAAGCCATCGGCTGCCGCATCAGCTACGTCTCCGTCGGCGCCAAGCGCGACGAGATCATCTATCGATAAGAGGATGCTTTATGAAACCCACCTATGAAAGCCCGCTGGCCTCGCGCTACGCCTCAAAGTATATGCTGCACCTGTTCTCCCCCGACGCACGGTTCGAGACGTGGAGAAAGCTCTGGGTGGCTCTGGCGCGGGCAGAGCACGAGCTGGGGCTTCCGGTCACAAAAGAGCAGGTCGAAGAGCTGGCCGCGCACGTGAGCCCCATCGACTACGACGTCGTTTCCAAAAAGGAAAAGGAGATCCGCCACGACGTGATGGCGCATATCTACGCCTTCGGTCTCGACGCGCCGGGTGCAAAGGGCATCATTCATCTGGGCGCGACGAGCTGCTACGTGACGGACAACGCAGACCTCATTTTATACCGTGACGGCCTTCGGTACCTCGAGGGGCAGCTGGAAGCGGTCATGCAGAACCTGTGTGACTTTGCAGACCGGTATGCCGCGCTCCCCTGCCTCGGCTACACGCACTATCAGCCCGCGCAGCTGGTCACCGTCGGTAAGCGCGCGGCGCTCTGGCTTCAGGACCTGATGCTGGATCTGGAGGAGCTGCGGGACGTCATCTCGGCCATCCGCTTCCTCGGCTGCCGCGGCACGACAGGCACGGAAGCAAGCTTCGTCTCGCTCTTTGAAGGCGACGGCGCGAAGATCGACGAAATGAACCGGAAGATCGCTGAAAGCTTCGGCTTTGACCGGCTCTACGACGTGTGCGGCCAGACCTACCCCAGAAAGCTGGATAGCCGGATTTTGAACGTCCTTTCGTCCATCGCGCAGAGCTGCTGCCGGTTTGCGACCGATATCCGGCTTTTGCAGCACGACCGGCAGGTCGAAGAGCCGTTTGAAGAAAGCCAGGTCGGCTCGTCCGCCATGCCCTATAAGCGCAACCCCATGCGCTGTGAGCGCATCTGCTCGCTGTCCCGGTATATCATGGCTGACGCGATGAACGCGCCGATGACGGCGTCCACGCAGTGGCTCGAGCGGACGCTGGACGACTCTGCAAACCGCCGCATTTCCCTTCCCGAGGCGTTTCTGGCCTGCGACGGTATTCTCAGGCTCATGCAGAACGTCACGAAGGGACTTCACGTCAACGAGAAGATCGTCGCGCGGTTTGTGTCCGAGTATCTTCCCTTCATTGCGACGGAGAATCTACTCATGGCGGCCGTCAAGCACGGCGGAGACCGCCAGCAGGTGCACGAGATCATCCGCGAGGCCTCTATGCAGGCCACGGCGCAGATGAAAAACGGCGAACACTGGGACCTCATTGCCGCGCTGGCGAAAAATCCGGCCTTCGGCATGACGGAAAGCCAGATCAGAGCCCACATGGACCCGGCCAACTATATTGGCCGCTGCCCCGAGCAGGTCCGCGCGTTCACGAAAAAGTGCTGCGATCTGTGCCGGAACGCCGAAAGCTGCGCCGAGGAGCTGTCTCTTTGAAGAAGGTCTTGACATAAAACCTGTTTTCCTGTACCATATAGCAGAAAAGGAACCTGCTCTCGTCAGATGCTGGCGGGAGCGGTTTTTTCGGCAGGAAACGGAAGGAAAACGAAAAAGAAGAACGGAGAACTTTATGCAGCAGCTCAGAACCGAAAACAAGATGGGAACGATGCCCGTCGGAAAGCTCCTTGCCAACATGGCCATCCCCATGATGGTCTCGATGCTCGTGCAGGCATTTTACAACATTGTAGACAGCGTCTATGTCTCGCAGCTGAATGAAAACGCGCTGAGTGCGCTGTCGCTGGCCTTCCCGCTTCAGAACCTGATGATCGCCTTCGGCAGCGGCACCGCGGTGGGCACGAACGCGCTGCTGTCCAGAGCTTTGGGCGCGAAGCGGCACGATCAGGTCGACCGCGCGGCCAATACGTCGATCTTTCTGGTCTTCTGCAACTTCGCGGTCTTCTGTGCCCTGGGACTATTTTGTTCCCGTGCATTTTTTGAAGCGCAGACGGACGTGCAGCAGATCGTCGACTACGGTTCGAGCTACACCTCCATCTGTCTCGGCGCGTCGATCGGTATTTTCTCGCAGTTCTGCTTTGAAAGGCTTCTGCAATCCACGGGCCGGACGAAGCTTGCCATGTTCACGCAGATCACCGGCGCGGTCATCAACATCATTTTAGACCCGATTTTGATTTTCGGCTGGCTCGGTTTTCCGCGCATGGAGGTCGCGGGCGCAGCCTGGGCGACGGTGTTTGGCCAGATCGTCGCGGCGATCTTTGCGCTGATCCTGAATCTGAAGTGCAATCCCGAGGTCCGCATCCGCACAAAGCAGATCCGCTTCCACTGGGACACCGTGAAGGAAATTTACCGCGTCGGCATTCCTTCGATCGTCATGATGTCCATCAGCTCGGTCATGAACTTTGGCCTCAACCAGATCCTCATCGCCTTTTCCACCACGGCCACGGCCGTCTTCGGCGTGTATTTCAAGCTCCAGAGCTTTATTTTCATGCCGGTCTTCGGGCTCAATAACGGCATGGTGCCGATCATCTCGTACAATTACGGCGCGAAAAATCCCGAGCGCGTACACAAAACCATCCGCCTTTCGGTCATTACGGCGATCCTTTTGATGCTCCTTGGCCTGTGCCTGTTTGAGTTCCTCCCCGGGACGCTTCTCGGCTTTTTTAACGCCACCGAGCATATGCGGCAAATTGGTATTCCCGCCTTCCGGATCATCGCCATCCATTTCCTCTTCGCGGGCTTCTGCATCGTCTCGGGCTCGGTGTTCCAGGCCATCGGCAATCCCCTGCACGCGCTCATCAACTCCGTCTGCCGGCAGCTGGTGGTGCTGCTGCCTGCGGCGTGGCTTCTGGCGCAGTCTGGAAAATTGGAGCTTGTCTGGTTCGCCTTCCCCATCGCGGAGATCTTCTCGTTTACCCTGAGCTCTATTTTCTTACGCAGCACCATGCGCAGAGCAAACGCCGCAATGGCATCCGACGATATTTTGTAAACAGAAACACGCGGCTTCCGGAAAAAGACCGGAGGCCGCGTATTTTCTGAAATTTTTTTGATGATCATGCAACGCTTTGGCCGGAAATCTCGTCTAAGAAAGCAAGAACACCTTTTGGAGGAATTGCTATGCGTTACGTGTTTCCGATCGTTTTGCTGGCGGCGAGCATTCTGCTTTGCGTCTGCGCCGCGCCGAGCATGGTTTCGACGCTCTATCCGGCAGCGTCCGTCAGCGCAGGGATCCTGCTGCCGTAATTACGCTTCTGCGAAATTGCCGTTCGCGTCCAGAAACAGCTGCGCGGGGATGCCCTGATGGGAAAACTGCATCGGAGACAGCACCGCCGCGTAAGCGCCTGCATTCGAGATGACGACGAGGTCGCCGCACTCCAAGACCGGCAGGTCAATGTTCTCCGCGATGACGTCCGCCGCCGTGCAGAGATTGCCGACGAGCGTGACGGTCTCATGCACGCCGCCCGCTTTTCCGAACGCGGTAAAGCCGAATGAGTCTTTGCCGGTGTAAAGCGGCTCACAGGCCGCGGGATGGCCATCCGCCGACGCGTGCTCGACAAGCTTCGCAATGGACGGCCGGACAAAACCGTTGAGCGTGCTTTTCAGGATAACGAAGGTCTTGCCGTGCGAAATTTTGCGGTCCAGAACGGTCGTGACGTAGACGCCGTTGGGCCCGGCCAGATAGCGCCCTGTCTCAATGAAGAAGCGGATATCGGGGTGCTGAAGATGGAATTCGCGGATGGCCTCGCACGTTTCCGCGCCGAGCGTCTCGACATCTAACTGCTTGTCCGTCGGGGCATAGGGAATGCCGATGCCGGAGCCGAGGTTTACATAAGAAAGATGCAGTCCCGCTTCCCTTTCAAACCGCGCGGCAAGCGCCAGCAGCTTTTTGTGGTACCGCGCGAGGACCGGCGCTTGTAATTCCTGGCTTCGCAGGTGCACATGCAGACCCGTAACGGACACAAAGCGGCTTTTGTATTTTTGCAGGAACGCGATGGCACGGTCTTCATCGACGCCGAATTTGGACGGACTGCCCGTTTCGCCCGTAAACGAGAAATTCGGGTTGATGCGAAGCCCGATCCCGGTGGGAAGATTCTTCTTCGCGGCCACAGACTCGATGCGCAGAATTTCGTCCAGACTGTCGGCGATGATATGGACGCAGTCGATGGTCTGTTCAATGTCGCGCATGGATTTTCCGGGCGCGGAATAATAAATTTCGTCCTTCGTCAGACCCGCCTCCAAAGCCAATGCGACCTCCCCGGCACTGGCTGCGTCGGCGCCGATGCCTTTGGAAAAGACGGTTTTGAGGATGCGCTTGTCGGGATTCGTTTTCAAGGAGTAGAGCAAGGAAGCCTCCGGGAAGGCGGCCTTCAGGCGCGCACACTGCGAGACGATGCCCGCCTCGTCGTAGAGATAAAAGCTGTCATACGTTTTTGCCGCTTCCGCGATGGCCTGTGCATGGTTCATGGTCGTGCCTCCTGTTTGATAGAAGCTCGTATTGCATCAGAGCTTCCCAATTCTCTGCGTCTTTCGACAGACTCAGCATAGCATACAAAAGCGGAAAAATCCACCCCAAAACGAAAATTTACCCAAAGAATCAGTTTCCATTCAAATCGCTTTTGTCATATCGCACAAAAACGCCCCTCCGGTTTTGGCCGAAGGGGCGTTTGCTTTTATAATTCGTTTGGGAAGAGCGATTCGATCGCGGCTTCCGCAGCGGCCTGCTCGGCGCGTTTTTTGCTGCTGCCGGAGCCCTGACCGACAGGGGTTCCGTTGAGCTGAACCTCGACGGTGAAGTGCTTGTCGTGGTCTGGGCCGGTCTCGGCGACGAGCGCATAGTGGAGCGTCTGGTCCTTTTTGCGCTGGACGAGCTCCTGAAGCGCGGTCTTATAATCAAAATTCCTGGGCTTTTCGACCGGGATATCATTTAAGATCAGTCGGTCGATGATGCCCTTCGCGGCCTCGAAGCCGCCGTCCATGTAGCTGGCGGCGATGACGGATTCCATCGCGTCGGAGACGATCGAATCGCGCTTTCTGCCGCCGCCGTGATCCTCACCGTGGCCTAAAAGCAGGAAATCGCCGAGGCGGATCGTCCCCGCGGCCTTTGCAAGGTTCGTCTCGCATACGAGATCGGCGCGGATGCGCGTGAGCTCGCCTTCCGGCTTTTCTGGAAAACGCCGGTAGAGATAGTCCGCCACGACGAAGCCCAGAATCGAGTCGCCCAAAAATTCCAGCCGCTCGTTATCGGGCAGTCCCCTTTCCCGGTTTTCGTTGGCATAGGAACTGTGGGTCAGCGCGTTTTCCAGAAGCTTGCGGTTTTGGAACGTGTACCCAAGTCCTTCTTCTAAGCTTTTATACATCTTACAGCTCCTTCGGAACGATCATCTGTTCCACATTTGCGGTAATGTCCGCGGTAAAGCCGCTCTCTACGGCCTGCGCCGCCTGGCGGATGGCGCTGCGGATGGCCACGGCGTCAGATGAACCGTGCGCCTTGATAACCGGCTTCGTCAGGCCGATGAGCACCGTGCCGCCCGTCTGCCGGTAGTCGAGCCTGCTTTTGAATTCTTTGATGCCCGACATACAAAGCGCGGCGGCGAGCTTCGTAAATACGTTTTTCTTAAACATATCTTTCAGCATTCCGGACATGAAAAGCGCCGTGCCCTCGATGCCCTTGAGCAAAATATTTCCCGAAAAGCCGTCGGAAACGACAACGTCCGCTTCTGCCAGCGGCACGCCGCGCGCTTCAACGTTTCCGATGAAATTGAGCTTGCCGCTCTCGCCTGCTTTTTGAAGAAGCGCATACGCGTCTTTTTGCAGCTGCGTACCCTTCGTGTCCTCGGCTCCAATGTTGAGCAGCGCCACGCGGGGATTCTCTAAACCCAGCATCCGCTTGGCGTAGTACGAGCCCATGAAGGCAAACTGGAGCAGAAACTCGGGCGTGCACTCGGCCGTCGCGCCGCAGTCGATCAAAACCGCGCCGCCTGCTTTCGTCGGGATGACCGGGCCCAGCGCGGCTCTGCGGATGCCCTTGACGCGCTTGACGATCAAGGTCGCCGCGGTAAGCAGCGCACCGGTCGAGCCCGCAGAGACGAACGCGTCGCCCACGCCGTCTTTGAGCATCGATAAGCCCACGAGCATCGAGGAATTTTTCCGCGTCTTGAGCACCTGCGCCGGATCGTCGTGCATATCGACCACGTCGTCTGCGTTTGCAATTTCAACACCAGCCGGAAGCGTCTCGATGCCGTGGTTTTTCAGGCACTGCAAGATCGCCTCGCCGCGGCCGACGAGGATCACGTCGAGTTTTTCCTCCTTCGCCGCCTCGATCGCGCCGAGCGCGATGGCATCGGGGGCATTGTCGCCGCCCATGACGTCTACAACGATACGCATCCGGGTTCCTCCTTTATGAATCAAACTGCGTGTTCTGCGGCCATCTTGTCGATGATGGCGAGGGCACGCTCTGCAATTGCCAAATTCTTATTGGCCTTGCCCTTGACCTTGCAGCCAAGCGGCGTCATAATGCCGAAATTGACGTTCATCGGCTGGAAATTGCCGATACTGGTGTCGCTGATGTACTGCGCCAGCGCGCCGATGGCCGTTTCCTTCGGAAAATCGGGAAGCGGCGTGCCGCTTAATTTTGCGGCCATCGAAACGGCAGCGAGATACCCCGAAGCCGTTGACTCGACATAGCCCTCCACGCCCGTCATCTGCCCCGCGAACGCGACCAGCGGGTCTCTGCGGTCAGCGTAATACCGGTCTAAAAGCCGGGGGCTATCTAAAAACGTGTTGCGGTGCATCACGCCGTAGCGCACGAACTCCGCGTCGTGAAGCGCGGGGATCATCGAAAACACGCGCTTTTGCTCCGGGAACTTGAGGTGCGTCTGAAAGCCGACCAGATTGTACACAGACCCCAGTGCGTTGTCTTTTCGCAGCTGCACGACGGCATAGGGCTCTTTTCCGGTCTTCGGGTCCTTGAGCCCCACGGGCTTCATGGGCCCAAAGCGAAGGGTGTCTTCTCCGCGCCGGGCCATGACCTCGACCGGCATACAGCCCTCGAAGACGTGCTTGTCCTCAAAGCCATGCACCGGCGCTTCCTCGGCGGTTTTCAAGGCATCGACAAAGGCGGTGTACTCGTCCTTTTCCATCGCGCAATTGACATAATCCGCGTCTCCCCGGTCATAGCGCGAGGCGAACCACGCCTTTTCCATGTCGATGGACTCGAATGTAATGAGCGGCGCAGCGGCGTCAAAAAAGCTCATGTACTTCTGCCCGCCGAAATAGTCCTGTATGGCCGCGCTCATCGCGTCGCTCGTCAGAGGCCCGGTCGCGATGATGACAGGCCCTTCCGGAACGGCTGTGGCCTCTTCTTCGACCACGGTGATCTTCGGGTGGCTGCGGATCTTTTCCGTGACCATCCCCGAAAAGCCGTACCGGTCGACGGCCAGAGCGCCGCCTGCTTCGACGCGGTTTTCCTCCGCGCAGGTCAGAATCAGGCTTCCCAGCCGGCGCAGCTCCTCTTTGAGAAGGCCCACGGCGTTCTCGAGCCGGTCGCCGCGCAGGGAGTTTGAGCACACGAGCTCGGCAAAATCGGCTCTGTGGTGCGCGGGCGTCATCTTTTTGGGCTTCATTTCCAAAAGCCGCACGTCAAAGCCGCGCTCTGCCAGCTGCCAGGCGGCCTCCGAGCCAGCCAGTCCGGCTCCAATTACGGTTACGATCATGTTGCGTCTTCCTTTTTCTTCCGGCGTGAAGCGGGCTTTTTCTCGGGAGCGTCCGCCTCGGCGGCTTTTTTCGTGGTTTTCGCTGCTGCCTTTTTGGCGGTCGCTGTTTTCTTTGCAGCAGTCTTGGCCGCCGTCTTCTTTGCGGCAGGTTTTTTTGCGGCTGCCTTTTTGGCGGGCTTCTTTTCCTCCGGCGCTTCTTCGGCTGCCGCGGGCATGGGCGGAAGACCGGCCTCCTCGGGCGCAGCCTGCGTAGTATCTGTTGAGGCGGGCTTTCTGCGGTAGCCGCGCTTGTCTTCGGGCAGGAAGGCGGGGCACTCGGGATTGATGCAGAAGGGCTTCATCGCGCCCTTTCCCGCGCGCTTGAACATGGTCTGGCCGCACTGCGGGCAGTCCTGATCGGTCGGCACGTCCCACGTCATAAAGCCGCACGCCGCGCCCCTTTCGCACGCGTAGTAGGCGTAGCCGCGTTTGCTTTTGCGCTTTAAGATCGCGCTGCCGCAGCGCGGGCACCGGCCCGGCATCCGTTCCACGAGCGGCTTTGTGAACTTGCACTCGGGGTAGCCCGGGCAGGCCAGAAATCTTCCGAACCGGCCGGATTTGATGACGAGATTTCTGCCGCACAGCTCGCACTTTTCCTCGGTCACCTCTTCCGGGACCTTGAGCCGGACGTCCTTGAGCGCTTCCTCCGCTTCCTCCATCTCCTGATGGAAGCCCTTGTAGAACTCCTCCAACACGCGCTTCCAGTAAATTTTGCCCGCTTCGACCTCGTCGAGCTCGCTCTCCATTTTGGCCGTGAACTCGACGTTGATGATGTTCTGGAAGTGCTCCATCATCAGGCCGTTGACGACCTCGCCGAGCGGCGTAGGAGCCAGTCGCTTATCGGTCTTCTGGACGTATTCGCGATCCTGAATGGTCGAAACGATGGTCGCGTAGGTAGAGGGCCTTCCCACGCCCTTTTCCTCCATCGCGCGAACGAGCGTCGCTTCGGTGTACCGCGCGGGCGGCTGGGTAAAGTGCTGCTGCGGGTCTGTCGATACGAGCCTCAAGCTCTCGCCCTCGGAAAGGTCGGGAAGCGGCGAGCCGACGCTCTCCTGCTCATCGTCCTGCGTTTCTTCATAGACCGCAGTAAACCCGGCAAAGGCAAGCGACTGGTGCGTGGCCCTGAAAACCTGATCGCCGCAGGCCGCCTCAATGGCCGTGACATCATAGACGGCGTTTTCCATCTGCGAGGCGATGAAGCGGTTCCAGATGAGCTTATACAGCCGGAACTGATCTTTCGTCAGGTCTTTTTCGACCAGCTCCGGATAGAGCGCGACGTTACTCGGGCGGATGGCCTCGTGGCCGTCCTGCGCGTTGGCCTTGGGCTTATAGTGCCGCGCGCCGGGGTAGTACTTTTCGCCGTACCGGCTGCGGATCACGTCTCCTGCGGCGGCTAAGGCCTCTTCGGAGATACGAAGAGAGTCGGTTCTCATGTAGGTAATGAGGCCCACCGAGCCCTCTTCGCTTAACTCCACGCCCTCATAGAGCTGCTGGGCCAGCATCATCGTGCGCTTTGTGCTCAGATTCAGCTTCTGAAACGCCTCCTGCTGAAGCGTCGAGGTCGTAAACGGCGCGGCGGGATTTTTCCGGCGCTGCGATTTTTTGACGCGCTGGACGGTAAAGGGCTTTCCGGCGATCTGCGCAAGAATGTCGTCTACGTCCTGGCGGGTATTGAGGTCCTTTTTCTTCGGGTCTCCGTAATACCGCGCGGTGAAGCCGCCGGGCTTTCCTTCGCGGTCTAATTTCGCGTCGATGGTCCAGTATTCCTGCGGGGTGAAGGCGCGAATTTCGTTTTCACGGTCAACGACCATGCGCGTTGCGACCGACTGCACACGGCCCGCGGAAAGGCCCCTGCGGATCTTTTTCCACAGTAAGGGGCTGAGCTGATAGCCGACGATGCGGTCGAGCACGCGCCTGGCCTGCTGCGCGTCGACCAGGTTCTGATCGATGGCTCTGGGCGAAGCGATGGCGTTTCGCACGACATTTTTGGTGATCTCGTTGAACGTCACGCGGTAGGTCTTGTCGTCCGGAATGCCAAGCAGATATTTTAAGTGCCACGAAATGGCCTCTCCTTCGCGGTCCGGGTCGGTTGCGAGAAAGACGTTTTTGCTCTTTTTCGCGGCGGACTGAAGGTCCTTGATGATCTCCTCTTTTCCCTTGATGGGGTAATATTCCGGTTCAAAGTCGTGTTCAATGTCCACGCTCATGGTACTCTTGCGCAGATCGCGCAGGTGGCCCATGCTGGCCTTGACCTGATAGTCCGGGCCGAGGTATTTGCCGATCGTCTTGGCCTTTGACGGAGACTCGACGATCACGAGGTTGGTTTTTGCGTTCGGCATGTGTGCCTCCAATATTACTCTTTTTCCGCAAGCTCAAAGCGCTTGCCGGGCAGGGCCTTCGCGTAGCCCTTGATCTGCAAAAGCGTCAGCGCAGAGGTGATCCGCGCGGCGGGAAGGGACGTAGCCGCAATGATCTGGTCGATGTGCCGTTCGCCCTTTGTAAGATCCAAAATCGCCGCTTTTTCATCGGGCGAAAGCGCGTCCAAAATTTCCTGTACGTCAATATAAGCCTTCGTGTTCGGCTTGTCAATGGCTTTTGTGTCGGAAGCAGGGTACAGCTTCGCATTTTTTGCGGGTTTTCTGGTTCTGGGCGGAAGCGGCGCACCGGGCTTCACGGCCGATCTTTGCTGCGCCGGTGTCAGCTGCATGGGCTTTCCGGACGGCTGGCGGGAGACGAGCTCCGGATAAAGCTGCACGTACTCGCGCATCACATCCCAGCCGTCTTCGACGACGATCGCGCCCTCGCGCAGAAGCTGGATATTGCCTTCGCACGTCGCCGTGCCGACGTTTCCGGGGATGGTAAATACGTCTCTTCCCTGCTCGAGTGCCCGGTTTGCCGTGATGAGCGCGCCCGAGCGCTTCGGGGCCTCCACGACCACCACGCCGAGAGACAGGGCGCTGATGATGCGGTTTCTGACCGGGAAATGCGAGCCCGTTGCGGGCGTCTGGGGCGGGTATTCGCTGAGCAGGCACCCATGATACGCGACGTCGTCAAACAGCGTCTTATTGTCCGGCGGATACACCACGTCCACGCCGCAGCCAAGCACGGTGATCACCGGCCGGTTCGCGCTCAGAGCGCCGACAAGGCACATGGTGTCGATGCCGGCCGCGCCGCCGGAGACGACGATGCCGCCGCATTTTGCGATCTGGTAGCCGAGCCGCTTGGCCTGCATGAGACCGTAGGCAGAGGCCTTTCTTGTGCCGACCATCGCGATGACCGGCGAGGTGTCCACTGCGGGAAAGACGCCCTTGTAATATAAAACGATGGGCGGATCGGAAATTGCGCGAAGACGCCCCGGATAGCTTGCATCCTGAATGGTCATGATGTGGATGCTTTTCTGATAGCACTGCTGCAAAATGATCTCCGCGCCAACGAGGTCTTTGTTGAGCAGACTCGGCGGCACGCGGTCGTCGGGCGAGGCCTTGAGCGCGTCCTCGTCTGCCTGATAGACGGCCTCCGCCGAGCCGAAGCGCGACAAAAGCGCCATTGATTGCACATTGTTCACGCCCTCACGCGTGCTGAGCCAGATCCAGTACTTGAGCATCGGTCCATCCTCCTTTTTGTGACGGCAGCAACGCACCACGCTTCTTGTAAAATTGCGCGATGCTGCCTATTCTTCTTTCATTTTCCACATGACAATGGCCGCGGCGATCGCGGCGTTGAGAGACTCGCAGTGCGGCTGCATGGGAATGATGACGCTTTGGTTCGCTTTTTCAAGAAGGCTTCCGCGCACGCCCTGCCCTTCGCTGCCGATGACGCAGACAGCGCGGGACAGATCGGCCTTTCGGATATCCACGGCGGAATCGTTCATCGCCGTGACGGTTAACATAAGATTCCTTTCCGCGCACTGCGCCAGTGCATCCAGTTCCGAAATGTGCGGCACGTCCATGCGAAACACCGCCCCCATTGAAGCGCGGACGGTTTTGAAGCTGTAGGGGTCGGCGCAGCCGTCCAAAAGCGCGGCCGGAACACCGAGCGCATCGGCCGTGCGCAGGATCGTTCCCAGATTGCCGGGGTCCTGAATGCCGTCGAGCAGCAGCGTTCCCGCTTTTAAGGAGGCCATTTTTTCCTCCGGCAGCCTGCACGTGAAGATCGCGCCCTGCGGCGTGTCGACGGTCGAAATGCTCCGGAGAACGTCCTCCGGCACGCGCACGACGCGTACCTGCTCCGGAAGGTTGCACACGTCCAGTCCTTCGAGGCAGACGACGCACAAAAGCCCCGGCCAGTATTTTGCGGCTTCCTCCAGAAGCTTCGTCCCCTCGGCGACGAACTCGCCCGTTTCGCGGCGGTAGCTGCGGGAGGTCTGAAGCTTTTTGATGTGCCGCAGCAGCGGGTTCTGCCGGCTGGTGATGTGCTGTTCTGTCATGCCTTGAATTTGGAGAGCTTGTCGTTCGTGCCCAGTACGACAAGAACGGTATGCTCCTTCAAGGCAAAATCTGCGCCGGGTGCAACGTCGATTTTTCCGTCCTCGCGGATGGCGATGATGTTGACGCCGTATTTTGCGCGGATGTTGAGCTCACGCAGCGTTTTTCCGTACCAGTTTTCCGGCGTCGGAATTTCCGCGATGCCGCAGTCCTTCGACAGCTCGATAAAATCGAGAATGCTCGACGACGTGATCGCCTGCGCAAGCTTGATGCCGGTCTCGCGCTCGGGGATGACGACGCGGTCGGCGCCTACTTTTTCCAGCGCTTTTTTGCGCAGCTCGTCGGTGGCCTTGCAGATGACCTGCGGCACGCCGAGATCTTTAAGATTCAGCGTCGCGATGATGGTCGTGGCCAGATCCGAGCCGATGGCGACTACGGCGCAGTCGCAGCTTCGAGCGCCCAAAGAGCGCAGAACCTCTTCATCCCGCGCGTCGGCCACGACTGCGCACGTGACCTTCTGCTCCATGCGCTGCACGACGTCGGGGTTCGTGTCGATGGCAAGCACTTCATTTCCGAGCTCGTAGAGCCGTTCTGCGACGCTGGTGCCGAAGCGGCCCATGCCGATGACTACATATGATTTTTTCATAAGTATACTCTCCTGTTTCGGCATATCAGCCGATCATTAGTTTTGTTTCTGCGTATTGTACGCGCTCACGTGCACGGTCTGCCATCATAAAGCCAACGCCGATGGTCATGATGCCGACGCGCCCAAAGAACATGAAGACGATGAGAATGAGCTTCGAGACTGTACAGAGTGCCGGCGTGATGCCGGTGGTGAGGCCCACGGTGCAAAGCGCCGAGATCGTTTCATAGACCGCGTTCAAAAACGTGACCTGATCGCAGACCGTCAGGACCGACGCGCCCAGAACCGCCAGCGTCAGGATCAAAAGCGCAATGGACATCGCGTTCATGATATCCTGCTGGGCGATCGAGCGTCTGAAAACGGTGACGCGCCGTTTACCGCGCATGGCGCTGATGGCAGATAAAATGACGATGCCCATCGTCACGGTCTTGACGCCGCCTGCGGTCGAGCCGGACGAGCCGCCGATGAACATCAGAACACACGAAAGAACCTTCGACGCCTCCGTAAGCGCGTCCTGATTGAAGCTTGCAAACCCCGCCGTGCGCAGCGTGACGGACTGGAAAAACGACGCCAGAAGCTTTTCGCCGGTGCTTAAATTTCCGATCGTGCCCGGATTGTTCCATTCCAGCAGCGCAAAAAGCGCCGTGCCGCCGAAAATCAGGCAGCCTGTAATGATCAGCACGAGCTTCGCGTAGACCGTAAATCTGGACAAGCGCCGCTTGTGGACGACCTCTCCCCAGACCGTAAAGCCCATGCTGCCGATGATGATGAGCGCAGCGAGGGTAAGGTTGACCGCGGCATCCGCGACATACCGCGCGGTGCTTCCGCCGTAAGCCACGTCTCCCAGAATGTCAAAGCCTGCGTTGCAGAAGGCCGAAACCGCGTGAAAAACGCCGTACCAGAGCGCCTTTCCCGCGCCAAACTCCGGCAGGAATCGGAAAAAGAGCAGCGCTGCGCCCGCGCCCTCGACGCAGAGCGTTCCAAAAATGACGTTGCGCACATAGCGCACGACGCCGCTCATCGAGCCGATGCCGAGACCCTGCGCCAGAACCATCCGCTGGCGAAGGCCGATTCGTCTTCGAAGCGCGAGAAAGAAGATGGTCGAGACCGTCATAAACCCCAGGCCGCCGAGCTGAATGAGAAGCAGAATGACGACGTGGCCGAATGTGCTCCAATACGTTCCCGTGTCGAAGGGGATGAGCCCTGTGACGCAGGTGGCAGACGTTGCGGTAAACAGCGCGTCTAAAAACCGTGTGGGCGTATGCGCTTTCGCGCACACCGGCAGGCACAATACCGCGCCGCCCGTCAAAATGAGTGCCAGAAACACCAGCGCGACGATCTGCGGCGGCCGCATCCGGCGGAAAGGTTTTTGAATTGCGGCGATGACCGCCAGCATCCGATCAGACAAAGAAAACCCTCCTGAACCATGCACCGAAGATCCGGTGCGCTTGGATACATTAAAATAAGAAACGCAAATAGGTTTTATTATTTTACCATCGTGCGGCAGGAATATCAAGCCTTCTTCCAAAAAACAGCGAAAACCCGGAGACATTGCAAAATGTCCCCGGGCAGGTTTTAGCAGTAGAAATCTTTGATTTTCTTGGCGCGAGACGGATGGCGCAGCTTGCGGATGGCCTTATTTTCGATCTGACGGATGCGCTCGCGCGTGACGCCGAAGATCTGGCCGACCTCCTCGAGCGTATGCGTCCGGCCGTCGTACATACCGAAGCGCATTTTCAGAACGTCTGCCTCGCGCTCGGTGAGCGTGCCGAGAATTTCGGCAAGCGCCTCGGCAAGAAGCGCGTTGGACGTGGCGTCCGCGGGCCCCGGCGTATTGTCGTCCTCGACGAACGAGCCGATGGTGGTGTCCTCCTCGTCGCCGACCGGCATATCGAGCGAAAGCGTGTCTGCCGCCGTGCGGTTGGCCTCGATGATCTTCTCGATGGGAAGATTGAGCTCGGCTGCAATTTCTTCCAGCGTCGGCTCGCGGCCCAGCTCCTGCACGAGCTTGCGGTTGCAGCGCGTGGCCTTATTGATGACCTCTACCATATGCACCGGCACCCGGATGGTCCTTGCCTGATCGGCGATGGCTCTTGTGATGGCCTGCCGGATCCACCAGGTGGCATATGTAGAGAATTTGTTTCCCTTTGTATAGTCGAACTTGTCGACCGCGCGGATCAGACCCGTGTTGCCCTCCTGAATGAGGTCGAGAATGTGCAGCCCGCGGCCGGAATATTTCTTCGCGATCGACACGACCAGACGAAGGTTTGCCTCCGTCAGCTTGTCCTTCGCGGCCTTATCGCCCTCGCCGACGCGCTTGGCCAGCTCCATTTCCTCGTCCGCCGTGAGTAAGCGCACCTGTCCGATCTCCTTAAGGTACATCCGCACCGGATCGTCGAGGTTATACTCCGCCGCCAGCTCCACGGGGTCGATGAGCTCTTCCTCCTCATCGCCGATCGGCATATCGCCCTCGGGAAGATCCAGTGGATCGTTTGCGTCGTCCAGATCGATCTCCAGCTCGGGGCTGACGATCTGGATGCCCATCGCGTCAAAGGTATCGTAAATATGCTCTATCTTTTCAACCGGAAGATCCAGCTTCTCCAGCTGTGCGGTCAGCTCCGTCGCCTGAATGCTGCCGTCGCGCTTGGCTTTTGCAATGAGGGCGCTGACCGCCGCCATTGTGTCTTCTGACTGGACCTTCGTATTTTTCGCGTTTGCCATCTATGCTCATCCTCGTTCCATGCTGTAAGGGCGCAAAAAGACACTTTTCGCGCAACCAAATCATTATATACCATTAAGCGCTTCTTTGACAAGCGGTTTTCGGAAATTTATCTGTACTTTTTTTGCCGCTGCCGCCTGTTTCTCTTTTTTGCCCGAAGCGCACGGTGAGATCCGCCTCAGATCTCCATAATGACCGGCAGGATCATCGGGTTGCGCTTGGTGGTCTTGAAGAGATAGCCGGAAAGATCGCTCTTGATGTTCGCCTTCAGAGCGCTCCAGTCGCGCGTGCCGCCGGCCAGGCAGCGGTCAATGGCGTGTGCGGCGATGACGCGCAGCTCCTCCATGAGGTTTTCGGATTCCTTGACGTAGACAAAGCCGCGCGTGATGATATCGGGGCCCGTGATGACGCTTCCGTCCTCGCTCGAGAGGTTCACGACCACGACGAGCATACCGTCCTGCGCCAGATGCTTGCGGTCGCGCAGAACGACGCTTCCGACGTCTCCGACGCCCGTGCCGTCGACGAGGATCCTGCCCGCCGGGACGGTTCCGCCCCATTTGCACGTGGCCTTCGTGAGTTCTAACACCTTGCCAATATCGCTGATGAAAATATTTCTGGGATCCATGCCCATCGACTGCGCAAGCCGCGCGTGCGCCTGCAAATGGCGCTGCTCGCCGTGCAGGGGGATAAAGAAGCGGGGCTTGAGAAGCGCGTGCATGATCTTGAGCTCTTCCTGACAGGCGTGGCCGGAGACGTGAAGGCCCTCGAGCTTATCGTAGACGACGTCGGCGCCCTTGCGGTAGAGCTCGTTGATGATCTTGCTGATGGATTTTTCGTTGCCGGGGATGGCGGAGGCGGAAATGATCACGCGGTCTCCCGCCTGAATTTCGACCTGGCGGTGGCCCGAGAAGGCCATGCGGTACAGCGCCGACATATTTTCTCCCTGTGAGCCGGTCGAAACGATGACGATCTTGTCTTTGGGCAGCGACTTGATGGCATTGATGTCGACGAGCGTGTTATGGGGGATCTTCAGATAGCCGAGCTCGGTGGAGACCTTTAAGATATTTTCCATGCTCCGGCCCGTGACGGCGACCTTTCGGCCGTGCTTGTGCGCGACGTTGAGCAGGCTCTGGAGCCGGAAGGCGTTGGAGGCGAACGTCGTGACGATGATCCTCTGGCGGCAGCCGGAAAACTGCCGGTCAAAGCTGTCGGTGACGCTGCGCTCCGACGGCGTAAAGCCCGGCCGTTCCACGTTCGTCGAGTCGCACAAAAAGGCCAGTACGCCTTCTTTTCCGAGCTGGCCGAAGCGCGTCAGGTCGATCATGCCGTCTTCTGCCATCGCATCGATCTTAAAATCGCCCGAGAAGACAAGCGTGCCGACCGGCGTTTTGACCGCGAAGGCGACGGCGTCTGCAATGGAGTGGTTCACGTGGATGAACTCGACCTGGAAGCACCCGGCCTTCACGACCTCGCCCGCTTCATGCGTAAAGAGCTTGACCCTGCGCTCGAGATGGTGCTCTTCGAGCTTGAGCTTGACAAGCCCCGCCGTCAGGCGTGTGCCGTGAATGGGGCAGCTGAACTGCTGCATGGCATAGGGAATCCCGCCGATGTGGTCCTCGTGGCCGTGCGTTAAAAACATCCCGCGGATCTTTTCCTGGTTCTTGACCAGATACGTCACGTCCGCGATGACAAGATCGACGCCGTACATATCGTCCTCCGGAAAGCCGAGGCCGCAGTCGATAATAATAATGTCCCTGCCGTATTCCACGGCCGTCATGTTCTTGCCGATCTCGTTGAGTCCCCCAAGGGGAATGATCTTTAATTTTTCTGCCAAATTGTATATACCTCTTTTCAAACTTCAAAAACGGGCCCGCTGAAAGAGCGGGCAACTGCGAATGCGTGCAATTTTTGCACGGAAAAACCGGCGCAGGTTCTCCCTGTGCCTGCGCCCAAAATGGGCAATATTACATGAGAATTGGAAAATGCGGAGAAAAACACGCCGCGCACAGCCCGCGAACGATGCCGGCCCCGTCTCGCCGTTGTTCTGCCGGGTGTTCTGCCGCAGTTCTTCCCGCCGCGCCTTTGCCGTCCCAAGCCCCGGACGCCGCAAAAAAGCGCGTTTGCTGGTTGTATCCAAAAAGAATACAGGCTCCGTTTTGTGCCGCGTGAGAATGCTCTCAAAATGGGCACACTTTTCATGCTATATGGTAGTATAGCACACGTCATCCAAAAAGTATACAAAATTTTTTGTGAATATTTGTCGATTCCGCGAAAAACCGTTTGCCGCGCTCCGCCCGGCCGCGAAAGTTTCCGGATTTCGCGGACGCGCAACTTGTAAATGGATGAAAGATTTGCTATAATATCATAGATTATTCCCCCAAGACGATTTCGAAGGAGGCACGGCGCACATGAATAAGCCTGTATCCAAGCTCCTGCAGCCCGGCGTTTTCTGGTACATTCTGCTCATGCTGGCGTTCACGGCGGCGGCCGCGCTTTTTGACCAGTATTATCTCGCCGCGGCGGAGCTTCTGGTGACGATCCTCGCCATGATCATCAGCCGCGTGCTGTTCATCCGCCGCAGAAACGCGCTCATGCAGTACGTCCAGAGCGCAACGGACGCCGAGGGCATCTCGGTGCACGCGGGGTCTCCGTTTCCGATGGCGGTCATCCGGCTGCCGGAGGGCGAGATCATCTGGGGCAGCGAGAGCTTTTACGCGATCACGGGGTTATCCGACGGCTGCCGGTACCAGACGCTCGACTCCGTCGTCCCCGGCTTTACGACCGGCTGGCTGAAGGAGGGGCGCAACGAGCTTCCCGGCGATCAGCTCATCGGCACGCGAAGATACCGCATTTACGGAAACTATGTCCGCTCCGAAGACGACGCGACGACCGTGCGCCTGGCGACCATCTTCTTTGCCGACATGACCGAGATGTTCAATATCCGCGATGAATTTCTGCGCACGCGGCCCATCACGGCCATCATTTTAATTGATAACTACGACGAGCTGATGAGCAATCTTCCGGACTCGACGATCTCGAAGCTCGACGCGCAGATCAACGAAGCCGTCTCGGGCTGGGTGTCGGGACTTCACGCGCTGTGCCGCAAGATCGAGCGCAACCGCTACCTGCTGCTGTTTGAAAGCAAGGACCTTGCCAAATTGCAGGAGGGCAAGTTCTCCATTTTGGAGGCCATCCGCGCCGTGACCAATCCCGCAGGCGTTGGCGCGACGATCTCTCTCGGCATCGGCAGGGACGGCGCGTCCTATGAGGAGAACTACTCCTTTGCCAACCTTTCCATTGAAATGGCCCTTTCGCGCGGCGGCGATCAGGCCGTCATCAAGGACCGGTACAATTTCACCTTCTACGGCGGCAGAACGAAGGAGACCGAGCGCCGCACGAGAGTCAAATCGCGCGTCGTCGCGGGTTCTCTTTCCGAGCTCATTTCCCAGTCGAGCAGGGTCTTCGTCATGGGCCACAAAATGGCGGATCTCGACGCGGTCGGCGCGGCTGTCGGCATCAGCTGCATTTGCCGCAAGCGCGGAAAAACGGCGCAGATCGTCATCGATCTCGAGAAAAACGCCGCGCAGAGTCTTCTTGCCGAGCTGAAAGCGAGCCCCGATTTCTCGGGCGTTTTCGTCACGGCGGAGGACGCGCTGTTATCGGCAGACCCGAAGAGCCTGCTCATCGTCGTCGATACGAACCGGCCCGATCAGGTAGAGTCGCGGGCGCTTCTCGAGTCCATTCCGAGAGTTGCCGTCATTGACCACCACAGAAGAGCCGCCGATTATATCGAGCAGGTCGTTTTGAACCTGCATGAGCCTTTTGCCTCGTCCGCGTCGGAATTAGTTACCGAGCTTTTGCAGTACGCGGTCGACCAGAAGGACATCCGCCCCATCGAAGCGCAGTCGCTGCTGGCCGGCATCGTGCTCGACACAAAGAAATTTTCCGTGCGCACGGGCTCGCGCACCTTTGAAGCGGCAGCGTTTCTGCGCCGGGTCGGCGCGGATACGGTCGAGGTAATGAAGCTGTTCCAGAACGATCTGGACGCTACCATCATCCGCTACCAGATCATTCAGGCCGCGCGGCTCTACCGCAATGAAATTGCCATCGCAGCCGTTGACCACACCGTCCCGCGCACCATTGCCGCGCAGGCGGCAGACGAGCTTCTGAACATTTCCGGCATCCTGACGTCGTTCGTTCTGTATCCCGAAAACGGCGTGGTGTATCTTTCCGCGCGGTCCATCGGCTCGTGCAACGTGCAGGTGGTGCTCGAAAAGCTCGGCGGCGGCGGCAACGCGGCCACGGCAGGCGCACAGATCCGGGGCAAAACCGTGCGCGAGGTGCTGAGCGAGCTGGTCGCATCCATTGACCAATTTTACGAATCTTGACTGTATAAATAGAAAGGAGATTTTCTCTATGAAGGTTATTTTAACGCAGGACGTCCGCGGCAAGGGTAAGCGCGGCCAGATGATCGAGGTATCCGACGGATACGCAAGAAACTTCCTGCTGCCCAAGAAGCTTGCGCAGGAGGCGACGGCAGATAACGTCAACACCATGCGCATGAACGACAAGGCCACGCAGGAACGGCAGGCCAAGGAACGCGCCGAAGCCTTAGAGATTTCCAGAAAGCTCAAGGACCGGACCATCGTCGTTCTGGCCAAGGGCGGCGGGGCCGGCAAGCTCTTCGGCTCGGTCACGAACGCGGAAATTGCAGAGGCTCTCGAGAAGCAGGAAAAGATCGCGCTCGACAAGCGCAAAATTATCGTCGAGCCCATCAAGACCACCGGCGTCTACACCGCCAAGTGCAAGCTCGGCTATGAGATCACCGCAGACCTGAAAGTTGAGGTCAAAGAGCTTTAATCTAAATTATGTAAACTAATTTGAGGAGGTGAACATCCTATGCCGATGGACGAGCTTTTGACAAGGCAGGTGCCGCAGTCTTTGGAGGCCGAGCAGTCGGTCCTGGGCTCGATGCTCATTGACGAGCGGTGCGTGCCGGACGTGATCGCGCTTTTGCAGCCGGATGAATTCTATTTGCAGCAGAACCGCGATATTTTCGAGACCATCTATACGATGTTCAACTTCTCGCAGCACATTGACCCCGTCACCGTGCTCGACAAGATGAAAGAGCGCGGCGTGTATGACGAGGCGCACACGTATGATTACATTTCCCAGCTGCTGCAGATCACGCCGACTGCGGCGAATGTGAAGCAGTACTGCGCGATCGTCCACGATAAGGCGCTCATGCGCAATCTTGGCGCGGCGGCGGACGAAATTACCGCAATGGTGCAGGAGGGCGTCGGCACGGCGCAGGAAATGCTGGAGGCCGCCGAAAAAAAGGTCTACGGGCTTCGAAAGGAAAACTCCGGCGACAGCTTGCAGCACATCGGAAAGGTCCTCATTAACGTCTATGACCGGCTCGAGGAGCTGGCCGAGTCCGGAAGCGACATTCCGGGACTTTCCACCGGCCTTCACGATCTGGACCGGAAGATCAACGGTCTCAATAAGACCGACCTTCTTCTCATCGCGGCCCGGCCCGGCATGGGCAAAACGTCGATGGCGCTGAATGTGGCGCTGTCGGTCGCGAAAAATACGAACAAGACCGTCGCGTTTTTCTCGCTGGAAATGTCGCGCGAGCAGCTGGCCATGCGCCTTTTATCCAACGAAAGCTTTGTGGATAACCAGAAGCTCGTCACCGGCAAGCTCACGGAAGAAGACTGGAACAAGCTCTCCATCGCCTCGTCCGCGCTCAGCCAGACCGATATCCGCGTGGACGATAACCCGGCCATCACGGTCGCGGAGATGAACGCCAAGTGCCGAAGGCTCGACAATCTCGGCCTCGTGCTGGTGGACTACCTGCAATTGATGACCGCCGCAGCCCCCGGAAAGGGCGGCGAGAACCGCGTGACGGTCGTGAGCGATATTTCAAGAGCGCTCAAGATCATGGCCAAGGAGCTGAACGTTCCGGTCGTGTGTCTGAGCCAGCTGTCGCGTGCGAACGAGTCTCGAACCGACAAGCGGCCGATGCTCTCCGATCTGCGCGAATCCGGCGCCATTGAGCAGGACGCGGACTCGGTCATGTTCATCTACCGCGACGACTACTACAATCCCAACACCGAGGAAAAGAACATCGCCGAGATCATCATCGCCAAAAACCGCCACGGTGAGACCGGCACAGTCAAGACGCAGTGGATGCCGCAGTACACCACGTTCTCCGATCTGGAGTGGAAGCATGAGGGATAAGCTGCTTTCGTTTATCCGCGAAAAAGAGTTGCTTTGCCCCGGCGAAACGCTCGTCTGCGCCGTCTCGGGCGGCAAGGACTCGGTGAGCCTGCTGCACGCGATGCTGTCATTGCAGGAAGACCTCAACATTACCGTCGAGGCCGCGCACGTGAACCATCAATTGCGAGGTGAAGAATCCGACCGCGACGAAGCGTTTGTGCGAAGCCTCTGCGAAAGCTGGCGCGTTCCCCTCTTCGTCTGCCGTGCCGATGTCCGTTCGCGCTGCGAGGAAACCGGAGAAAGCGTCGAAGAAGCGGCCAGAGCCGTGCGCTATTCGTTTTTTGAAAGCCTCGGCAAAAAAATCGCCACGGCGCACACGATGGATGATCATTTGGAAACGGTGCTCTTAAATCTCATCCGCGGCACCGGCCTGCGCGGCCTTTGCGGCATTGCGCCGAAACGCGGCAATTTTGTGCGGCCGATGCTCTGCGTTTCGAAAGAAGAGGTCGAAGCGTATCTGGCGCAGAACGAGCTTTCACACGTCGAAGACGCGACGAACGCGGAAAATTTCGCCCTGCGCAACCGGCTGCGGCACGACGTCATTCCGCTTCTGCGGCGCGAAAACGAAGCTCTTCCCGCAACGGTCTTCCGCATGAGCGAAATTCTGCGGGACGAGGACGCGTTTTTGTCCGAACAGGCCGCTTCCCTTCTGGCATCTTCCCGGCTGCCAAGCGGCGGCTGGTCGTGTTCACGCTTGATGCAGGCGCACCCTGTGATCAAAGCCCGCGCGGCAAGGCTTCTTCTGGATGCGCTGCACGTGAAAAAGCCGTCTCAGGCGCACGCTGCGGCGCTGCTGCGGATGATCGAAAAACCAGATGGCTCGGAAAGCCTGTCGCTTCCCGGCGTGCAGCTTCGCCGCGCGTATGACGCGCTTTTCAAGGACGAAGCCGAACCGCGAACGTTCGAGGCAAGGCCTCTCAATCTGGACGGCAGCGTCTATTTTCCGGAGCTTAATCTTACCGTCTCGTGCCGGTTCGTAAAAAAATATCAAAAATCGATGCAAAGCCCCTGCACATTTGCTTTGAAATGTGATACCATAGGAAAAAGTCCCTCGCTTGTCCTCCGCCCCCGTCTTCCGGGAGACGTCATTTCCCTTCCTGGCGGCAGAAGGAGCCTCAAAAAGCTCTTCATCGACCGGAAGATCCCCGCTTGCGAGCGGCAGCTCGTTCCGGTGCTGTGCGGCGGTGCGGACGTTATCGCTGTCTATCCCCTTGCGGTCGACCGGACGCGGCTGGCATCCGATGGGGACGACGCCATTGTCCTTGTATTTATGAAGAAAAAGTGAAATAGAAAGAGGATTCGCCATGATCAACAAATTGGATATGCAGCAGGATATTGAGCGCGTGCTCGTCAGTGAAGCGGACATCCACGCCAGGATCCGCGAGGTCGGCGCGCAGATCTCTGAGGACTACCGCGGCAAGTGCCCGATCTTAGTTGGCGTTCTCAAGGGCGTTGTGCCGTTCTTCGGTGAGATGGCGCAGGCCATCACGATCCCCGTGCAGGAGGATTTCATGTGCGTCACCTCCTTTGAAGGCGGCACGGAATCGACCGGCAAGCTCACCTTCCGCAAGGACATCGACCACGACATCGAAGGACGAGACGTCTTGATCTTAGAGGACATCATCGACTCCGGCAGCACCCTGAAGCTCATCGTCGAGCTCTTCCAGGCAAGAAACCCCGCGTCCATCAGGATCTGCACCCTTCTCGATAAGCCCTCGGGCCGGAAGGTAGACTTGGAGCCGGACTACACCTGCTTCACGATCCCGGCGGCCTTCGTCGTGGGCTTCGGCCTCGACTATGAGGATTACTACCGCAATCTTCCCTACGTGGGCGTCCTCAAACCCAAGGTATATCTCGAAAAATAAACCGGAAGGAGAACTTCCTTGTCTCAGCAATCGAAACCGACGAGCTTTCTCGTCTTACTTGTGGTGCTGGCCGTGACGCTGCTTCTGGTGAGCAGCCTGCTGACGCCGAACAATGCGCAAACGCTCCAGTACTCGGATGTTCTGGACCTGTTCCGGAACGAAAAGGTCGCCTCGTTTACCCTGGAGGGCAGCAGCCTCACCATGAAGGTGCGCGGCGAAGACGGACAGGTTTCCACCATGACCGCGAAGATCGGCGACACCGAGCAGTTCCGTGAGGACCTGGACGCGCTCATCGCCGAACAGTACGCCGACGGCACGCTGGAAAGCTATAACTATCTTCCGGCCAGCGAACCGTGGATCCGTGCGGCCGCTCCGTATATCATCGGCGGCATCGTCCTCATCGCCGTGTTTTTCTTCCTGTCCGGCCGCGCAAACGGCGGACCGAACGGCATGGCGAACTTCACAAAGGCCAACGCCCGCTTCGGCATTCCGACAAACCAGACCGTGACGTTCCAGGACGTCGCCGGCGCGGACGAGGAAAAGCAGGAGCTGGCGCAGATCGTCGACTTTTTGCAGGACCCGAAGCGCTATGCACGCCTCGGCGCGAAAATCCCGAAGGGCGTTCTGCTCGTCGGCCCGCCGGGAACCGGCAAGACCTTACTTGCCAGAGCCGTCGCAGGCGAGGCGGGCGTTTCGTTCCTTTCCATCTCGGGCTCTGATTTTGTCGAGCTCTATGTCGGCGTCGGCGCGAGCCGTGTCAGAGACCTCTTTGATCAGGCAAAAAAGGTCGCGCCTGCGATCGTTTTCATCGACGAAATTGACGCTGTCGGCCGGCGGCGCGGCGCAGGTCTCGGCGGCGGACACGACGAACGCGAACAGACGCTCAACCAGCTGCTCGTCGA
>DJQK01000113.1 GCA_002437575.1 Clostridiales bacterium UBA6388 | reverse complement strand
GATATGCAGATTATAGCATATTCTTGTAATAAATGCAATCAATTTGTAATAAATAATTTCCACAAAATACCGACAAATTCCGACCGGGATAGACGGAAACAGACGCGTTTCTACACGCCTTCCAGTTTCTGCGTCAACGCAGCAGCCCGCGCACCATTCCGATCACGAACAGGTGCAGAGGATAGTAGATGTAATACAGCGGCTTCATAACGCGGCATATGCGCTCGGATTTTCCGCGCGTGCCGTTATAGAGCTTCAGAAGCGGCACGGACAAAAAGACGCACAGCTGCACAAGACCGTAGAGCTTATCGAGGAAGACAAAGCAGACCGCGGCGTAGAGACACACGTAAAACGCGCACCAGAGAAGCTGTCTTTTCCCATCGCCGCGGTTTGCCCCGATCGACAAAATGCACAGCGCGGCGAAGCAGCTCCAGTCCGCCGGGAACGTGATCAGGCTCAGAAGCAGGATACACGCGGCCTTTTTCGCTTCCGGCCAATCCGTGTCGTTCACGCGCAGCATGAAAAGGCCGCCCAGCAGCGACCAAACGACGCTCGTCTGGTTGAGAAGGCTGCCGCTGGAAAACGGGACAAACGAACGCCAGCCGGTGTACGCGTTGGAAGCGAAGATATAAGCGAAGTGCGACACGACGGCCAGCAGAAACAGCCGCAGGGCATAGCGCCGGAAGGAGCTTGTGTAATGGTAGCCCTCGGCAATAAAATAGCACATGATGGGGCACGTGAGCCGGCCTAGAATATGGACGGTCAGTGGAAGAAATTCCGCGGGGTAGCCGGGGAACAGAAGCCACGCGATATGGTCGAGCGTCATGGCGAAGATCGCGATCAGCTTGAGCGTGTTGGCGGACAAACCGCGTCGGGTATCGGGCATACGATCGCCTCCGTTTTCAGATACACCCTCAGTATAAAAAGGACAGACAAGCTTGTCAACCGTGCGCGCTTGACGTTTCGCAGACGGCGTGATACTATCAGAAAAAAGGGAAGCGGGGAAGTGCATGGAGCTGCTGCAATTGCTGGGCGTCAAGCCCGGCCTCACTGCGCTCATCGGCGGCGGCGGGAAAACGACGCTGCTATACGCCCTTGCGCGGCAAGCAGCTGTCGATTCGCGCGTCATCGTCTGCACCACGACGCACCTTCTGCCGCCGGAGCACCTGCCGTGCGTTTTTTCGGCAGACGAAGCGGAAATTGCGGCGGCGCTTGAAAAATCGAACTGCATCTGCGTCGGCACAAAAAGCGCGGAAGGGAAGTTCTCGGCCCCTGCCGTTCCGATGAAAACGCTCCTGACGCTTGCAGACTTCATTTTTGTCGAGGCCGACGGCTCGAAGCACCGCCCCTTGAAGGCGCACGCTGCGCATGAACCGGTCATTCCCGCGAAGGCGAACCAGACGATTCTGGTTCTTGGCGCGTCGGGGCTGAACCGCCCGATCTGCGACGCGGCGCACCGGCCGGAGCTGTACGCCGGGAAGCTGGGCGTTTCGGAGGACGATCCGGCAACGCCGTATCTGGCCGCGCAGCTGTTGGAGCTCGAGGCGCTGCACACGCGCGTGCTCATCAATCAGGTGGAAACGCAAGCAGATCTTGCAAACGCGCGGGAGCTGGCGGGATTTTTGCACTGCCCGGTCGCGGCGGGGTCGCTTTGGAAGGAGAATATCATATGCTTGTGCTGATTCGCGGCGCGGGAGATCTGGCCTCCGGCGTGGCGCTGCGGCTGCATCGGGCGGGCTTTCCGGTCGTGATGACCGATCTTCCGCAGCCGACGGCCATTCGCAGAACGGTCTGCTTCTCGCAGGCCATCTGTTTTGGAAAAACAACGGTGGAGGACGCCGGGGCCGTGCGCTGCGAGACGGCGCGGGAGGTCAAAGCGGCGCTGGACGCGGGAAACATTCCGGTGCTGCCCGATCCGGAGGCAAAAAGCCGCGCGTGGCTGCATCCGGACGTGCTCGTCGACGGAATTCTGGCCAAGAAAAATCTGGGCACAAAAATCTCGGACGCGCCGCTCGTCATCGCGCTGGGGCCGGGCTTCTGCGCAGGGCGGGACTGCCACGCAGTCATTGAGACGATGCGCGGGCACACGCTGGGAAGGGTCATCTGGGACGGCGAAGCGATCCCGAACACGAACATTCCGGGGCTCATTGGCGGCTTTGCCGGAGAGCGCGTGCTGCGGGCCCCGGAGACGGGCGTTTTTCATCAGATCCGCGATATTGGCGCAATGGTCTCGTCCGGCGAAACGGTTGGAGACGTGGATGGAACGCCGATGAACTGCACGATCTCGGGCGTTCTGCGCGGGATTTTGCCGGACGGCACGCCGGTCGTGAAGGGCATGAAGTCGGGCGATGTTGACCCGCGCGGAACGGTTGCCAACTGCTACACCGTCTCCGACAAGGCCAGCGCGATCGCGGGCGGCGTGCTCGAGGCGATCCTGGCGAAAATTCCGCTGGTCGGAAAGGACGTCCGGCTCGATATGGAGGGAAGGCTTTGAAGGAATATGTGCTTTTGCCGGAGGACACGATCGAAATGCTTCCGGCGGAAAACGGCGCGGAAGCGGCGGTCTGCGTCTTCTGCGAGCGGACGATGATCGTCTTTCCGTGCGGCGGGATCGAAGGCTTGAAGCTTTTGCAGCGCGTGACGAAGGATCATAAGCACCCGGTCGACTGCTTGTGCTTCACGGCAAGCGACGCGCTGTTTGAAACGCGGCAGGCGGTTCTGATGCCGGTCACGCGGCCGGACTATGCGGCCTTCTGCGATGCTTTGAAGGCTGTGCAGCCGGAGCTTTTTGAGGGGCTCTGCGTCGAGGCTTACGTACACGAAACGTGTGATCAGACGGGAAACCATCTGCATACAAACTGAAAGAGAATACCGCGCCTTTTTTCGCAGAGACTAAAAGCAGTCTTTTGAAAGGAGGCGCGGCATGAAAAAACGCAAAGAGGCGAAAGCTTCAAAAAACGGCTGGTGGCCCATAAGCGCGGAAACAGATCCGCAGGGCAGCTGGACCGGAAAGCCGGAGGACCCGATGGAGCCGCCCGTGCAGGACGCGGACGATCTGTAGTCGGCTAAAGCTGTGCGTCCCGGCTTCGGGACGCGCCGTACATCCGCCGCGCGGAGCGGGAAAGCTTGCAGAGCATACAGAAAACGAACAGGAGGGAACGGAAAATGAGAAGACGCGACAGGGAAGTCGTGCAGCCGGAAAAAATGGACGAGATCATCGAGTGCTGCGAGGTGCTGCGGCTGGGGTTAAACGCGGATGATGGGCCTTACATCGTGCCGCTGAACTTCGGCTACGCGCCGGGAAGTCCTGCAAAATTTTATTTCCATGGTGCTAAAGAGGGAAGGAAAGCCGATATGATCGGCTCCGGCTGCAAGGCGGGCTTTGAGCTCGACACCGGCCACCGCCTGGGTACGGCGGAGCTCGGCTGCAAGCACACGTATTTTTACCGGAGCGTCGTCGGGACCGGCCTTGTCGAACCGGTAACGAATTTGGAGGAAAAAAAGCAGGCGCTGCGCCTGATCATGGCGCACTACAGAAAAGACCGCGCGTTTTCCTTCACCGACGAGCAGGCGGGAAGCGTTGCGGTGTTCTGCCTGACGGTCGAAGCTTGCAGCGGGAAGGAGCATACATAAATGAACGAATTTGAACAGCAATATCTGCCGGAGGCGTACCGGCCGCTATCTCCGTGGGCCTATTTCGGGCTGAGCATTTTATATTCCGTGCCGCTCGTGGGCTGGATCTTTTTGATCGCGCACGCTGTGGCCAGCCGCAACGTCAATAAGAAAAACTACGCCAGAAGCTTTTTCTGCATCTACATTCTGGCCGCCGTCGTGATTTTGCTTCTGAGCTTCGCGGGCCTTCGGCTGGACCTGTCGTAGGTTTCCGTTTTATGTGATAGAGGGTCACGGAATAACACACACCTCTGTAGGGGCGGACGACCCTGTCCGCCCCTTGGGAAGTACGAATTCGCCGCAGTTTTTCGCGTTTCGGTTTTGCATTTTGCCGGGCGGACAGAGGCGTCCGCCCCTACAAGTGGGTTCGAACGATCGAGATACATGAAAAATCGCCGCGCTTCACAACGGAAGTGCGGCGATTTTGTCAGCCAATGTGTAAAATTGTAGTCGCGAAGGTGAAGTAGACGAGCAGCGACAAAAAGTCTACGATCGTCGTAATAATAGGCGATGCCATGACCGCCGGGTCAAAGCCGAGCTTCTTGGCAAGCAGCGGCAGCGTGCCGCCGACGAGCTTTGCCAGAAACACGGTGACCGCCATGGAAAGGCTCACGACGAGCGCGACCCAGGTGGTGACCGATTCGGACCTCAGCAGCATATGGTCGACCAGCATGATTTTTCCGAAGCACGCGACGGCAAGGCACACGCCGCAGAGAACGGCCACGCGGATCTCCTTCCAGACGACCTTGAAAATATCGCGGAATTCAATTTCGTCCAGACTGATGCCGCGGATGACCGTGACGCACGCCTGAGAGCCCGAGTTGCCGCCGGTGTCCATCAGCATGGGGATGAACGCCGTCAGGCACGGAAGAACGCCCAGTGCGTCTTCAAAGCTCGTGATGACAAGCCCTGTCAGCGTCGCGGAGATCATGAGGAGCATCAGCCAGGGAATGCGGTTTTTCCAGATCTCAAACGGACTCGAGCGCAGATACGGATGCTCGGACGGCAGCATAGCGGCCATCTTTTCCATATCCTCCGTCGCCTCGTCCTGCATGACGTCCATGGCGTCGTCGAACGTGACGATACCGACAAGGCGGTTTTCAGTGTCCACGACCGGAAGCGCCAGAAAATCGTATTTGGAGAACATCTGCGCGACCTGCTCCTGATCGTCGAGCGTGTTTACGGTGATGACGTGGTCGGTCATGATGGACTCGATCGTCGCGTTGTCGTCTTCGCACAGAAGAAGATCCTTGACCGAGACGAGGCCAATGAGCTTGTGGCCCTTGGTCACGTAGCAGGTGTAGATGGTCTCTTTGTCAATGCCCGTGCGGCGGATGCGGAGGATCGCTTCTCCAACCGTCATATTGGGCCGCAGGGAAACGTATTCCGTGGTCATGATCGAGCCCGCGGAGTCCTCGGGATAGCGCAGGATCTCGTTGATCTGCTTGCGCATCTCGGGGTCTGCCTGGCTCAAGATTCGCTGGACCACGTTTGCCGGCATTTCCTCGACGATATCGACCGCGTCGTCGACGTACAGCTCGTCGATGACCTCCTTGAGCTCGCTGTCGGAAAAGCCGCGGATGAGCAGCGCCTGTGCGTCCGTGTCCATTTCAACGAACGTCTCCGCCGCCAGCTCCTTCGGAAGCAGACGGAACAGAAGCGGGAGCTTACCCTCGGGCAGCTCGTCAAATACCGCGGCAATGTCGGCGGGGTTCATGGTGCTGAGGATGTCCCGCAGAGAATGATACTTCTTGTCGTCGAGCAGAAGCGTCAGCGTCTTCTCTACGGAAAAATTGTGTTCTGCCATAGGTCTTTCCTCCTAATAAGTTTTTACTTAGGAAGTAAGAACCTGTTTTCATAGTCGGCGCGTGCTGGATGGGCGAGAATTTTTTCTGGTAGGCAAGGCACTTTTCCGCAGCCATCCTGACGGATCGCAAGGGAAAGCAACGCGGCATACCGGAAAAAAGGCCGCCCAGACAACGCGTGGCGGCTATGAATGCAGGTTCCAAAGACACGTCGCAGGCGACAAATCAGCAAGGGTCGAACGGCACGCACAAAGGCGGCGGCTCGAGCCCGGAGCAACTTCGGCCTGCTGATGTGCCGCTACTACTTCCTGCGTCCATTCTGTTTTCCCCCTTTATCATCAAAATCTTGTGGAGCCTTCTTCAGGCCCAACATATATATTATGAGATATTTCGCCGTTTGTCAATCGCGAGGGGAAGAAAAAAGTTTGCAGCTTCGCTGCGTTCGGAAAAACGGAAATAGCGGTTGGCTTTCTGCGTGCGATGTGTTAAAATGAGACAGGAAACAAGGAAAGCTCTGATGAAATCAGCGGCTGCGGACGGCGAGAGATTTTTCGTCAAGACAAGGTTTGGAAAATGGAGGAATACTTTGTGTATTTCCCATTTTTCAAACCGCAGGATTGGCGGAAAAGATCCGTCGTCCGCGGTCGGGGATTTCATCAGAGGTTTCCCCAACAAAAAACGGACGGTGAGAAGATGGCGACGCAGAAGCTTTTTTACGAGGACGTATATTGCAGGCGCTTTCAGGCGAAGGTGGTATCCTGCGTGCCGGGAAAGCACGGCTTTGACGTGGTGCTGGATAGAACCGCCTTCTATCCCGAAGGCGGCGGCCAGCCGGGAGACACCGGTTTTCTTTCCGGCGTGCGCGTGACGGACACGCATGAAGCAGGCGGCGAGATCGTCCACTACTGCGAAAAGCCGCTGGAGGCGGGCAGCACGGTCGAGGGCGAAATTGACTGGGCGCACAGGTTCAGTCTCATGCAGCTGCACTCCGGCGAGCATATTTTATCCGGCATCGTCCACCGGCGCTTTGGCTATGACAACGTGGGCTTTCACATGGGAGCCGACATGGTCACGATCGACTTTTCCGGGATGCTCACGGAACAGGACATAAGAAGCATCGAACGCGAGGCCAACGAGATCGTCTGGGAAAACCGGCCGGTCACCATCGCGTTTCCACCGGAGGAAGAACTTGCACATATTCCGTATCGCAGCAAAAAAGCCCTTTCGGGCGACGTTCGCATCGTGACGGTCGAAAACGCCGATATCTGTGCCTGCTGCGGCACGCACGTGACCAGGACCGGCGAAATTGGCCTCATCAAAATTTTCTCCTGCGTCAAATTCCACGAGGGCGTCCGGCTGGAAATTCTCTGCGGGATGCGGGCGTATGACTATGTGAACCGGCTCATCGAACAGAACCGGAAAAATTCCGCGCTGCTGTCCGCGAAGCCCACCGAGACGAACGCCGCCGCGGCGCGTGCGATGGACGAGCTGAACGCTGCCAAATACCGCGCGTCGCAGCTGGAAAACGAGCTGTTTTCCCTCAAGGCGAAGCAATTTGCCGGAAGCGAGGACGTTTTGCTCTTCACAGACGCAATGAGCCCCGACGCCGTGCGCCGCTTTGCCGACGCGATCTTATCAAGCTGCACCGGACGCATCGCGATCTTTGCCGGAGACGACAACGAGGGCTATAAATACGCGCTGTGCAAGACCGGTGCAGACCTTCGCGGGCTCGTGAAGGAACTCAACGCAGTCTGCCACGGCCGCGGCGGCGGCAAGCCGTTTTTTGCGCAGGGCTCGGTCACAGGCACGAGAGCGGAGATCGAAGCGTTTTTTGCACAGAACTGATACATAAAGGAGAAAGCGATGCTACAGGATATTGCGCCGCATATTTATCACAACCAGATGTCGTGGAAAACACCGGACGCGGACGATTTTGTGCTCGTGTTCAAAGGACGGACGCTCTACTGCAAGGTCGAAGACGGAAACCTCATCGTGCCGCGCGTCAAAGACGTGGGGCAGGAAAAGCTTCAGTACGCGTTCTCGATCGACGCGCGGGCAGATTATCTGTTATCGGACGCGGAGCTTCCGGAAACAGACGGCTTTTCGTATATGGACACCGGCAGGCTTCGCAGCCTGAACCTGGGCCCTGCTTTAATGGCCGCGGCGGCAGGGGAGAGCCTATATCGCTGGTACTCCGGGCAGAAATTCTGCGGCCGGTGCGGCAAGCCCATGGAAAAGAGCAAAACCGAGCGGGCGATGGTCTGTCCGGCGTGCGGCAATACGGTCTACCCCAAGATCTGCCCGGCGGTCATCGTGGCCATTCACGACGGCGAGCGGCTCGTGCTCACGCGGTATAAGGACAGGCCGTTTAAGAAGTACGCGCTCGTTGCGGGCTTTAACGAGATCGGCGAGTCCATTGAGGAAACGGTGCACCGCGAGGTGCTGGAGGAAACCGGTCTGCGGGTCAAGAACCTGCGCTTTTACAAATCCCAGCCGTGGGTGTTTACGGACACGCTGCTTTTCGGCTTTTTTGCCGAGCTCGACGGCAGCGACAAAATTACCGTCGAGGAAGACGAGCTGGCCGAGGCCGGCTGGTTTGACCGTTCGGAAATTCCCGAGGACGAGAGCCATATCAGCTTGACCGGCGAAATGATGGAACAGTTCCGGAAAGGACTTGTGTAAATGAACGAAAAGAAAAAGAATGATCAGCCGGACGAGCGCCGCCGGTTATTTCAGCTGCTGGCGGGCGGCTACCTCGTGTATCTGGCCTATCAGCTGATCTCGGGCGCGATCAAAGAGACGAGCTGGACGACGCTTCGTATCGTGGGTCTGGCGTCGGGCATTGTGTTTGGCGGCGTCGGGCTGTTTCTGCTTGTGAAAAATCTCAAGGCCGAGGCGGATAAAATGCGGAAAAATGACGAACCGGATACGTCCGGAGAAGGAGACGAGCAATGAGCAATTCCATGAACGATCTGATGGACCTGATTTCCATCCTCTGCGGCGGCTACTGCCTGTACACGTGGTTCCTGCTGGCCAAAAACAAGAAGCTTTTCATGAACGGCCTTCTCATGCCGAAGGACAAAAAGCCGTCGGACTGCCTCGACGAGGAAGGATACGTGAAATATATGCGCCCGAAGCTGTTCCTTCTGGGGCTTGTCATCTTCCTCTTTGGCGCGTTCTCGGCGGTCAATTCGCGCTGTGACCCGCCGCTTTTGGAGTTTCCGCTGACGTTCATCCCCTGGGGCGTGGAAGCGGTCGTGCTCGTGTGGTACGCAATTTGCAGTTCAAGAGCAATGCGGGACTATTTCTAAAGATGGGAGCGTCCCTGGTTTTGGCCGGGGGCGCTTTTTTCTGCGTTTCTGGTTGTAAAACAGAAACTGATATGTTACACTAACATAGTTGTGAAAAATAAGGGCAACACCGCACAATTCGGCAAGCAGCTTCGGCGAGAGATTTTTCGTCAAGTCAAGGTTTGGAAAACGAAGGAATACTTTGTGTATTTCTCGTTTTTCAAACCGAAGGATTGGCGGAAAAGATCCGGCGAAGCGCGAAGACGCAATTGCGCGGTGCTGCCCCGGCAAATTTGGAGGGCAAACCCATGTAAAGGCGCGGCATTGGAACGAACAAGACTAGAATTTGGAGGCAGAATACATGGCTACCCTGAAAGAAGAGATCTCCCGGCGAAGAACCTTTGCGATCATCTCGCACCCGGACGCCGGTAAAACGACCCTGACCGAAAAATTCCTGCTCTACGGCG
>DJQK01000051.1:6831-39998 GCA_002437575.1 Clostridiales bacterium UBA6388 | reverse complement strand
AAACTTTTTATACCACTAGGTTTTCTTAATGAACTGTTCGCCGCATTTGGGGCAGCGGATGTTGATGCGGCCCTTGCCGCGGGGAACGCGGACGACCTGACGGCAGCGCGGACAGGTGAAGTACCGGTTCTGCCGGTCGCGTAGTCTTGTGAAAAAGCGCTGGAAGGCGGCGTTTTCGCGGCGTCTGGCCTCGATGTTGCGCGAATAAATGCGAAACAGCGACCATAATAGCGGCACGTAGGCCAGCGTATTGAACGCAGCCATCCACGGCGCGAGATAGCGGCTGCCGAGCGAGCCGAGCAAAATCAGAACCACTGCCAGGATCAGCAGCCATTTATTAAGGGAATCCGACCCGTAGCGGCCGTACATGAACCGCCGCAGCGCATCGCCCAGCTTTTGAAACATGGTATTGCCCCCTGTTTTTATTGCGGAACCTCTGCATCAATCCCCGGCCGCGGACGCCGGATCTTTTCCGCCAATGCCGCAGTTTGAAAACTTGAAAGGCACAAAGCCTTCCTGCGTTTCCAAACCTTGCCTTGACGAAAAATCTCTCGCCGTCCACAACCGGTGATCGATGCAGAGCTTCCTTAGAATTCTGTCATTTATTATAGGGATTCGTTACAGAATTTACAACGAATTGCGGCCATTGTTTATAGAAAGTTTACGCTTTGTCTTTCTTTTTCGCGCTCAGAACGACGATGCCGCCGAGCACGAGCAAAATGCCCGCGATATTGGCGAGCGTCAGCGGCTCGTGGAACACGAACGTTCCAAACAGCGTGCCGACGACCGGCTCGGTAGACGCGAGAATGCCCGCGCGGCTGGGCTCCATGCCCTCCAGGCCCTTGGTGTAAAAGCCGAAGGCCAGGAACGCCGTGACAAAGCCTGTGCCGAGCATCCACAAAAGCATCGTCTTGTCCGCCGCAATGGCGCCCGCGATCGCGCCCCAGTCGGCAAAAAGCGCCCCGCCGAGCATACAAAACAGGAACGTGTAGAATGTGATGGTCCACGAGCTGTAGCCGCGGTCGATGGCAAAGCGGCTGAAGATGGAATAGAGCCCATAGAAAAAGCCTGCGCCGAGGCCCAGAAGCAGCCCCTTCATGGAGACCGACGTGTCGCTTCCGAGCCCGGAGACGAGGCAGCACCCGGCAAACGTCATGAAAAGCGCCAGAAGCTTGGCCTTCGTCAGCTTTTCATGGAACAAGAGCACGCTCAGAATCATGATGACCGCAGGCGACGTATAAAGAAGCACGCCCATCACGCTCAGGCTTGTCTCCTGCATCCCGGAAAAATAGCACCAGGAGAAGATCAGGATGCTGCCGCAGCCGGTTCCCAGAAAGCACCAGAGGTCGCGCAGACGGACGCGGAATTTGTCCCGCGCGAACAGCAGCATATAGCCGCCCACAAACAAAAGGCCCGAGAGCATCCGCGCCTGCACGATATCCATCGCGTAAAGGCCCGCCGCGTTGAGCGTGCGCACAAACACGCCCATGCTGCCCCAGAATACACCGGCCAGTAATACATAGATCGCCGCTTTTGACTGCTTCATAGCTTTTTTCTCTCTATCTCAAGTATTTTATTGTTCTTTGCTGTGCAGGGTGATGACGGGAATTTCGGGACGGTTGGCGATGCGCACCGGAAGACGGCGGCTGCCGCCGAGACCGCGGCTGACGACCATGCACGCCTCGCCCCTGGTAATGACGCCCTCGGTATCCTCGGGGAAAAGCTCATAGTGCGTGCCGAAGACCGCGCCGAAAATGGGCAGCCGGACCACGCCGCCGTGGGCATGGCCGCTGAGCACGAGATCGGCGCCCAGATCTGCAAGGCTCTCCAATTGGTCGTTGCGGTGGCACAGAACGACGATATAATCGTCCGGCGCGGCCGCTTTTACCTCGCGCAGGAGCTTTCCCGGCGTTTTCTGGTCGCGCGGGCCGTTGGGATCGTCCACACCGGCGAGGATGATCTCGCTTTCTCCTCGCGTGAGGCGGGCAAAGCGGTTGGAAAGATAGGTCACGCCGCTTTTTTCCAGAAGGGAGAACCAGACCTCGCGGTCTTTCATGCGCCATTCGTGGTTTCCCGTCACGTAGACGCACGGCGCAATGGCGCTCAAGCGCGGCAGAAGCGCGGAAAGCACGTCCAGGTCGGAATCCTCGTCTGCGATGTCCCCCGAAAGGGCGATGAGATCCGGCTTTGCGCTTTCCAGCTGGCCGATCAGCCAGTCGTTCTCCGGGCCGAAGACGCGGTTATGAAGATCCGTGACGAGCGCGATGCGAAAGCCCTCGAACGCAGCGGGGAGCTTTTCCGAGCAAATGCTGAGCTCCGTCAGTCCCACGGTAAAATTTCCGGCCCACAGAAGTCCCGCCGCCAGCGCGGCCAGCGGCAGAAGGCGGCACACGCCGCGGTTCTTTTTTGCGGGTCGTTCCATTCTCAAGCCTCCGTAAAAAGCATTTCTTGTTATTTTACCATGTGCGCTGCGCAAAGAAAAGAGGTTTTGTGAAAGTCCGTTTGCAAATTTGCCGCAATTTTTCCGCAATGCGCATTTGTTCATTGAATTTTTATTGTGATATACGAAGTATGATGCTATAATGATATGCAGAAAAATAGTGCCCTTTGGATTTTCAGCATCCCTTTGGGCGGACAGATGGATGTGTATCGGAATTGAAGTACGGAACCTGGACGATTTCGTCCTATGAGCAAGACGCAGTCCATGCGCTGCGCAGGGCTGGGTGGTCGCCGGTCACGGCGGCCGTTTTATGCAGCCGGGGCTATGACACGGAAGAAAAGGCGCGGGCGTTTTTGTCGGCGGATATGCCGCTGTCAAGCCCCATGGACTTACTGGACATGGACAAGGCCGTGCGCCGCGTCAAAAAAGCGCTCGAGCGGCGCGAGCATATCTGCGTGTTCGGAGACTATGACGTCGACGGCATCACGGCGACGTGTCTTTTGACAGATTTTCTCCGAAAGCGCGGCGGGCGCGTGACGAGCTATATTCCCGCGCGGCTGGAAGAGGGCTATGGGCTCAACGAGATCGCCGTGCGGGCGCTCAAGGAGCAGGGGGTCAAGCTGATCGTCACGGTCGACTGCGGCATTACCGCCACACAGGAGGCGGCCTTGTGCCGGGAGCTCGGCATGGAGCTCGTCGTCACGGACCACCACGAGTGTAAAACCGAGCTTCCCGCGGCCGTCGCGGTCGTTGACCCGCACCGAAAGGATCAGCCTGAGCCGGTTCTCGAGATGGCGGGCGTTGGCGTGGCGTTCAAGCTGGCCTCCGCGCTGCACGGCGATCAGGAGGCGCTTTTAGACGAGTACTGCGATCTTCTGTGCCTCGGAACGGTCGCGGACGTGATGCCGCTGACGGGCGAGAACCGGAAAATGGTCTGGCGCGGGCTTCAGGCGCTGGCCAACCCCAAAAGGGTCGGTCTTGCCGCGCTGATGGCTGAGTGCGGCGCGCTCAAGCCGCCCATCACCGCAGGCACGATCGGCTATACGCTGGCCCCCCGCATCAACGCCGCCGGGCGCATGGGGCACGTGGAGATCGCAACGGAGCTGTTTCTCACGACCGACGCGGCGCGGGCCGTGGAGCTGGCAAGCCAGCTGTGCAGGCTCAACCGCAAGCGGCAGGAGGTGGAGAGCGGCATTTACCGGCAGGCGGTCTCGATGCTGCCGTCCGGAAAAGCGCCGAAGGCCATCGTGCTGGCCGACGAAACGTGGCACCAGGGCGTGGTCGGGATCGTCGCGTCGCGGCTTGCCGAGGAATACAGCTGCCCGACGTTTCTCATTTGCCTCGACGGCGGCAAGGGAAAGGCCTCGTCTCGCTCTTACGGCGGGTTCAATCTGTTTGCGTCTCTCGAGCAGCTGTCCGATCTTTTAGAGAGCTACGGCGGGCACGAGCTGGCCGCGGGCTTTACCATCCGGCGCGACCAAATCGGCCGCTTCCGTGAAAAGATCCTGGCGCTGACGGACGAATTCTCCCGCTCGCCGGACTGTGATCCTGCGCTCCGGATCGACTGCGAAATTCCGCCGCAGCTGCTCACGACGGCGAATGTGCAGCAGCTCGACGAGCTCGAGCCCTGCGGGGCCGGGTGTCCGCGGCCGGTGCTGATCTTGCGCGATCTGACCATTACGGACCTCTCCGAGGTCGGCGGCGGCAAGCACCTGCGGCTGCGGCTTTCGGGTCAGGGCTATCATTTCAACGCGATCTTTTTCTCCATGACCGCGCAGATGGCAGCCGTGGCGCTGGGAGACGTTGTGGATGTCGCGTACACGCCGCAGGTCAACGAGTACCGGGGCTTGCGGACGGTGCAGCTGAATCTGCTCGACATCCGGCCGGACGAGGCCGCGCGAAAACGCATCACAGCGGGGAAGGACCTTTACAGACGCCATATGCTGGGCGAGGCCTTAACGGTGCAGGAGCTCGATGGGCTCATCCCGGTGCGGCAGGATTTTGTCGCGGTCTGGCGGTATCTGTGCGCGGCGGCGGAAAACGGCGAGGTGCGCGAGGAGTTCGGCTGTCTCGTGCGCAAGATCACGCGCTTCGCGGGCTGCAGCTGCGGCGGAAGCAAAATTCGCGTCTGTCTGGACGTTTTTCAGGAGCAAGGACTGCTGCAAATGGAGCAGCGGCCGAAGCTTCTCGTCGTCCGGCTGACCAGCGACGGCAAGAAGGTCGATCTCGAAAAGAGTCCCACGCTTCTTCATCTCAAGGAATTAAAGGCAGGAACCTGAATGGAAACCAGAGAAGAACATTATGCGTCGATGATGCAGGCCGTGAAGCGCTATGCGCCGGCTGCTGATCTCGACGAAATTCAAAAAGCCTATGAATACGCCGACCGCAAGCACAAAAATCAGCTGCGAAAGTCGGGCGAACCCTATATCATCCACCCGCTGGCCGTGGCGGAGATCGTCGCGGAGATCGGTTTGGATACCGACGCGATCGTTGCGGCGCTGCTGCACGACTGCCTGGAGGACACCGACGCGAGCTTCGATGAAATTTCGCATCTGTTCGGCCAGACGGTAGCAGAGCTTGTCGAAGGCGTCACAAAGCTCACGCGCGTGCAGTATTCCACGACCGAAGAGCAGCAGATGGAAAACCTGCGCAAGATGTTCATGGCGATGAGCAAGGACATCCGTGTCATCCTCATCAAAATCGCCGACCGTCTGCACAACACCAGAACGCTTCAGTACCAGACGCCCGCCAAGCAGATCTCCAAGTCGATGGAGACGATGGAAATTTACGCGCCGCTGGCACACCGGCTTGGTATGCAGAAGATCAAGTGGGAGCTTGAGGACGTGTCGCTGCAGTACCTCGATCCCGAGGGCTATCAGCAGATCATCGACTTTTTGCAGGAGAACGAGGCAAGCGCCCAGAATTTCATGAACGCCATCCAGTCGAAGATCACCGACCGGCTGGCCTCCGTCGGCATCCACGGCTCGATCTACGGCAGGGTCAAGCACACGTACTCCATCTACCGCAAAATGCGGGCGCAGAACAAGACCATCGACGAGCTGTATGACCTGTACGCCTTCCGCGTCATCGTCGACAATATCGCCGACTGCTATAACGTTTTAGGTCACATCCACGACCTGTTTAACCCGATCCCCGGGCGGTTCAAGGACTATATCTCCACGCCGAAGCCCAATATGTACCAGTCTCTTCACACGACGGTCATCGGCTCGCAGGGCATTCCCTTTGAGGTGCAGATCCGCACCTGGGAAATGCACCAGACGGCGGAATACGGCGTCGCGGCACACTGGAAATACAAGCAGAACGTCGGCGAGGGCTCGGAAAAGGAATTCGAGTGGGTAAGAAGACTCCTGGAGAACCAGCAGGACACGGAGGCGGACGATTATATCCACTCTCTGAAGGTCGATATGTTCGACGACGAGGTTTTCGTCTTTACCCCCAAGGGAAAGGTCATGAGCCTGCCGTCGGGCTCGACGCCCATCGACTTTGCCTACGCGATCCACTCCGCGGTCGGAAACACCATGATCGGCGCGAAGGTCAACAACCGCATCGCAAGCTACGATCAGGTGCTTCACAACGGCGATATCGTCGAGGTTCTGACCTCGAAGTCTGCCAAGGGCCCGAGCCGCGACTGGCTCAATATCTGCCGGTCCAATCAGGCCCGCATCAAGATCAAGCAGTGGTTCAAGCGCGAAAAGCGCGACGAGAATATCATCCGCGGCAAGGCAAGCTTTGAGTCGGAGCTGCGCCGCATCGGCATCAACCCCGAGATCATCCAGTCTGAGGACGTGCTGCCGCTGGTGTTAAAGCGCGTGAGCTTTGACTGTCTGGACGATATGTACGCGGCCATCGGCTACGGCGGACTCACCGCGGTCAAGGCCGTGGGCAGAATCCGCGACGAGGTCACAAAGGCGACAAAGGCCGCGACGCCGAAGGAGCTTTTGAATCTCAACAAGCAGCAGCCCGCGATCGACGCTTCGGGCGTCATTGTCGAGGACATCGGCTCTTGCATGATCAAGTTCAGCCGCTGCTGCACACCGGTGCCGGGAGACGATATCATCGGCTTTATCACCAAGGGCTACGGCGTATCTGTCCACCGCAAGGACTGTCCGAACGCGAAGAGCGCTTCCGATCCCTCGCAGTCCGGCCGCTGGGTCAAGGTCACGTGGGCCGAGAGCCCCGAGGCGACGTTTATGACTGCGCTGGAGGTCGACTCCGTTGACCGCGATGGGCTGATGCTGGACGTGGCGACGATTTTGACGAGTTTGCGTCTTCGGATGAACGAAATGTCGGCCCGCTCGGTCGGAAGCGGACGGGCGCTGGTGAGCCTCGTTTTTCAGGTGCACAATCTCACAGAGCTTCAGAATGTGATGGCGCGGCTGCGCGGCATCTCGGGTGTAAGCGCGGTCAGACGCGCGGAGGGGTAAGACATGAAGGCTGTTGTTACGCGGGTCAATTCCGCGTCTGTTTCGATTGGCGGCGAGGTGCGCGGCCGGATCGGGCGGGGATTTCTCATCCTGCTCGGCGTCGCGCCGGACGATACGCCGGAAAAATGCCGGAAGCTGGCGGAGAAAATTCTGGGTCTTCGCGTGTTCCGGGATGAAAACGACAAGATGAACCTGTCGCTTTCGGACGTCGGCGGAGAGGTGCTGGTCGTGAGCCAGTTTACGCTCTACGGCGATGTGAGCCACGGAAGAAGGCCGAGCTTTATTGGCGCCGGAAAGCCCGAGATCGCCATTCCGCTTTATGAGCAGTTTCTGCGCGAGTGCGAACGGCTGGGATTTGCGCCGCAGCACGGCGAGTTTGGCGCATATATGCAGGTAGAATCGGAAAACGATGGGCCGGTCACGCTCATCGTCGACACGAATGATCTCAAGTAGGGAGGATGACGTATGGATATCTTGACTCTGCCGCTCGGGCCGCTGGAGACCAATTGCTATGTGGTCTTCGAAGACGGCGTCTGCGCCCTCATCGATCCCGGTGCGCAGCCGCAGAAAATCACAGACACGCTCAAGGCCCATTCGCTGCGGCTGGGCGCGATTTTGCTGACACACGCGCATTTTGACCACACGGGCGCGCTGCGGGCGCTGCATGAAAGCTTTCCGGATGTGCCGATCTATGTCAGCGCACTGGATACCGACGAACGGACGAATATGAGCCACGGAAATCTTGTCTACACCGAAACGTTTCTGGACGGAGACGACATTACCGTCGGGCCAATGGTGTTTCATGTGCTCGCGACGCCGGGGCACACGCTGGGGTCGAGCTGCTTTGTGTGCGGGGACGTTTTATTTTCCGGCGACACGCTCTTTGCCGGCTGCTGCGGCCGGACCGATCTTCCCGGCGGGAATGAACGGCAGATGCTGGCGTCTCTGAAAAGGCTCGCCGCGCTTCCGGGGGACTATCGGGTGCTTCCGGGGCACGGGGAAGAATCCACGTTAGAGCAGGAGCGCAGCACGAACTACTATATGCGCGGGGCTATGCGCGTATGAAGCTGTACCTCAAAAATCACACCGAGCGGTATCCGGTCGAGCAGCTGCAAATGCAGCTGTTTTCCTCCGAGCCGTCGGAATTTGTGACAGAGCCGTTTGAAGGCGACGGCACGGTCTCGTCTCTTTCGCGCGGGGATCGATTTCTGACCGCAACGGCGAAAGTAACGTATCACGGAAAAACAGGCTTTGCCGCGAAGCGAATCGCGATTCAAAAAGCAGACGTTCGTCTGACGCGGCGCATTTTGCAGCAGAGCTATTATCTGGCCGCCGTGCAGGTATTGGATGCAGCTCCGCCGTGGGGCGCGCTCTCCGGCGTCCGGCCGACGAAGCTGTCGAGCAAGTGCATGATGGAGGGCGGCTCGGAAAAAGACGCGGCGCGGCTTCTGGAAAAGACGTATTTCGTCACGCCCGAGAGAAGCCGTCTTTGCCTCGACGCGTCGCGCCATACGCTGGAGGCTTCAAAGCTTCTGGAACCAAAGGATCTATCCGTTTACATCGGGATTCCGTTCTGCCCGACGAGGTGCGCGTACTGCTCGTTTGTCAGCGAGTCCATTGAGCGCTTCGGCGCATATCTTCCTCCATACTTGCAAGCGCTGCACCGGGAGATCGAATACACGGGGAAGCTTCTGGCGCAGTCGGGGTATCATATCCGCTCTTTATACATGGGCGGCGGCACGCCGACGACGCTTTCGAGCGTGCAGATGCAGGCGCTGCTGGGTACCATTAACAGAAGCTTCGATCTTTCGCGCTGTCTGGAGTTTACCGTCGAGGGCGGAAGACCCGACACGCTGGACGAAGAGAAGCTCCGGGTCATCAAAGACGGCGGCGCGACCAGAATTTCTATTAACCCCCAGACGATGGCGGACGATGTGCTCGAAAACGTCGGACGGCGGCACACGAGCGCGCAGACCGTGGAAGCGTTCCGGCAGGCGCAGAGCATCGGCTTTCAGGACATCAACATGGATCTGATCGCGGGGCTTCCCGGAGACACGCCGGAGAAGTTCGCCGCTTCTTTATCGCAGGTTTTGTCGCTGGGTCCCAGCAATGTGACGGTGCACACGCTGGCGCTTAAAAAAGGCGCGAATCTGTTTCAGAACCGCGTGCCGCTTCCCAGCAATGCCGACGTGGCGCAGATGCTGGCCTTCGCGGAAGACGCGCTTCGCCAAAACGATTTCGAGCCATACTATCTCTACCGGCAGAAGTATATGTCCGGCAGCTTTGAAAACACCGGCTGGTGCCGGCCGGGATCAACCGGACTTTACAACATATACATGATGGAAGAGCTCCACACGATCTTATCGCTCGGAGGCGGCGGCATGAACAAGATCAATCTCCCCGCCGGGCAGCTGGAGCGCTGCCACAATCCCAAATCCCCGCAGGACTATATTGCGCGCATCGAGACGATCTTGCAGCAGAAGGACGAAATGTTTGAACTTCTGCGCCGTCTTGCCCAGCAAGGCCCTGCGCTGTCTCAGGAGGAATGCGAATGAATACCCTCTTTTCCCATGTCTGCGTCGTCACGATGGACGAACGGATGTCCGTCTGGACGGACGCGTTTGTCGGCGTGACCGACGGCAAGATCAGCTATCTCAGCAAGCACGCGCCGGAGGAAAAGCCCGAGCGGATCATTGACGCGACCGGCATGGTGCTGATGCCGGGTCTGATCAACTGCCACACGCATCTTCCGATGCAGCTGCTGCGCGGATATGCAGACGACCTGAAATTGCAGGAATGGCTGAACGACTACATTTTCCCGCGCGAAGACCGGTTAGATAGCCGGTGCGTGCGGACCGCGACGACGCTGGCCGTGGCGGAGTGTTTGCGGTTTGGCGTGACGAGCGTTTCGGATATGTACTATTTCTGCGAGGATATCTGCGAGGTCATTGCCAGATCCGGCATGAAGGCCAACATTTCGCGCGGTACGTCGATGTTTTTGGGAGACGATTTTGACTTTGAGACCTTCCCGGCCTGTCAGGAGCTCGTCGCGCTCAAGGACAAGTGGCATGGGTTTGATAACGGCCGCATCAAAATTGAGGCCTCCATCCACGCCGAATACACGTCCACCTATCAGCTCTGGGACGCGCTGTCGGAGTTCGCGATCAATGAAGGCATCGGTATGCAGGTGCACGTTTCGGAAACGAAGCTGGAGCACGAGCAGTGCGTCGAGCGATACGGACTCACACCCGCACAGGTGCTCGACTGCCACCATGTGTTCGATGTCCCCACGACGGCGGCGCACTGCGTGCATTTGACGCAGGAGGACATGCGGCTTCTTGCCAAGCGGCACGTGAGCGCGGTGCACTGCCCGGTGAGCAATCTCAAGCTCGCGTCCGGCTGCGCAGACGTGATGGGCATGGTAAAGGCCGGTATGAATGTGTGCCTCGGTACGGATTCTGTCGCGTCCAACAACAATCTCGATCTTTTTGAAGAAATCAAGGCCTGCACGCTCATGGCCAAGGCGAAAACAGGCGACCCCACCGCCATTCCGGCAGAAGCGGCGCTCATGATGGCGACGGTCTGCGGGGCAAAGGCGCAGGGACGGGAAAAAGAGTGCGGACAGATCAAAATCGGTATGGACGCGGACCTCATTCTGCTCGATTTTACGCAGCCGCATCTCATTCCGTGCCACAATGTGCTGTCGAACCTGGTCTATAGCGCGTCGGGCCACGACGTGGTGCTGACGATGGTGCGCGGGCAGATCCTGTACAATGCAGGCAAGTTCCCGACGCTCGACGTCGCGGGCGCTCTTCAGGAGCTGCATGACTACGCGATCCCGAGGGTCTTCTCGGACGATGCGCAGGAGGCTTCCAAATGAACGATCAGCCCATCAGAAAGCAGACGTTTTTGCAGGGCACGGCGGTGCTCGCGATGGCGACGGTGCTCGTCAAGCTCATGGGCTTTTTGTTCAAGGTCCCGCTCAACAACATCATCGGAGAAGACGGCTTCGGCTATTTCAACACCGCCTACGACGTGTACAACGTCCTGCTGATGATCTCCACGACGGGCCTGCCCGTCGCCGTCAGCCGGATGATCTCGCAGGCGCAGGCGCTCGACAATTACGCGCAGATCCGCAAGATCTACTCGGTGTCCATGAAGGTCTTTCTGACCATCGGCGTCGTCGGCACGCTCATCATGCTCGTGTTCTGCCGGCAGCTGTCGGTCATGGTCACGACGAACGAAAACTCGTGGGCGGCCATTGCGGCTCTGGCGCCGTGCGTGCTGCTCATCTGCCTTGTCTCTGCCTACCGCGGCTTTTTCCAGGGGCAGAGCAACATGACGCCGACGTCCGTCAGCCAGATCTTTGAGGCGGTGACGCGGCTCGTCGTGGGCCTCGGGCTTTCGTGGCTCGTGATGAAGCTCACCGGCGAAGCGTTTGTCCGGGCGCAGGGCATTGTTCTCGCGCCGGGAGAATCGGCAAGAGACTACGGCGATATCACGCTGGCCGCGGGCGGCGCGATCCTCGGCGTGACGATCGGAAGCCTGATCTCGGTCTTTTATCTGCATCACAAGTTCCGGCAGTCGAGCGGCGTTCTGTCTCTCGGCGGCGGCGAGGCGAAGTCGACCAGAAGCACAATGAAAGAGCTTTTGTCCATCGCCGTTCCCATTACGCTGGGCTCGGCGGGGCTTCAGATCATCAACCTCTTTGACACGATGATCTATATGCGGCGGCTCACCGGCGCGCTGCAATGGACGGAAAAGATGGCGGACTCCGCCAAGGGCATCTACAATTTCTGCCAGACGGTGTTCGCCCTTCCCTGCTCGTTCATCCCGACGATCACCATCGCGGTCATCCCGGCGATCACAGCGTCTCTCACCCGCAAGGATCTGCGCGAGGCAAAGCAGACCTCCGAGTCTGCCGTGCGGACGATGGCGCTCATTGCCATGCCGTGCGCGGCGGGTCTTTTTGTGATGGCAGAGCCGGTCATCCGGCTTCTGTGCTCGTCGTATACGGAGGATAAAATTGAACTGGCCGCGCCGATGATGGCGATCCTCGGTCTGGCGGTCATTTTCAACTCTCTCGTGCTGCTTCTGAACGCGATCATGCAGGCCAGCGGCGACGTGGTGACACCGGTCATCAATATGCTCATTGGCGGCATTGTGAAGATCATCGTCAACTATATTCTCGTCGGCCAGCCTTCGCTCAACATCATCGGCGCGCCGATCGGCACGCTTGTGTGCTACATCGCCATCACCTGCATGGACATTGTCGCGATGCGAAGGCACGTAGAGGCAAGGCCCGCGATCTTCAAGAACATCCTCCGGCCGCTTCTGGCCTCGGCGATCATGGGCGGGGCGACATTTATGGTGTATCGGGTGCTGGAAAGGGCGGTCGGCTGGAAGCTCGGATGCCTAGCATCGCTGGTATTTGCGGTGGTTTTGTACGCGGTTCTGGTCGTTGCGCTGCGGTGCGTGCGGTATGAGGACTGTATGCTTCTGCCGAAGGGCGACAAGATCGCAAAAATCCTGAGAATTCGCAAAGAAAATTAAAAAAAGCCTTGCGAAAGAGGGCGAATTATGATAAATTTTACTAGCAAAGACCGCTATGGCTTTGCCGATCTTCTAAAGCTTGTTGAGGTCCTGCGCGCACCGGGCGGCTGCCCTTGGGACGGCGCACAGACCCACCTTTCCATCCGGCGAAATTTTCTGGAGGAAGCGTATGAGGCCTGCGAGGGCTTCGATCTCGACGATCCGGCGCATATGCGCGAAGAGCTCGGGGACGTGCTGCTTCAGGTCTTGTTCCACACCGATATTGAGCGCGAGGCGGGCCGCTTCACGCTCGACGATGTGTGCGACGCCGAATGCAAAAAGCTTATTTTCCGTCATCCCGCGCTTTTCGGCGGCGAGGCCAGAAGCTGGGACGAGGTCAAGAAACAGGAAAAAGGCCAGACGACCGTGACCGAAACGTTAGACAGCGTTGCAAAATCGCTCCCCGCCACGTGGCGCAGCGAGAAAATTCAGAAAAAAGCCGCCAAATGCGGTTTTGCCTGGGAATCGGCAGGGGAATGTCTGGACAAACTAGAAGAAGAAACGGCGGAGCTGCGCCAGGCCATTTCCGATGGGGCCGACCCCACAGAAGAGCTCGGCGATCTGCTGTTTGCGGCGGTCAATGTCGCTGCTTTCCTGCAGGTCGATCCGGAGGACGCCCTCCACAAAGCCTGCGAAAAATTTATCCGCCGTTTTGGCGCAATGGAATCGGCCGCACGGCAGGCGGGCCGAGCGCTGGAGGAGCTCTCCGGCGAAGAGCTGCTGTCGCTCTGGGCTGCGCAGAAAAAGCTGGAGCACACAGGTTCTGCCGAAAAACGAACAACAAATACATGAAAAGAGGAAGTACCATGAATAAAACCGAACTGATCGCAGAGGTCGCCAAGAAGTGCGCCATGAGCAAGAAGGACGCCGAGAAGGCCGTCAACGCAACGTTTGATACCATCGCAGAGACCCTGTGCCAGGGCGATAAGGTCCAGCTCGTCGGCTTCGGCGGCTTTGAGACCAAGGCCCGCGAGGCGCGTATGGGCCGCAACCCCAAGACCAAGGAGCCCATCGAAATTCCCGCGACCACCGTTCCCGTCTTCAAGCCCGGCAAGGCGCTCAAGGATCAGATCAGCAAGTAATATCGTGTCAATCGGGAAGGCTTCAAAAGCTTTCCCGATTTTTATAGGAGTTTTTGTATGCGTTTGGATAAATATCTGAAGGTTTCCCGGCTCATCAAGCGCCGGACGGTTGCAAACGAGGCGTGCGACAATGCAAGAATTTCCGTCAACGGCAGGCCCGCGAAGGCAAGCTACGACGTGAAGGTCGGAGACCAGATCGAGATCGCCTTCGGCGCGCGGACGCTCAAGGTCGAGGTATTGGCTGTTGCGGAGGCGGTGCGCAAGGACGATGCGTCTGCCATGTACCGCGAGATCGTGTAATATGGGCGCGGACCTTTGCGTATACTGAAGCATCGGTACGGCAAGGAGGGCGCGTTATGGCAAATCCGCAGGCAGCTTCCATCGAGGCCCCGCACCAGCTCCAATTGGACGCGCGGGCGCGGCTTCATATGACGGGCGTCATCGAGGTCGAGAGCTTCGATGAAAATACGATCGTGCTCACCACGACGAAGGGTGTTTTGATCGTCCGGGGGCAGGGGCTTCATTTGCAGCTTCTCCGGCTCGACGGCGGCGAGGTCCTGGTCGACGGAACGGTCGACAGTCTGAGCTATGAGGACGCGCAGCCGGCGGGAAGCTTTCTGGCGCGGCTGTTCGGCTGATGGAGCTTCCGGTTTGCTTGCAGGCCGGGCAGTTTTTGCTGGCGGTGCTGCTTGGCGCGGCGCTCGGGCTGGTCTATGATCTGCTGCGGGCAGGACGGCGCGTGTGCGCAAAGCTCTCCGGGGTGCTGGGCGGCGGCTTTGTGCTGACGGTTCTGCTCTCGTTTCTGGCCTTTGCGCTGTATCCGGGCAGAGGCGATCTGCGGTTGTTCGTCTTTCCGGCGGCTGGTTTTGGCGCGGTTTTGTATTTTTGCACGATGAGCCGGTTTTTTCTGCGCGTTTTTACGGTGGCGCTGGCGCTTTTTTTGCGGCCGGTGCGGTGGGTTGCAAAAAAACTGAAAATTTTTTTGAAAAACCTCTTTGCAAGCTGCAAAAAATGGGGTACAATTATCGATAAGATGCTTACAGGCGAACGCGCAGATTCTGAAAGGGGCAAGGCCAAGCATGAAGTTCGTCAAGTCCTCGCTTCTGGTGAAGCTGATCCTTCTGATCCTCGTGGTGTACGCTACGGTCACGCTGGTGTCGCTGCGCCAGCAGATCAACGAGAAGAACGAGCAGGAAGCGACGCTGACCGGCAGCATCGCCGCGACCACACAGGAAAACAACCGCATTCAGGACGCGATCGACGCGCTGGGGACCGACGAGGGCGTTGAGGCCGTCGCGCGGGATAAGCTCGGCATGGTCGACGAGGGCGATATCATTTTCTACGACGTCGGCAAATAGGCGCAAGCTGTTCCGTTTCGGGCAGGGCCCGGCGGGATTGAAATATTATGGGAGAACGAAACGACATATGGAGCTTACAGTTGGAGCAGTTGTGGAAGGAAAGGTCAAGAGCCTGACGAAATTCGGGGCATTCGTCGCGCTGCCGGATGGGTCGACCGGCATGGTGCACATCTCGGAGATCGCGCACGCCTATGTCAGCGACATCCGCGAGCACCTCACCGAGGGGCAGGACGTGAAGGTCATGATCATCGGCCGGGAAAACGGCAAGACGAATCTTTCCATCAAGCGCACCCTTCCGCAGCCGGCCAGGCAGCAGTATTCGCGGCCGCGCCAGAACGGCTTCAACAACGCTTCGCCGCGGAACAACGCGCCCTCCGGCGAACGGTCCAGTGCGCCGCGCAGTGCAAATTCCGCGCCCGCGCAGCCGCAGCAAAAATCGTTCGACGATATGCTCAAGCAGTTCATGTCGGAGTCCAGCAGCAAAATGTCTTCGATCAAGCAGTATTCCGAGCATAAGACGAAAACACGCAGAAGATAACGCAAATCGCCCTTTTCGCGGGAAAAGGGCGATTTTTTTGAGGTGCTTATGAACGTTTTGATTTCCGGCGGGAGCCGGGGGATCGGCGCGGCGGCGGTGCGGGAATTTTCCGCGCGGGGTTGGCGCGTCTGGTTTTTGTATGAGAAAAGTCACGACTTGGCGCGGGAGCTGGCGCGGCAGACCGGGGCCGCTGCAATTTGCTGCGATGTGGCGGACGAAGCGCAGGTCAAGGCCGCGTTTTCTGACGTTCCGGCGCTGGACGCTTTGATCTGCAACGCGGGCATCGCGCATTTTGGGCTGATCTCGGACATTTCGCCCGAGCAGTGGCGGCGCATTTTTGCGGTGAATGTCGACGGAATGTTCCACTGCGTGCGTGCGGCTTTGCCGGGGATGCTGCAAAAGCAGGCGGGCGCGATCGTGACGGTTTCTTCGATGTGGGGACAGGTCGGCGCGTCGTGTGAGGCGGCTTACTCTGCGACAAAGGGCGCGGTGATCGCGCTTTCCAAGGCGCTGGCGCAGGAGCTCGGACCGAGCGGCATCCGCGTCAACTGCATCGCCCCGGGCGTCATCCGGACGGATATGTGCGCGAACGTTGCGCCGGAGGTCATGGAGGGCTTGCGGGAGCAGACGCCGCTGGAACGGCTGGGAACGCCGGAGGACATTGCAAGGGCGATGGTTTTTCTGGCGGACGCGCCGTTTATCACCGGGCAGGTGCTGGGCGTGAACGGCGGGTTTGTAATTACGTAGGAAGTTGCACGAAAATGTGCAACAAACGTGAAATTTTCTCCTGAGAGTGAAGGGGCTTTCCCTAATTTCACTTTCAGGAGGATTTTTTATGACCAGAACGGAACATTTGGGGCTTTGCAGATGGGTGCCGGAGGACCCGGTAAGTCTCGAGGAAATGAACGACAACTTTTCGCGGCTGGACGAAAACGGCGGCAGATCGCTGCGGCTGGCGGAAAGCGGGCTTGTGACGCTGGGCGGGTTACTGGCAGTGCAGGCGCACAACGGCGGCAGACCGGCGTTTGCAGACGGCATGATCGTCGACGCGTTTCAGGACACGTCGCTGATGGACACGTACTCGGGAGGCCTTTTGTTTCTCAACAAAATGCTTCAGCTCGCACCGGTCTGCCCGGCGAGCGCGACGGTCAATTTCAGCGGGGACAAGGGGTTCAACGGCAAGGTGATCTCGAAGGAGATCGTGACGGAGCAGGCGTGGGTCGATCTCTTCACGTTCCGGCCGGACGGCTACTGCGTGGCCACGAAGCTGACGCTCAAGACCGGCTCGTCGACCTCGACTGGCACACCGGCGCACATGAAGCTGTCGATCTGGAAGGGGTCGACGAAGCTGTGTGAGACGGCGATGGGCGAGATCAACCACTACTCGGACGCGACGGAATCGGCGGCGGAATACACGGTCAATCAGGCGCTCGATCCGAATTTCACGTACACGATGAAGCTCTGGATCGAGGACAAGACGATGTACTCGGCGCTTTTGTCGTATGTCAAGCTTGACGTCACGCCCTCGAGCTACTCGACCGGCACGGCCACGTGCAGCGCGATCAGCGTTCCGGCGGGGACGAAGAAGGCCGAGCTTCTGGTGCACGCGACGGCGGCTGTGCCGACGGTGTCCGTTCGGTTTGCGGAGTCGGGGACGTTCACGACGCTGAGCGCCAAGAGCATCGCCGACGAGACGCTCCCGGGCGGGACGGCGTGTAAGCTGCGGCGATATTCGGCCAGCGTGCCGGAGGGGGCGCAGGTGGCGCAGGTGAGGATCAGCGTGAGCGGGTCTTCGTGTATCGTTTACGATTATGCGATGATTTTGTTGTAAAAAGGGCAGAAAAAGGGGGCGGACAGGGTCGTCCGCCCCTACAAGGGTGCAAAAATGGGCCGATGTAGGCATCGGCCCCTACGAGGATTGACAAATGTTGTTCTTTTTTGTAAAATAGGATTGCCCGCGAGGGCAGGAGAGGTTCTACACGAAAAACGGTAGGCGGCTGGCACTTTCCCGTAGGGGAGGTGATGCTGATGTGGCAGAATGGGGCGTTTCGCGTCCTGAGAGCTTTGGTAATCCTTTTTGCTCTGCTTTACATTCTGACCATAAAAGTAGGATAGCCGCCCCGAGCTAAGGTTGCGGCTATCCGACTTTTTTGTTGTGATACCCAATCAAGGCCGACCGCCTATCGGTGTAGGGCCTCTCTGGTTTTATTATAGCTTACGGCTGGGATTTGTCAAGAGGGGAAAAACCCCGGGGCGAGAGCCCCGGGGTTCTTTTTAGGAGTTGCTTGATCTGAACTTATAAAAGGTTCGGATTAGTGCGCAGCTGCGTTGTTCGGAAGGACGTAGTACAGGTTGATGACCTGATCATCGTCGTTCAGCTCAAGATAGACATTGTAAGCAGAGTCGGTGATGTAGCCGTTCGGTGCAGTATCAGTGTACTTGAAGGTGTTAACGATGTAGTCCACATCGATATCCTCGTCGACAGCATCCTTGTAGATCGCGTAGATCTTGCAATCGTCAGCCAGCGAGTAGATATCAATATCGGAGGAGCCAGACTTCTGAACCTGGATGACAGTACCAGCGTCGTTAAAGTCGTGGACATCCACAGACTCTGCCAGATACTTCTGATTGTCGCTCAGCGCAGTCAGACCGTTCGGAGCGCCCTGCGGGCCCTTGACGACGTCGACGATCTCGACATCCTCAACGGTGAGGTACTGGAACTGATAGAAGCCAGCCTTGAATGCAGAAGTCGCATTGAAGTAATTCTGCATGACTTCCTTCTTCAGGTAGACAGTCTTCGCCTCAGCGCCAACGTAAACTTCAAGGCCGTAGTAGGAAGCGCCGTCAACAACAGCTTCTTCGAGGCGCGTGTTCGCGGGTTCGCCAACAAACGCGATGAACTTGCTATCGGTGGTGTAGACGTCCTTGCACAGGTAGACAACATCAGCGAAATCATTGTCATCGTCCATGACCCACTCAGCATAGTGAGCCAGCAGGGACGGGACATTCTTGAAGCCGGTGTACGCAGAGTACGTGCCGTCCATGTTGTGGACGAGGAACTGCGTGTTGGAAGTCAGGGCGACCTTATGCTCGGTCGAGCCATTGATCAGAGTCATGTACGGAGTCTTGCTGCTGACCTTGATCTCAGTATAAGCAGTGGACTTCTGCACATCGGAGTCAAACTCGAGAGTGTACTTGCCGTTGGAGTCAACGCTTGCCTTATACAGGTGGTCGTACAGCGGCTTGAAGTCCTTCTGGCCTTCGCCATTGGTGTAGAGCTTGAGGCCCTTTGCAACACTGTATGCGAAGTCGTCATCATCCCAACCGGTGCTGTTGAAATACGGAAGTGCTGCCCACAGTTCAGCGTGCGTCTTGAAGTCCTTAATGGAGCTCTCTTCAGCGGTCTTCGCGTCGAGGCCAACAACGTCAGCCTTGAGGTCAGCAACGCCCTTGCCGGTGAAGGTCATCCATGCAGCGTCAATGACAGCGTACTTGGAGGTATCAGCAGCATCGAACATGCCGATGACATTGCCGTATGCGTCATAGTAGAAGGTGTAGGTGCCGAACTCGCCAGCCTTGGACGTATCGTAGCCCTTGTTGAAGTGGACAGCGTCGGTGACGTACTCACCATCGATACGAGTCTCGGAGGGGTTCTCAGCGACCTTCTGGTACTTGTAGCCGTTGTAGCGGCCGTCCTTACCTTCGACAACGTCGAGGGACTCAACTTCGCCGGACTCGAAGGAGTAGGTGAGCAGGACATAGTCGCCCTTGGCGATGCCAGTGGGATCGTCATAGGTCAGAGACTTGTTGTTGCTCTTGAGGGCGGCGATAACCTGCTGCAGAGCAGCGTCGGCGCCGGTCTGAGCAACGGCTTCGTTCTTCGCGTCAGAGTACGCGCCAAAGTTCTCGAGATGGTTGTCCGGGTTAGCCGTGGAAACGAGGTCGTGCGTGTAGACTTCCTCAAGCTTGACGGAACCAGTCGTTCTGGTGTGATCGTCACGAGCGGTGGTCTTGGTGGTGACAGTGCCAACCTTGGCCAGCCAGGTCTCGATGGAGACAACGTAGTAGTGCTTGTTGCCCTCGGAGTCCTTGCCGTTGTAGAAGACCTGAGTCAGCGTGCCCTGTGCGCCCTGCTTTGCAGCCTTGGCATCAGCGCAGGTGGAAGTCTCGTGGCTCCAGAAGCCGAACTGAGACTCATCGATAAAGTTCTTGTGCTCGAGGTTCAGCATACCGACGGGTCTTGCGGTATAGGTCTCGGAAACGTTGTATCTGTCGTTATTGTACTTGGTGTTGCTAGTCATCAGAGGAGCGTTGTAACCAGCGAATTCGCCGTTGTTGATGACATAGTCGACAACGATCATGGTATCGCGGTCAGTCTCCTTGACGCCGAGCTCCTTGAGCAGGTCGCAAGCGGAGAAGCGAGTGGTGAAGGTAGCCTTCGGAGCTTCCATGATCTCGACGGAGTCGTCGCCCTTCGTCCACTTGGTGTAGGGACGATAGAAAGCGTCGTAGGAAGTGCCCTTTTCCAGACCGAAGTCCTTGTAGAGCTTGTTGCCGGTGGAGACAGCGCCAGCAACGGTCAGGTAGATACGGCCGTTCCAGATGTAGTTGCCAGTCTTGGCGTCCTTACCAGCGTTGAAACCAACCTGCTTGGCTTCCTGTGCGTACTCGACAGTGTCAGCCTTCAGGGTGTTGAGAAGGATCTGCGCAGCCTCTTCACGGGTCAGGTCAGCCTCTGCCTTCCAGCCGTCAGCCAGACCGTCGATGAGGTCGAGCTTGCGAGCCAGAGCCAGAACGTTGACAGCCCAGGACGAGCCGACAAAGCCTTCTGCTTCCTGATCGTAGCCCAGGGTGACCAGAGCCATCTTCAGGAACTGGGTGCCGGTGACGTTGGCGGTGGGAGCGTAGGTGGTGGCGTTCATGCCGGCGATGATGCCAGCGCGATAGCCGTAACCAACATAGGACTCGCCCCAGCGGCCCTTTTCATCGGCAAAGGGGTTGATCGAGGTGTAGTACGTGCTGATGTCGGAATCCTTGTTGTCAAAGATCGCGATCAGCTTCGCAGCCTCTTCACGGGTGATCGTCTTCTTGGGACCGAAAGTGCCATCGGGATAGCCTTCCATGGTCTCAATCAGCTCAAGGACCTGGATCGCTTCGCTGTAGTCAGCGGAGATATCGGCTTCGTCCTTGTACTCTGCGCCGGCGACGGTTGCAAAGCCCATCAGAGTGGCCAGAACCAGCACCAGCGCAAGAACCTTTTTGAAGTTCTTCATTGAGTGTTCCTCCTGTCTAAATTTGATCGCCGCAGGACAAATTGCCCCTTGGCCATCATCTGGCAGTATCATAAATCATCGCGCGAAAAAGGTCAAGGGGCGCGGGGGAGTTGTAATGTTCTTGTAACATTGGCGGCGGGTTTGTTACAAACAGGCGGGAGGGGCGGGCCGATGTGGGGCGAAAATATGGGGGTTCCAAAATGGGGTTATCTATTGTATAATATGGGGTACAACCTTTTTGGGAGGGTCATATGGCGAAGCTTTATTTCAAGTATGGCGCGATGGGCTCGAGCAAGACCGCGACGGCCTTGATCACGAAGTACAATTATGAAGAGCGCGGCATGAAGGTCTGGCTCATCAAACCGGCGGCCGATTCCAGAGACGGACAGTTCACGCTCAAGTCGCGCATCGGGCTTTCGTCCGCGTGCGAGGCGGTCCGGCAGGACGCGGATATCCGGGCGCTTTATCACGCGCGGGAAAAGGCGGACGTGATCATCGTCGACGAGTGCCAGTTCATGGCGGCGGCGCAGATCGATCAGCTGCGGGAATTGGTCGACCGGGAAGATCTGCCGGTTTTGTGCTTCGGGCTCAGGACGGATTTTCAGACGAAGCTGTTTCCGGGCAGCCGGCGGCTTTTTGAGCTGGCCGACTCCATCACCGAGATCAAGACCATCTGCGACTGCGGCCGGAAGGCCACGACCAACGCGAGAATCGGCGCGGATGGGTATGTGGTGACGGAAGGCGATCAGGTGCTGCTCGGCGGAAACGACAGCTATATCGCGATGTGCCATAAGTGCTATCAGGACTATATTTTGCAGCATAGAAAGGTGGAACTGCTTCATGGAAGTGAAAGAGATCTTAAGTAAATGCGACCATACGTTACTGGCGCAAACCGCGACGTGGGAAGAGATCAAGGCGATCTGCGACGATGGGATGAAGTATCAGACGGCGTCGGTCTGCATTCCGGCGTCCTACGTCAAGCAGGCGAAGGAATACGTGGGAGACAAGCTTCCCATCTGCACGGTCATCGGTTTTCCGAACGGCTACGACACGACGAAGAGCAAGTGCTTCGAGGCCAGCGACGCAGTCGAAAACGGCGCGGATGAAGTGGACATGGTCATCAACATCGGCTGGGTGAAGGATCAGAAATGGGACGCGCTTCTGGACGAGATCAAGGCCGTGAAGGCGGCTTGCCGCGGAAAGCTTCTGAAGGTCATCATTGAGACGTGTTTGCTCACCGACGAGGAAAAGATCAAGATGTGCCAGATCGTGTCTAAATCCGGCGCGGACTTTATCAAGACCTCGACCGGTTTTTCGACCGGCGGCGCAACGTTCCACGATGTGGAGCTGTTCTCCCAGCACGTGGCGCCCGGCGTGAAGATCAAGGCCGCGGGCGGCATTTCTTCACTCGAGGACGCGGAAAAGTTTATCGAGCTCGGCGCGTCCAGACTCGGCACGAGCCGCGTTGTGAAGATCGTCAAGAAAATGGAGCAGGAAGGATAACCTTCCCCATACTATATGATAAGGAGAATGTACTATGGCGAACTACCCGACCCCGCACATTGACGCCAAGCCCGGCGATTTCGGCCGGACGGTGCTCATGCCCGGCGATCCCCTGCGGGCAAAGTATATTGCGGAGCATTTTCTCGCAAGCCCGGTTCTGGTCAATAACGTCCGCGGCGTGCAGGGCTACACCGGCACGTATGACGGCGTGAAGGTCTCCGTGATGGCCTCCGGCATGGGTATGCCCTCGATCGGCATCTACTCGTGGGAGCTGTATACGGTTTTCGGCGTAGAAAACATCATGCGCATCGGTTCGACCGGCGCTTTGCAGGAGAACATCAAGCTGCGCGACATCGTCATCGGTCAGGGCGCGTGCACAGACTCCAACTGGGCCGAGCAGTACCATCTGGCCGGTTCGTTCGCGCCGATCGCGGACTATCATATGCTGGAAACTTGCGTCGAGACGGCGAAGGAAATGGGCGCACCGTATCACGTGGGCAATATTCTGTCCTCCGACCGGTTCTACGGCGACGACGGCGATATGCCCGACGGCTGGCAGGCCAATTACGGCTGGCAGAAGATGGGCGTTCTCGCCGTTGAAATGGAAGCAGCTGCGCTCTACATGAACGCGGCGCGGTGCGGCAAGCGCGCGCTTGCCATCTGCGCGGTCTCTGACCATATCCTCCACCACGAGGCCACCACCGCCGAAGAGCGGCAGAACGGCTTTACGCAGATGATGGAGCTGGCGCTCAGGACCGCGGTGAAGCTCGAAAAATAATGCAGAAAGGTGCTGCTTTTGCGGCACTTTTTTGACCGGAAAGGATGAAGTTTATGAAACGTATTTTTCTGATCGTGCTCGACTCGTGCGGCGTGGGCTTTGAGCCGGACGCGGACAAGTTCGGAGACGTCGGGGCCGATACGCTCAGACGCTGCGCGACGTCTTCGAAATTCGACATGACGAACCTTGTGTCGATGGGGCTCGGGAACCTGGACGGCATCGACTATCTGCCGAAGTGCGCGCCCGCGATGGCGCTTGCAAGATTGCAGGAGCGCTCGATGGGCAAGGACACGACCATCGGCCATTGGGAGATCGCGGGCGTGGTGTCTGAAAATCCGCTGCCGACGTATCCGCACGGCTTCCCCAAAGACGTCATCGACGAATTTTCGCGCCTCACGGGGCGGAAGGTCCTGTGCAATCTTCCCTATTCGGGCACCGATGTCATCCGGGACTACGGAAGAGAACAGGTCGAAACGGGCGCTTTGATCGTCTACACCTCGGCTGATTCCGTGTTCCAGATCGCGGCGCATGAAGACGTCGTTCCGCCCGAGCAGCTCTATGAATACTGCCGCATCGCGCGGAAGCTTCTCATGGGCGAGCACGGCGTAGGAAGAGTCATCGCGCGGCCCTTTACCGGCGAGTGGCCCTACACCAGAACGCCGAGACGGCACGATTTTTCCATCGAGCCGCCGAAGAAGACGGTTCTCGACGCCATCGTGGAGCAGGGCAAGGACATGATCGCCGTCGGCAAGATCCACGACATTTTTGCAGGCCGCGGCATGACCGAGTTTACCTACACGACCGGCAACGCCGACGGGCTCGAGAAGACGATGGCCTACGCGGACAAGGACTTTACCGGTCTTTGCTTCGTGAACCTCGTGGACTTTGATATGCTCTACGGCCACCGGCGGAACATCGACGGCTACGCGCAGGCGCTTCACGAATTTGACCAGTGGCTGCCGGGCTTTTTGGACAAGCTGCACGAGGACGATCTTGTCATCGTGACCGCCGACCACGGCTGCGACCCCGGCTATCTCAAGCACACCGACCACACGAGAGAGTATATCCCGATGCTGGCCATCGGCAAGGCGGTCAGGCCCGGCAATCTCGGCACGCGGCTCGGCTTCTGCGACATTGCGGCGACGGTCGCGGAGCTTCTGGACGTTTCGTACCAGACCCCGGGCAACAGCTTTGCGAAGGAGATCATATAACATCTGACACTTTTTTGGAAGGAGGACGTATCATGACCCCCGAAAAACTCGTATCCATGGCATTGGACGCCATGCAGCGGGCTTACGCGCCGTATTCCGGCTACAAGGTCGGCGCGGCTCTTTTATGCAGGGACGGAAGCGTCGTTTGCGGCGCGAACATCGAAAACGCAGCCTATGGGCCTTCGAACTGCGCCGAGCGCACGGCGATCTTTACCGCGGTGTTTGAAGGAAAGCGCGATTTTGAGGCGATTGCCGTCGTGGGCGGCAAAAACGGCGTCGCGTCGGACTTTTTCCCGCCCTGCGGCGTTTGCCGGCAGGTAATGCTGGAATTCTGCGGGCCGGACTTTCTCATTTATATGGGAAAGCAGGACGGCACGTACAGGGCAGTTTCGCTGTCCGACTTCATGCCATACGGCTTCCGCGCCAGCGAATATATGAAGGAAACGTAAAAATCTCGATTTTACCTTGATTTTACCGGGAAACTGTGCCATAATAAGCTAGCGGTTCAGCCGCAAACATACAAAATAATTGGAGGAACGAACATGAAGAAGATCCTTGCTCTGCTTCTGGCAGCTGTCATGGTTCTGGGTCTCGTCGCCTGCGCGTCGAATGAGGCGCCCGCAGAAGAAACCAAGACCGAAGAAACGACCGCTGCCGAAACCACCACCGAAGAAACCACGACCGAAGAGCCCGCCAAGGAAGAAGAGACTGCCACCGAAGAGCAGCCCACCGAGGCAGAAGGTGTCATCAAGAAGGTCGCGCTCGTGACCGACGTCGGCACCATCGACGACGAGTCCTTCAACCAGGCGACCTGGCAGGGCGTCAAGGCTTACTGCGAGGCCAACGGCATCGAGTACACCTACTATCAGCCCACCGAAGACTCCACCGACGCACGCTGCATCTCTGTCGATCAGGCCATCAAGGAAGGCGCGAATGTCGTCGTCATGCCCGGCTACCTGTTCGGTGCAACGATCGTGCGTGAGCAGGAGCAGTATCCGGACGTCTACTTCATCGCTGTCGACGTCGGCGCCGGCGATCTGACCGAAGACTATGCGACGTATTATGATCCCGCTGCAAACGTCGTCTGCGCAACGTTTGCCGAAGAGCAGGCCGGTTATCTGGCAGGCTACGCTGTCGTGATGGACGGCTACACCAAGCTCGGCTTCCTCGGCGGCATGGCAGTTCCCGCTGTTATCCGTTACGGCTACGGCTGGCTCCAGGGCGCGCGCGACGCGGCCAAGGAGCTTGGCGTTGAGGTCGAATGCAACTACACCTACGCAGGCCAGTTCAACCCGGATGCTTCCATCACCGCAAAGATGGAAGGCTGGTATACCAATGGCACTGAGATCGTCTTTGCCTGCGGCGGCGGCATCTATGCTTCTGCTGTTGAAGCGGCCAACATCCACGGCGCAAAGGTCGTCGGCGTTGACGTCGACCAGAGCTACATCGACGAGTGCATCGTCACGTCCGCGATGAAGGGTCTTCAGAACGTCACCGAGACCATCCTTGCGGATCTGGAAGCTGGTAAGTGGGAAGCCACCTACGGCGGCAAGTTCCTCACCTACTCTCTGGCCGAGGGCGACTATGTCGGTATCCCGACTGCTGAATCCTCCTGGAGATTCAACACCTTCACCATGGAGCAGTACGACGCCATCCTTGCCAAGCTGAAGAGCGGCGAGATCGTTGTCGACAACAACTCCGACAACGTCAACCCCGAAGTTGAAGGCATCACCGTCAACTACGTCGACTAATTTTTCAATCAAAATCGCGGGCCTTGCGGCCCGCGATTTTTACTCTGTCAAAAAAGCCGCCGGATAAAATGGATTTTCATTTTATTTCGCGTTTGCGGACGCGAAACTCTGCGAGGCCGTCCGTTTCATTTTGGGATTTCACTTGATTTTCGGCAGTACAGCGTGTATCATAGAAGCAAGCAAACACAAAAACAGGAGGAAACAACATGATCGCACTTGCTTGTGACCACGGCGCGTTTGATCTCAAACAGGCCATTATGCGGCATCTGGACAAGAAGGGCCTTGCCTACAAGGACTTCGGCTGTTTTGACAAGACCAGCTGCGACTATCCCGATTTTGCCGGCCCGGCGGCCAAGGCTGTCGCTTCCGGCGAGTGTGACCGCGGCATCGTCGTCTGCACGACCGGCATCGGCGTATCCATCACAGCCAATAAGGTCAAGGGCATCCGCTGCGCCCTTCTGTCCGACGTCCTGTCCGCAAGACTCACGCGCGAGCACAACGACACGAACATGATGGCCATCGGCGCCGGCGTCACGGGCGAAATGCTGGCCCTCGAGATCGTCGACACGTGGCTTTCGACCGAGTTTTCCCACGCCGAGCGGCACCAGCGGCGCATCGACAAAGTGATGGCGCTGGAGAACGAATAATTTTCCAAAAATGGAGCACGTCGTACCGAATTTGCGGTGCGGCGTGCTTGCTTTTCTGGACGCAAAGTGCTATACTGCCGGTGAATCGGAGCGGCAGTTGACAAGGGCGCACGCGCCTGCCAGCTGACGCAGTACTGGAGGTATGCAACATGGCAATTTTACTGACCGGCGGCGCGGGGTTCATCGGCTCGCACACGGCTGTGGCGTGTTTGAACGCAGGCGTGGACGTTGTGCTGGCAGACAATTTTTCAAACAGCTCCCCGCTCGTTTTGGAGCGCATCGAAAAAATCACAGGAAAGCGCCCGCCGCTTTATAATGTAGATGTCTGCGACAAGCAGGCGCTGCGCGATATTTTTGCCGAGCAGTTCATCACCGGCGTCGTTCACTTCGCGGGGCTCAAGGCCGTGGGCGAGTCGGTTCATCTGCCGCTGGCTTACTACCGCAACAACCTCGACTCGTGCCTGAGCGTTCTGGAGGTCATGCAGGAGTTCGGCTGCAAGCAGTTCGTCTTCTCGTCGTCTGCAACGGTCTACGGCGATCAGCCCGCACCTTTGACCGAGGACGCGGACACCGGCCACTGCTCGAACCCCTACGGCTGGACCAAGTACATGATCGAGCAGATCCTCAAGGACGCGTCGAAGGCAGACCGGAGCCTGCACGTGGTGCTGCTGCGGTACTTTAACCCCATCGGCGCACATGAATCGGGCCTCATCGGCGAGAACCCGAACGGCATCCCGAACAATCTCATGCCGTATATCACGCAGGTGGCCGTCGGCAAGCTCCCGCAGCTGACCATTTACGGCGACACCTACGATACCCCTGACGGCACCGGCGTGCGCGATTACATCCACGTGATGGACCTGGCCGAAGGCCATCTGGCGGCGCTGCGCTACGCGGAAAATCACGCGGGCTGCGAGATCTTCAATCTCGGCACCGGCCACGGCGTGAGCGTTCTGGAAATGGTCAATACGTTCTCGCGCGTCAACGGCGTGGACGTTCCGTACATCATCGGAGAACGGCGGGCAGGAGACCTGGCCACGGTCTACGCAGACCCAAAAAAGGCAGAAGCCGTTCTCGGCTGGACGGCCAAACGCAATCTCGCCGATATGTGCCGCGACTCGTGGAACTGGCAGAAGAATAATCCAAACGGTTACGAGCAATAAATGATCAAAACCCGTCTGTCTTTGAAGGCAGGCGGGTTTTTCATTATGAGATCCGGAAAAGGCGCTTTGCGTTTTCGCTTGTCGCTTTTCCCACCTCTTCCGGCGTGAGATCACGCAGCGCCGCGATCTTTGCCGCGACGTAGGGGACGAGCGACGGGTCGTTGCGCCGCCCGCGGAAGGGCTCGGGGGCCATATAGGGGCAGTCGGTCTCGATCAGAATGCGCTCTAACGGAATGCTCTGCGCGACCTCGACGGCCTTTCGCGCGTTTTTGAAGGTCACAACGCCGGTAAAGCCGATATACCAGCCGCGCCTGATCAGTTCCTTCGCCATCTCGAGGCTTCCCGAATAGCAGTGAAAAACGCCCTTTACCTCCGGAAATTCGTCGACGATCTTGAGCCCGTCTTCATGTGCCTCGCGCTCGTGCACCACGACCGGCAAATTGAGCTCCCGGGCCAGCTGCATCTGCATCCGGAAGGCTTTCTGCTGTATTTCGCGCGGGATATCCTCGTAGTGATAGTCCAGCCCGATTTCGCCGATGGCCTTCACGCGCGGGTTTTCGCAGAGCGTTTTGTAGACGGCGATCCGTTCTTCGTCCACGTGATCGGCATCGTCCGGATGGCTGCCGACGGCGGCCCAGACCCAGTCGAATTTTTCCGCCATGCGGACAGAATTTTCAGAAGACGGCAGATCGCAGCCGATGTTCATCATTGCCGTCACGCCGTTTTGCCGCATCCGGGCGAGAATATCGTCAAAGTCCGCCTGAAAGCGCGTATCGTCCAGATGCGCATGGGAATCAAAATACATCGTTATGCCTCCTGTTCGTGCTGAGAAAGCCAGATGAGCAGCACTGCAATATCGCTCGGCGAGACGCCCGAAATGCGCCCGGCCTGTCCGATGGAAAGAGGCCTGATCTCGCTGAGCTTCTGCCGCGCCTCGACGCGAAGGCCGGTGATGGAAAAATAGTCGATCGAATCCGGAAGCAGCCGGTTTTCCTCGCGCGTGAGCTCTGCGACCTGCCGCTGCTGCCGGGCGATATAGCCCGCGTATTTCATCTGAATTTCGACCGCCTCGCGCACGGCAGAAGATAATGCCGGCCGCTCGGGGTCAAACGGGGCCAGATCGTCATAGCCGATCTGCGGGCGGCGCAATAAATCGGAAAGACGCGCGGAATTTTTGACCGGGGCCGTGCCGTGCGCTGTGAGCATCTCGTTGAGGCTGTCGCTCTCCGGAACGCCGGTCGATTCCAGCCGCTTCATTTCCCGCTCGACCGTGCGGTATTTTTCCAGAACGGCCTCGTACTGCGCGTCCGACACAAGGCCGATGCGGTGGCCGATGGGCGATAAGCGCTGGTCGGCGTTGTCCTGCCGGTGCAAGAGCCGGTATTCTGACCGCGAGGTCATGATCCGGTACGGCTCGTTCGTGCCCTTGGTGACCAGATCGTCGATGAGCGTTCCGATGTAGCCGTCCATGCGCTTGAGGATCATCGGCGCTTCGCCCTTGATCTTGAGCGCCGCATTCACGCCCGCGACGAAGCCCTGCACCGCCGCCTCTTCATAGCCCGAAGAGCCATTGAACTGCCCCGCGCCGTAAAGGCCGGGGACTTTTTTGCATTCCAGCGTCGGCAGAAGCTCGGTCGGGTCGACGCAGTCATACTCGATGGCGTAGGCCGGGCGCATCATTTCCGCGTGCTCGAGACCCGCGATCGTGTGCACCAGCGCGATCTGCACATCCTCGGGAAGGCTGGAGGATAACCCCTGAATGTAAAGCTCGTCTGTAGAAAGCCCGCATGGCTCGACAAAGAGCTGGTGGCGCGGCTTTTCGGGGAAGCGGTCGATCTTCGTTTCGATGGACGGGCAGTACCGCGGCCCGACGGACTCGATCATGCCGTTAAAAAGCGGAGACCGCGCAAAATTGTCCCGGATGATCTTATGCGTTTCCTCGTTGGTATAGGTGAGATAGCAGACCGCCTGATTTTTGACCGCTCCGGTGGTGGAGAACGAAAACGGCTCGGGATGCTCGTCTCCCGGCTGAAGCTCCATTTTGGAAACATCGACCGAACGGCGGTTGATGCGCGGCGGCGTTCCGGTCTTGAACCGGCGCATCCGAAGGCCGAAGGACTTCAGGCAGTCCGTAAGCCCGAGACCTGCCTGCATTCCGTCGGGGCCCGAGGAATACGCGCACTCGCCGGTGATGACCCGCGCGTCCAGATATGTGCCCGAGGCGATGATGGCAGCTTTGACCGTATAAACCGCGCCGAGTCTTGTCGTGACGGATGAAACATGGCCGCCGGTCAAACCGATGGACACGACCATCGCCTGCTTGAGATCGAGATTTTCCTGCCGCTCGAGGGTATGCTTCATATCCTCCTGATACTTTCGCCGGTCGGCCTGCGCGCGCAGAGAGTGCACCGCGGGGCCTTTTCCGAGGTTCAGCATCCGGTACTGGATGCAGCAGCGGTCCGCCGCTTTGGCCATTTCGCCGCCCAGCGCATCGAGCTCGCGCACGAGGTGGCCCTTTCCCGTGCCGCCGATGGCCGGGTTGCAGGGCATATTGCCCACGGCGTCCAGATTGATCGTGAAGACGACGGTTCTGAGGCCCATCCTCGCGCAGGCCAGTCCCGCTTCAATGCCCGCGTGTCCCGCGCCGATGACGGCCACGTCGTAGCTTCCCGCCGCATAGTTCATACACATTGCCTCCAAGTCTTGGGCAGCACCGCACAATTGCGTCTTCGCGCTTCGCCGGATCTTTTCCGCCAATCCTTCGGTTTGAAAGGCTCGAAATACATACAGTATTCCTTCGCTTTCCAAACCTTGACCTGGCGAAAAATCTCTCGCCGAATCAGCTTGTCGAATTGCGCGGTGCTGCCCTTGCTTTAAGCTTTTATTTTAGCAAGATTGCCGGACTTTTGCAACTGCGCCCCCCCGATTTTCGAAAAGAAAAAAGCGCCTTTCGCGTCCATTCTTCCCGTTTCGCGCGGCAAAGGGCGTAAACTGGACACAGGAGGCGAGAGGCTTTGAACGATACGTGTCTTTTCCGCCGGGCGCTTCTTGAAACGCTGGCGGACGATCTTGTTTTGTCGGAGGACGGTGCGGACGCGGCGCTCACCAATACGGCGCTCATCCTGAGCAAACGCCTGTGCACGCTGGCGCTCGATCCCATGCTTTCCGACGAGCAGGCGCTTTTCCATATCCGCGAGATCTGCCGGGCGCTTTTGCTGGCCCTGCGCGAACGCGGGCTTTGATCCCTGACAGGAGCGGTAAAAAATTCCGCGCACGACCTTGTTCGACGGACTATCCTTTTCCTGCCTGCTATACTGAGCGTACAGCTTATCCAATGCGAGCGCACTTCATATCCCGGGCGGCATCAGCCGTCAATCCCACAACTCTGCCCCCGGCCGCGCGTTCGGTCGGGGGACCTTTTTTCTGCGCGTCAAAAAAGAGCGTTTTTCCGGAAAGGTGCACGGTTTCAGTATTTTAAGCACCGCTTGAGCCGCTTTTCGGCTCGCTGGATGGTGCGGCAGATCGTCGATTTGCTGACGCCGAACTCGCGTGCCAGCGTAGGCATATTTTTCCGCTCGATGTAGTACCCGAGCACCGCCCGGCGCTGCTTTTCGGTCAGCTCGTTTTCGATCACGCGGTGCATCCGCTGCAATTGCTGCTGGCGCGTCAGGCGCGGGCCCTGATAGTCCTCATATCCGATAGCCTTCATTGCGGTAAAATCCCCTTTCATAGTAGTGCGCGGTGAGTTCCGTCAACTCGTTCATCTGGCGCAGCATCTGCGTAAGCACAGCCGCGCGCCGGTCGATCCAGAACATCTCTTCCGGGTCTCTCGCCGCTTTTTTCCGCCGGCGAAGATACGCCAGCCGTTCGCGCAGCAGCTGAGCGCTTTTCTCGTATTCCTTCGACATTTCCCGCAGCGTCATCTCGCCGGCCCCCTCTGCATCGCCACGCGAAGGCTGCTCAGAAAATACGCCCTCGCAAATTCGCCCAGGCACTCCGGGCAGACAAGCTTTTGCTCTATTTCGTAATACAGCTGCCCCAGATAAATTTCCCCGCCGCAGCAGGCGCAGAGCGCAAAGGCCTCCGCCTGCTGCCGGTCGGCGGGCACGGCCCTGCTTCTGTGTTTGTTCATTTTTGTTTGCTCCCTCCCGATGGCCTCCCGCCGCACGCGGCTTAGGAGCTACCATTTATTTCCACATCAAGCATACTACACGTTTCGTGTGGTGTCAAGTAGGAATTTACAAATTTTAGGAGGAAATGAAGAGCCATGCTTGGAGCGAGAATTGCCCTGCTGCGAAAAAGTCTCGGCCTGAGCCAGCAGGAGCTGGCAAACCGGCTCGGTGTAAGCACAAGCGCCGTCGGTATGTATGAGCAGGGACGGCGGGAGCCGCCGTGTGCGCTGATCTGCGAGCTGGCGGCGCTTTTCGGTGTCAGCACCGATTTTTTGCTGACCGGTCAGGTGCGCGCCCGCGACGAATCCACGCTGCAAGCCGCGCGGGAAACGCTCGAAGCGCAGCTTTCCGGAAAGCTCGTGCTGCGCGATGCGGCCGGACATGAGCGGCCCTTCGGCGAAGAAGACCTGGCCGCGCTTTTTGCCGTGCTGCTGGGCTGATGCAATACGTCTTGACGAACAGCGCGGTTTCGGGTATGATGGACGCAGCACCGCAGGTGTGCGGCGCGATGGCTGGAAAAGGTGTGTGCAGCCAGATGACAAAAGCGGTCCACTGCCGGGCAGTCTTGCCGGGATGAACCTCTGGACGGCTTTCAGATGAGGACAAACGAACGATGGACGATATTGCCATGATGCGCGAGGCATTGCAGCTTGCCCGCGAAGCGGCCGAAGACGGCGAGGTGCCGGTCGGCTGCGTTGTTGCGATGGATGACGGCCGCATTGTCGGCCGCGGCCGGAACCGCCGGGAGAAGGGAAAGTCTGCCCTGGCCCATGCGGAGCTCGAGGCCATCGGGGCCGCTTGCCGGACGCTTGGCGGCTGGCGGCTGTGGCAGTGTACGCTCTATGTGACGCTCGAGCCGTGCTGTATGTGCGCAGGCGCGATCACCGGAGCGCAGATTCCGCGCGTGGTCTATGGCGCATCGGACCCTAAGATGGGGGCCGGAGGCTCGCTCGTTGATCTTCTTCATCTTCCGGGATGCTTTCGTCCCGACGTCACGACCGGCGTTCTCGAGGAGGAGTGCCGGGCGCTTTTGCAGACCTTTTTCCGCTCGCTTCGCGAAAGAAAGAAACTGGGAAATCTCTGAATAAATCCCCGGCCGCAGATGACGGATCTTTTTCGCCATCCACAACCGCTGATTGAATCAGAGCTTTCCTAGGGTGTATTCTTCCAACTCCCAACACACCCGGACAGTGGGCCTTTTCACGCTGCGCCGC
>DJQK01000051.1:0-6796 GCA_002437575.1 Clostridiales bacterium UBA6388 | reverse complement strand
AAAAATGTCTTGCTCAGCGCAAAAAATCCTCGCTGCCGGTCGCACCGGGAGTTGGAAGAATACACCCCAGTACGCGAACCAACGAGAGGTGAGGACTTTGTATTATAAAATTACATCCGATTCCACGTGCGATTTATCGCCCGAGCAGGTAAAAGCCTTCGAGATCGGCATTCTGCCGCTCTATGTCCAGCTGGGCGGGGAAATGAAACGAGACGGCGTCGATATCTGCCCCGACGATATCTACGAGCACGTCGCTGCGGGCGGCGATCTGGCCACGACGTCGGCCGTCAATCTGGCGGAGTATGTGCAGACATTTTCCGCGCTGTCGAGAAAATACGACTTCGTCGTCCATGTGTGTATTTCCAGCGAGTTCTCCTGCTGCTATCAGAACGCGTGTCTGGCCGCAGCGGAATATGCGAACGTGTATGTCGTGGACTCTCGGAATTTATCGACCGGCCACGGGCTTGTCGTTCTGGAGGCCGAACGCTGCGCCAGAGAAGGGATGCAGCCGCAGGAGATCGTCCGGTACTTAAACGATCTGACCGCGCGGGTCGACGCAAGCTTCATTCTGAGCCGGCTCGATTACATGAAAAAGGGCGGCCGGTGCTCGTCCGTCACGGTCCTGGGCGCGAATCTTCTCAAGCTCCGGCCCTCCATCGAGGTCAAAGACGGCAAAATGGGCGTCTGCAAAAAATACCGCGGCACGTTTGAAGCCTGTGTCAAGGCCTACGTGGCCGACCGGCTTTCCGGACAGGATGGTCTGGACCTGCGCCGCGTCTTTATCACGCACTCCGGCGTTCCGGAGGAGATCGTCGAGACGGCGAAGCAGGCCGTCCGGCAATATCAAAGCTTTGCGGAGATCTGCGTCACACGCGCCGGCTGCACGGTTTCGAGCCACTGCGGCCCCGGCACGATCGGCGTTCTGTTTCTGCACGAAAGGTAAGCTATGAAACAAGCACTGCGCGCGCTGCTTCCAAAGCAGCAGCTTTCACTCACGGAAGACCAGCTTGACACCTTCGAGCGCTTTGGACAGCTTCTTCTGGAAAAAAATCAGGTCATGAACCTGACGGCCATCACAGAGCCCGAAAAGGTTGCGGAGCTGCACTTTTTTGACTCTCTCGCGCTTCTGAACGCAGCGGACTTCAAGGGAAAACGCGTCATTGACGTCGGCTGCGGCGCGGGCTTTCCGGGCGTTCCCCTGAAGATTGCCGAGCCTTCGATCGAGCTCACGCTTCTTGATTCGCTTGGAAAGCGTACGGACTGGCTGCGCCAGATTCTGCCGGAGCTCGGTCTGGACGCAAGCGTCGTGACTGCGCGGGCCGAAGAATTTGTCAGCACCTGCCGCGAACGCTTTGATCTTGCGGTATCCAGAGCCGTCGCGCGGCTGAATGTTCTGTGCGAGCTCTGCCTTCCGTATGTGAAGGTAGGCGGCTGCTTTTTGGCGATGAAGGGCCAGCTGGCAGACGTGGAGCTGGAGGAAGCGAAAAAGGCCATTTCCCTTCTTGGCGGAACTGTCGAGCGGGTATATGCCTACGACGTCGAAAACGCCGTACACCGCGCCGTCGTCATACGCAAGGAAAAGCCGACGCCCGCAAAATACCCTCGCGCGTTTGCAAAAATCAAAAAAGCGCCCCTGTAATAGCAGCGCCCCAAGCCTTTGGCTTGGGGCGCTTGTCGGTTCCCGGAGAAAATCGGCGCTGATCACGATATTTTCCGGCAGACGGTGTCGCGTTATTTTTGAAGGTCTTCGCCGCGGATGTATTTGCCGAGGGGCTTTTGCAGCAGCGCCGCGACGATAAGATCGAGCGCCAGGCTCAGGATCAGGAAGCTGCCGTTATAAAGCGCGGAATAGATCCACGGAGAGGTCATCGTCATGCCGAAGAACTCGTCGGGCATATAGATGGCCCAGAACGTTGCGCCGGTCACGTAGTGGGCCAGGAAGCGCAGGAACGTGCCGAGGATGGAGCCCCAGTAGAACCCATTCTTCCTGCCCTTAAACAGGCCCGCGAAGCCCATCACGGCGAAGGCGAGCAGATAGTCGCCGATGATCGACTGCCAGCCCGCGGAGTACGCAACGTCCAGAAACAGCTGAAGTAAGCCAAACGCGAACGAGACGAGCAAACCCGGCCCAAGGCCCCAGCGGACGCAGAACAGGAAGATCGGGAACATCGACAGCGTTACCGAGCCGCCGTTCGGCAGCGTCCAGAACTTGATGTAGCCCAGCACCTGCGCCAAGGCCAGCATGATCGCGCCCTCGCACAGGCAGCGAAGGGTCATTTTGTTGTTTTTCATCCAAAACACCTCATAGAAACAAAGATACCGCCTACAACCGGGAATGGTGTAGAGCGGCGGATGTTTCCACGAATCAGCTTCCTACGCCGGCATTACCCGGATCAGGTTAAAGGGACAAGCGCAGTGCGCAATCTCAGCCGGTTTCCCAGCGCCCCTGTGTTCGATTGTATGCGGTTCGCCCTTATTATAGGGAAAAGCGGCCGGTTCGTCAAGTTCTATTTTCGTCCGCGTTTTTCCTCCACGATGCGGCAGATTTTTCGCGCGGAATATTTTCAGGACCCTCTTGCAAAAGCGGCAGAAATCGGTATGATAGTACATACGACACGTGATCCGTCCCGGAATTTCGCGTCCGTTTTTTTCGCTGTGTTTGAAAGGAGAATTTCCATGAAGCGTCAGCTGTTTCACCAGAGCTCCATGACCGAAGGCCCGGTTTTGCAGGGGATGCTGGCCTTTTTTCTGCCGATCATGCTGGGGACGCTGCTCCAGCAGCTGTATTCCGCGGTCGACGCGGTGGTGCTCGGGCAGTTCGTCGGCAAGACCGCGCTGGCAGCGGTCGGCGGGTCGGACATCGTGCTCATCAACCTCATCGTCAATTTTTTCGTCGGCCTGTCGTCTGGCGCGTCCGTCGTTATCTCGCAGCACGCGGGCGCGCAGGAGCACGAGCAGGTGAGCAAAGCCGTCCATACGGCCATTTTCCTCGCCGTCATCGTCGGCGCTCTGATGATGCTTCTCGGTATGACCGCTGCGCCGCTGCTCCTTCCGGCGCTGAGCACACCGGAAGATACGCTCGAATACTCCAAAGACTATCTCGTCTGGTATTTTGCCGGAATGATCCCATCCATGATCTACAACATGGGAAGCGGCATTCTGCGCGCCCTCGGCGATTCGAAAAGGCCTTTGCTGTTTCTTGTTTTGTGCACGGTCGTGAACACCATTCTGGATCTGCTTTTCGTCGCAGTCTTCAAGATGGAGGTCGCTGGCGCGGCCATCGCCACGAGCATTTCGCAGGTGTTCTGCGCGTGGCTCGTTATCCATACGCTGCAAAAAGCGCACGGAGACTATCATCTCGAGTTCAAAAAGATCCGGCCGGACGGCCGCCTTCTCAAGCGGATGCTCTCCATCGGTTTTCCTGCCGGTATTTCCAGCACGCTCTACAGCATCACGAACGTCTATGTCCAGAAGGCCATCAACCTCCTTGGCACGGATACGGTCGCGGCGTGGTCGGTATTCTGGAAGCTCGACGGCATTTTCTGGCCGATCAGCAATGCCATCGGCATCGCCGTCATGACCTTCGCGGGGCAGAATTACGGCGCGCGCAAAAAAGACCGCATCCTCCAGACCATGCGCGTCGGCTTTGCGCTGCATTTTGCGATGTGTGCGCTCATCGGCGGCTTTATCTTCTTCACGCGCGGCTGGACCATTCGTCTGTTCAATTCCGATCCGGCGGTCGTCGCGCAGGGAAGCGTGATCATTACGTATTTAGCGCCCTGCTACTGCCTGTTTTCATCGACGGAGGTTTTGTCTTCGATGATGCGCGGCGTCGGAAACGCGGTCAAGCCCACGCTCATCACACTGTTCGGGGCCTGCGTGCTGCGCCTGATCCTGCTTTTTACGATGACCTTCCCGCACCTGAGCAATCTCACCATTGCCCTTTGCTACCCCATTACTTGGACGGTGTGCTCGACGATGTTCCTGCTCTACTACAAATTCGGCCGCTGGCTCCCCGCGTACCCCACAAAGCGCGTGGAGATCGGCTGAACGCAAAAACTCCGCAGAAATCGTTTCTGCGGAGTTTTTTCGGACTTTTGGGTTATTTTACGGTGATAACGGTATACTCGTCGGTGCCGAGGCCGATCTTTTTTCCGTGTGTGATCGCGGCCTGCCAGCAGGTGTTCGGGTGCATGGCGTGCAGATGGTCGTGATCGTTATGATCGCCCTTCTCGTCGAGCCTGCTTCCAGGCAGGACCGGCTGGCGGTTGACCGCTTCGGCGCAGGCCAGGTCCAGCGCCACCGGATCGAACGACGCGAACATACCGACATCCGGCACCATCGGCACATCGTTTTCCGCGTGGCAGTCGCAGTCCGGCGAAACGTCGCGCACGATGGAGATGTGGAAGCTGGGCCGGCCGTCTACGACCGCCTTGGCGTACTCGGCGATCTTGTAGTTGAGCACTTCCTCGCTCTCGTCATACTCCGGCGTGATCGCATCTTTGGGACAGATGGCGATGCAGCGGCCGCAGCCGACACATTTGTTATGGTCGATATGACACTTTTTGTCGGTGATAATGGGCGCGCCGTGGGCGCAGATCTTCGCGCACTGGCCGCAGCCGACGCACTTTTCCGTCTGCACGTAGGGCTTTCCCTGCGCGTGCATTTCCATCTTGCCCGCTCGTGAGCCGCCGCCCATGCCGAGATTTTTGAGCGCGCCGCCGAAGCCCGCTTCCTCGTGGCCCTTGAAGTGCGTGAGGGAAATGACGATGTCCGCGTCCATCAGCGCCCGGCCGATCTTCGCGTTTTTCACGTACTCGCCGCCCGCGACCGGCACTTCGATATCATCGCCGCCGCGAAGGCCGTCTGCAATGATCACGTGACAGCCCGTGGAAAACGGCGAAAAGCCGTTTAAGTACGCCGCGTCCATGTGCTCGAGCGCGTTTTTGCGGCTGCCGATATAAAGCGTGTTGCAGTCGGTCAGAAACGGCCGGCCGCCTCTGGCTTTGACGAAATCCGCCACGGTCTTTGCATAGTTCGGGCGCAGATACGCGAGGTTGCCCACTTCTCCGAAGTGCAGCTTGATGGCGACGATCTTACCGTCAAAGTCGATTCTGTCCATACCCGCGGCCTGCATGAGCTTTTCGAGCTTCTGCTGCTGGTTGACGCCGGGATGGCAGCGAAAATCGGTAAAATATACCTTTGCCTGTTCCATGATGCTTCCTCCTTGGTAGTTTGAGTTTCCTTCCGAAAAAAGTATAGCGTTTTTTCCGGATTTGTCAATCCGTCTGCATTTTCAGCCGAAGCTCCGCGTTCAGAAGCGAGAAATTCGGCGCGAACGGGCGCATGAAATTCCAGTATCCGAAGCCCTTGAGCCCGTATTTCCGCGCAAGATCGAATTTCGCTTTGCTCGAGCGCACGTCCTCGAACCAGACCTCGTGCGCCCTTCCATCCATGCCGGTGTAGGAAAACCACGGCGTCTGCGCCGTCTCGTCGAATAAAATTTCGCTTCCGGTCTGAAAGGCAAGCTCCGGCGCGGCTTCGTTCCCGATCACAATCGCACGCGTGAGCCCCGCCTCATAGGGAAGCGTCCAGTCGTAGGCGTAGTTCGGAAAGCCGAGCAGGAGCTTGCCCGGCTCGATGCGCGAAAGCGCATACCGCACCACCCGCTCGACCGCGTTTATGGGCGCCACCGCCATCGGCGGACCATAGGTGTAGCCCCATTCATATGAATGTACTCAGTTAGCACACACGCCGAAAAGCCTTGAAAATCAAGGAGAAAATGAGAAGCAGTATTTGCAAGGCGTTCTCATGGACAAGCACGGTAAATCTGAATACTACAGAAAAGCACGATTTGACAAGAAATCAAATCGTGCTTTTTCTATCACATAGATTATTAACCCCAAGTGGAGAAAGGAGCGGCAAGGATGGCTCAGACTTCTGTATCTGATTATTTTTACGGCGAAGAATCCGAACAGTTCAGCTACTTCCGGATTCCAAGATTGTTGGTGCGCAGCAAGAAGTTCAAGACACTCTCCACCGACGCGAAGCTGCTTTACGGTCTGATGCTCGACCGCATGGGGTTATCTGCTAAGCACGGCTGGTATGACGAGTTGGGGCGCGTTTATATCTACTACACGCTCGACGAGATACAAACTGACCTCATGTGCGGACACAATAAGGCTGTTCGGCTGCTGGCTGAACTGGACACCGGCAAGAACGGCTTTGGTTTGATTGAGCGCGTGAAGCAAGGGCAAGGTCGTCCGGCAAAAATTTACGTCAAGAAGTTCACCACGACCGAGGTTCCAGAGGTTCCTACTTCTGCGCCCGTTTCAGACTTCCCAGATTCGGAAATGCAGACTTCCCAAAAACAAACTTCCAGACTTCCTTTTTTGGGAAGTCAAGACTTCCCAAAACGGGAACCAAGTTATTTAGATAATAATTATCCTGATTCTAGCTATCCTAATCCATCTATCTCCCCCGCGAAACCGCCGGGGAATGGAGAACGATTGATCGAGCGATGGAGCTTGAAAGAGCGCGTCAAAGAACAAATCGAGTATGACACGCTCTGTACGCAGTACGCAAGCGAGGACGTGGATGCACTGGTGGAGCTGGTTGCAGAAATGCAAAGCAGCACCGCCGCCGCTGTCCGTCTGGGAAAAGACCAAATCCCCATCGAAATCATCAAGGAGCGGTTCCGCCAGCTGAACCAGATGCACGTTGCCTACCTCCTGGACAGCTTGAGGACAACCACGACACAAATCAATAACATCAAAGCCTATCTTCTGACCGCGCT
>DJQK01000062.1 GCA_002437575.1 Clostridiales bacterium UBA6388 | reverse complement strand
GACAGCCCGTCCAGCTGGCTGAGAATTTCTTCGGTTTGCGCTTTGGCCGCTTCCACCTGAAACGTGATCCCGCTCGAGGCTGTCAGCAGCTTTTCGAGGTTATCCGGCGTGTCGAACGCGGCGAGTCTGCCCTTCGAGATGATGAGCACCTGCTCGCACACCGCCTGCACCTCGGAAAGAATGTGCGAGCTTAAAATGACCGTGTGCGTTTTGCCCAGCTCCTTGATAAAATCGCGGATCTCGATGATCTGGATGGGGTCAAGGCCGACCGTCGGCTCGTCCAGGATAATGACCTGCGGGTTTCCCAGCAGCGCCTGCGCAATGCCGACGCGCTGCCGGTAGCCCTTGGAGAGCGTGCCGATGAGCCGGTCGCGTACGTCCGCGATGCCCGCGCTTTCGACCACCTCGTCGATCTGCGCGCGCAGCGCCTTGCCGCGCAGGCCCTTCGCTTCGCCGACGAATTCCAGATACTCCTGCGGCGTCTCGTTCATGTAAACGGGCGGCTGCTCAGGCAGATACCCGATCAGCTTCTTCGCCTGCTCCGGGCTTTCCAGAATGTCAAAGCCGCCGATTTTAATGGTACCGTCGGTTGGGGACAGACACCCCGTCATCATGTTCATCGTGGTCGATTTTCCCGCGCCGTTCGGCCCCAGAAAGCCGTAGACGTGCCCGTCCTCGATCGTGAACGTCAGGTCGTTCACCGCCAGAAAATCGCCGTAATACTTCGTCAAATGCGTCACTTCGATCATGCGCACCGCTCCTTCTTTGTAGATTGCGGGATCATCATAACCGAGCAACCTGAAACAGACCTCAAAAATAGGAAGCAAAAAGGACGCATGACGTCGTGCCCTGCACGTTTCATACTGTTTTCTGATTCCATTCTTTTCTCAGGAAGGTTCCGGCTTCGGGGAATTCCGGTACGCGCTGGTTCGTTGTGACATGGAAATGCCCCTGATGCAGTGCGCTTTTCTGCATCAGGGGCTGGCAGCTGTTTTGCCGGGACTGCCCGGTAAACCGGTTGTATTTTTTGCGCGGCGCGGTCAGTACTTGAGCCACTCCATCGCCTTTTCGACCTTGAGGTCCTTGCTGTTCTGCGAGCGGATGGCGATGTAGGTATAGATGCAGTCGATGATGGTCAACTCGGCGATGCGCGACGAGACGGCGAGAATGCGGTATTTCGTCTCGCGTGAGGCCGTGTACAGGCAGATGTCGGCGAGCTTGGAAAGCGGGCTTCTGCCGATGTTCGTCAGACTGATGATGCGTGCGCCGTTGGTTTTGGCAAGCTGCACGTTGTCAACGACGATGCGTGAGCTTCCCGAGTGGCTGATGGCGAGGATCACATCGTCGGCCGTTGCGTAAGACGCGGTCATGGCCTGCAAATGGGGGTCTGTGTAGGCGTTGGCGTTCAGCCCGAGGCGAAGCAGCTTGTGCTGCACATCAGAAGCGATCGCGCCGGACGCGCCTGCGCCGAAGATCAGGATGCGCCGGGCAGACATGAGAAGCTTTGCCGCAGCCTCCAGATCGGCGGCGCACAGCGTATCGTAGGTGAACTCCAGCGTATGCGTCGCGCTGCCGAAGACCTTGCTGGCCAGCGTCTGCATATCGTCTTCCGCTGTGACCTGCTCGTGGACGCTCTGCATGGGCGTGACGATGCTCTGCGCCAGCGTGACCTTCAGATCCTGATAGCCCGTAAAGCCCAGACGGCGGCAGGCGCGGACAACGGTCGGCTCGGAGACCTTCGCGTTTTCGGCAAGCGCCGCGACCGAGAGATTGATCACCTCGTCCGGGTGCTGCACGATATATGTGCCGACGGACTGCTCAGACTTGCTGAGCGAGGGAAGCAGCTCTTCGATCTTCAGAACCAGCGCGGGCGCGGCGGTATCCTTCTGCGGCATAAAAAGGCTCCTTTTGTTTCGTTCGGGAAGAGTATATCACAAGTTTCCCCGGATTTCCAGCCGGTTTTCCGGGCGCTCACAGGTGTTCGAGCAGATATTCCGCTGCGGTTTTCCAATCGGCGCGGATCGCAAGATCCGCGTAGCTGAAGATCGGCGCACGCGGGTCGGTGTTGACGGCGACGACGCGTTTGGCCCCGCGCATACCGGCGATGTGCTGGATCGCGCCGGAGATGCCGAAGGCCAGATACAGATCGGGGCTGACCTGACAGCCGGTCTGTCCGACCTGCCGGGTCCAGGGTGCGAACCCTGCGTCAACGGCTGCGCGGGAAGCGGCAAGCTCGCCGCCCAGATGCTCTGCCAGCTTTTCAAGCAGGGAAAAGCCCTCCTTTGAGCCCACGCCGAGCCCGCCGGCGACGATCACCTTCGCGTGGCGAAGCGAGATCTGCTGCGCGCCGGTGAAGCGCTCGAGCACCTGCACCAGATCCTGCACGCCCTCGACCGGCAAGACCTGTTCGATCACCGGCACGCCGGCAGAAGAAAAGCCCGCTCCAAACGCGCCCGGATGAATGGTTGCCATCTGCGGCCGCGCGTCGGGGCAGAGAATGTCCGCCTCCACGCCGCCGCCGAACGCGAAGCGGTGCATGACGAGAAGACCGTCTTCGACGCGAAGATCGGTGCAGTCGGCGGACAGGCCGGTTTGCAGATGCGCCGCCGTACAGGCCGCGACCTGCGCGTCAAAGAGCGTGTTCGGAAAAATAAGCGCCCACGGCTTTTTCTGCTCGGCCAGCGCGGAAAGCTGCGCGCCGCACCATGCGGGGCTGCCGGAGCCTTGGATCCAGAGCACGCTGTCCGCCCCGGCAAGCTCCGGCAAAACGGCCGGTTTTTCCGCAGAGATGACCACGCAGGTGATACGGCTGCTATCGGACACGCTGCGCAGCTTGCCGATGATGCCGGGAAGCTCTGTCCGCGAGGCGGGCAGGCCGACGTTTGCCCAGAGCCAGATATCATAGATCATTTGCCGCCCTCCATCCAGTTTCGGATCTGCGCTGCGGCCAGGTCCAGCTGCGTCTGGTCAAAGCGCACGGCGTTCCGCTTTTCAAACGCGCGGCGCATCGAGCGCTTGACGAGCGTGCCCGAGCCTTTTTGCCCGCACAGCTCTGCCGGCAGACCGAGGTCTTCTCGCCGCAGCACGGTCAATTCGGCGCGTTTGGCGCGGAAAAGGCCGGAAAGACTTGCAAGACGCGGGGAATTGATGCCGTTTACGACCGTCACGACAGCCGGCAGCGGCACGAGCAGCGCCTCTTCTCCGCCGTCGCACAGGCAGCGGCAGCGCATATGGCCGTTTTCCGGGCAAAGCGAAATGCAGTTTGCCGCGCAGGGAAGATCGAGCAGCGCGGAAAGCTCGGGGCCGATCTGGCCGGTCTCGCCGTCGGTCGAGCGCCTGCCGCAGACGATCAGGTCGAATGGGCCGGTCTTTTCTACGGCGCGGGCAAGCGTCCTTGCTGTCGAGAGCGTGTCGGCGCCGGCAAAAGCCGGGTCCGTTACCAGCACCGCGCGGTCGCAGCCCTTTGCCAGCTGCTGGCGAAGAAGCGATTCGCAGGACGCAACGCCCATCGTCATAACGCAAACCGTTCCGCCGAGCCGGTCCTTCAGCCGCAGCGCCTCTTCCAGCGCGGCGCTGTCCGCGGGATTGATGATCTTTTCAGGTGTCTGGGCCGAAGCGGCGTCTTCCACACCGCTGACGGACGGCACGGCCTTCATAAGTACGAAAATGTTCAATGTGGGATCTCCCGGAAATCGTGATAGACCGGCGCAAGCGCGTCGTGGATGGCGCGGTAGCGCTTGAAATAGTAGTCGTACAGCGCGGCGTTTTCAGAGTCCGGCGTGTACACGCGCGATTCATGGCAGCACTTTGCCACGCTGTCTGCAAAATCGGCGAAGATGCCGCACGCGACGCCTGCAAGCATCGCAGAGCCCAGAGACGAGTCGTCATTGCGCATTTTGGTCAGCGGCAGGTTCAGAACGTCCGCCGTGATCTGCGCCCAGAAGGGGCTCTGTCCGCCGCCGCCGATGATGTTTGCGCTCTTCGGCGCGGCGCCGAGCGTTTTCAGAAGCTCCAGAGAATCGCGCAGCGAGAAGCAGACGCCCTCCATGACGGCGCGGGTAAAGTGGCCCTTCGTGTGAAATGCGGAAACGCCGGTGAAGCTGGCACGAAGGTCGTTGTCCATGTACGGCGTCGCCTCGCCCTGCAAATAGGGGTGGAAGCACAACCCATCCGCGCCGGGCGGGGTCTGCATGGCGGCCTCGTTGAGGTAGTCGTAGGCGCTCATGCCGCGTGCGGCAGCCTCCTTGCGTTCGCCCTCGCACAGAACGTCGCGGTACCAGCGGTAAGACGCCGCGCAGGTCTTGTTGGTCGTGCCGGGATACCAGAGGCCGGGCACGACGTGGCGGTAGTTGACGAGCATCTCGTGGCAGATGCCGTGGTCGGTCACGGGGCAGATGCGTCCGGCGGTCGCGAGCTTGATGGTCGCCTGACCGGCATGGACGGAGCCGGAGGCGTAGACCTCGAGGGCGGTGTCGGTCGTGCCGACGATGATCTTCGTTGCGGGACAAAGTCCCGTTTCCCGCACGGCCTCGGGTGTGAGCGTACCGGCAAGGTCCATGGGCGATACGATCTGCGGCATGGCCGAGACCGGAATGCCCGCCAGATCGCAGAGTTCTTTCGACCAGCAGCCCTCTTCCTCGTCATAGAGCATTGCGCCCATGGCCTCGATGCTGTCGGTCAGATAGTCTCCGGTGAGGCGGTGGCGGATATAGTCCTTCATGAACAGAACGTGCCTGACGCGTGCAAGGCTTTCCGGCTCGTGCGCTTTGAGCCACATGAGCTGCGGCAGCGTCCACAGAGGCGACGGCTCGTTGAGGCATTTTTTGCGAAGAAACGGCAGAAGGTTTTTGTTAAGCCAGGCGCTCTCTTCGCTGCTGCGGCGGTCGGACCAGTGGATGACATTGCGGATGACGCGGTCTTTTTCGTCCAGCAGCACCGCCATATGCGTGGCGGAGTCGACGGCCATGGCGGCGATGTCGGCGGGATCGACGCCGGAGGCTTTGACAATGGTGCGGATATTGTCCACGCACGCGCGGTAGCAGTCCTCGGGCGACTGCTCGCACCAGCCGTCGTGCGGGTAATACATCGGATATTCCTCCGAGGCGGTGCAGACGATGCGGCCTTCGCGGTCGATAAGCGTGGCTTTGGACGAGCTGCCGCCAAAGTCGATGCCAAGTAAATACTCCATATTCGCTACTCCTTATGTTGAAACAGACCCCGGACGAGAAGCTCGGCCGGGGTACGGTTCCAGTGTATCGTTTAATCGGCTGCTTTGTCAAGCAGGACCAGAAGATCGGACAGCTCACAGCCGGCCGGAATGGCCAGCGACAGCGCGGCAAAGCTGCCGGGCGCCTCAGTGACCATGTGGCTAAGGCCCAGACGCGTCAGGTCTTCCCAGCGGCCCGAAGCGAGCATCTTTGCAAGACGCGCGTCATAGCGCTTCAGAAGCGCCCCGCCGCTGGCCTTCGCCAGATCGCGGTTGCGGAACATCTCTTTGTTTTCATAGCCCATCGCGGCCAAAAGGGCGCGGGCGGGCTCGGTCTCACCCAGATCGCGGCTCAGCGCGCCCGCGTCATGCAGGGAAACGACGCCGCTCTGCTTGCGGATAGAAAGCTTTCCTTCGGCGGCGAGCTGTGCAAAATAGGACGTTGCGGTCAGGACCTCGGCCTTCGGCGCGCAGTTCCACTCGGCATACTCATGCTTCATGATCCGCGCGTCCATCGCGTCGAGAACGACGACCGTCTCAGCGCCGCTTGCGTCGATGGCAGCGGTGAGCTTCACAGCCTGCCGGCGCACCTCGTCGACAAAGCCCATGAGATCGCCCATGTACGCGCCGCTGACGAGCTCGTCTTTGAGGACGGTGAACGAAACGCCCGCTTTTTTCAAAAGACGGATCGCTGCCTTCGCGATCTCCGGGGTCTCCACGCTTGCAACCTCACCGATGTACAAAAGCACCGGCGCAGTCTCGGGAAGACCGGCAAGCTCGTCTTTGAGGTTTTCCCGGAGGTCCTTCGCGCCGTAGATGTTTCCGGTCTCCAGGACCGTCGAAGCCAGCGCGGCGACGTTCTTCGGGGCAAGGCCCTCGGCCAGCGCGATGCTGCGGCCCTCGCGGATGAAGGTGCGCGGCTCAAAGCCGGAGGCGCAGTCGTTTGAGCAGGCGCCGCAAAGCACGCATTCCCACATATTTTCGGCCATCGTCGCGTCATATTCGCTGCCGCGCTTGACCATGGAGACCAGAAGGCCTCTGGCGCGGGCGGAGTTGATCTCCTTGCCGGTCTTCAGAGAGACCGGGCACAGATGGCGGCACATCCAGCAGAACCGGCAGGCGTCTGCGTTTTTATAAGCTACTTCAGAAAACATACCGTGCATCCTCCTTAAAGTCCCAGCTTGTAGGGGTTCATAATGCCGTTGGGGTCAAGCTCCTTCTTGAGCGCCTGCAGGACCTGCATCGCCGGGCCGTACTGCTCCTTGACAAGCCGGGAGAGCTTCAGACCAACGCCGTGGTGGTCGTTCAGCACGCCGCCGTTTGCAAGCGCCGCACGCACGCCGACGTTCCATACACGATTGTGCAGACGGACCGCTTCGTCGGGATCTTCGGGCGGATTGTCGATGATGAAGCGCGAGTAGTTCATGCAGCCCCAGTCGTACCAGTGCGAGCTGTGGGAGATGAAGCGCACGCCGTTTTCCTTGAAGTTGTCCTCGACGGCGCTCTTCATGGCGCGGTAGATCTTTTCAATGTTGTCGTGGGTCGCGACGGTGTCGAGCGTGCCGAACATCTGGGGGTTATTCATGATGTAGCCCGGATAGAAGAAGGTGATGCGGTTTTCAAACCACTTTTCGCCGTATTCCGTGCCGAGATATTCCGCGCCGTACTGTTTGGCAATGTCCAGAACGAGCTCTTCTTCCGCGGCGACGATCTTCTCGTAGCCCTCGAGCGTGAGGTTCATGAACGAGCCCTTCTTTTCAAAGCCGATGACCTTCTTGATGATGGAAACGGTCTCGGCCTCGTCGAACAGGCGGACGATGGACGGCTTGACGGCCTGGACGATCTTGTGGCAGGCTTCGTAGCCGGTGTGGATGTCGGGGAAGAGGAAGGCGTGATGATGGCGCGTTTCGGGAAGCTTGACGAGCTTGAACTTCGCCTTCGTCATAACGCCGAGCGTGCCCTCGGAGCCGATGAAGATCGGGATCAGGTTCGGGCCGCTCGAGTGCTTCGGCACGGGAAGGGTGTTGATGATATCGCCGTTGGGCAGCACGACCTCGAGAGACAGACACATATCGTCCATCTTGCCGTATTTCGTCGAGAGAATGCCGATGCCGTTGTGCGCCAGCGCGCCGCCGACGGTGCAGCACGTCAGACAGGAGGGCAGGTGCATGATGGAGTAGCCCTTTTCGTTGCAGTACCATTCGATGGTCTGGAAGATCGCGCCGGTCTCGCACGTGACGGTGCCGGCCTCGACGTTCAGATCGATGAGCTTGTCCATGCGCTTGATGTCCAGCAGAATGCCGCCGGCCATCGGCAGTGCGCCGCCCTGGCTGCCGGAGCCGCCGCCCCAGGTCTGCACGGGGATCTTATAATAGTTCGCGATCTTCAGGACCTTGGACACTTCCTCGGCGCTGCCCGGACGGACGATGAAATCCGCTGCGGGCGGGGTCCGGCCCTTATCGGCCCACATACGGCCGACCCAGAAATAGTCGACGCCGTAGGTCAGCTGCTCGGCATGGGTATCGCTGACGTTTTCCACGCCGACGGCATCCTCCAGCTCCGAGCGTACCATATCTACCATGAATGATTTGAGCTCCATAGCCACAGTCTCCTTTATAATTGCGTCAGCAGACAAGAGCACACACGCTTGCGGGCCGGTCTGGAACGCCATATGCTGCGTGATTGTCCCTGGCTTACGGCAAGTAAGCCTGCGTCCGCTGCCTTGCCTATGTCGCCCCAGACCGGCCGGCAAGTTCGTTTTTCGCGGAGGATACACGACACCAGACGTTGTTTTGCTCTGCGAGAAAAACCGCGCGTGCCCTTGCCAACTGACGTTTATGTATCACAAGCATAGCATACGTGTTATGTAATTTCAATATACTTTTTGAATTTTGGTAATTTCGCTACAAAACGATCCGGATATTTTGTCCGGATTTTCGCGTCACATATATTGCATCTCAGGGAAAAATAAAATACAATAGAAACGCATATATCACACAAGGAGGAATCACAGCGATGGGATACCAGCATTGGTCATATGAGCTGCTCCATGGGTTCTGCATGGACGCATTTGAAAAATTCGGCTTCACGGAAGCAGAAGCAAACATCATTCAGGACGTTTTGCTGACCGCCGATCTGTACGGCATCGAGTCGCACGGTATGCAGCG
>DJQK01000150.1:15536-23392 GCA_002437575.1 Clostridiales bacterium UBA6388 | reverse complement strand
TCCCAGTCCTCGTCCTTGACGTGTGCAAGCGTCACGGCAAGCGTTCCGAACTCGACCGTCGGGTACTGCTGCGGCAAAAGGCGCAGCTGGTCTTTGAGATACGAAACGGTCTCGGGCGCGGCGGGGCTGTCTTCAATATAGAGCCGGATCTGGCTCAGGCCCTGCATCTTCTTTTCCAGACCCTCGTCGACATAGTCCCAGTACTGCTTGTTGTTTTCCAGAAACTCATGGAACTCGTCCTGATCGTCCATAATAAAGCTGTCGAAGCCGAGCATCGTCAGCCGCTCGCCGACGAGCTCGATCGCCTGCGAGGTGGTCTTGATGCAAACTTCAATCCACTGCATGATACGCCTCCTTGAAAAGGATAAAAATACTTATGATACATAATACGATAAATGCGCCGGAATAACAAGAGATATTTTACTTTTCCGGCGTTGTATGGTATGATGGAGCGCGTAAAAAACATCAATGCACAAAACAAGGATGATACTATGGACCATCGAACCGAAATTCTGCCCGGCGTATATCTTACGGCGGTGCAGTCCGACAAATTCAAAACCGGCTGCTTCAGCCTCAATTTCCTGCGGCCGATGTGCAAAGAAGAGGCCGCGGCCAACGCGCTGCTTCCGAGCATACTTCTGCGCGGCAGCGAAGACCACCCCGACATCGCCTCCATTTCCGCAAGGCTCGACGAACTCTACGGCGCGAGCGTCGGCACGCTCATTCGCAAAAAGGGCGAGGTGCAGCTGACGGGGTTTTACTGCGACTATGTGCAGGACGAATACGTGGAAGAACCTGTCTTTGCGCCCGTGATGGAATTTCTGGCGGAGCTGCTGTTTGCCCCGCGGCTGGAAAACGGCGCGTTTCCGGAGGCGGTCTTTGAAAGCGAGAAGCAGAATCTTCGCAACGCCATGCTCTCGCGCATCAACGACAAGCGGAGCTACGCAAACGCCCAGCTCATCCGCGCCATGTGCCAGGGCCAGAGCTTCGGCATCCCGCGCATCGGAGAGATCGAGGACTTAGAACATCTCACGGCAAAAAGCCTCTATGCGCACTACCAGGCGCTTCTGGCAACGAGCCGCGTGGAGCTATTCTACATGGGAAGCCTCGCTCCCGAGAAGGTCGCGGCCGTACTTCGCAAGACGCTCTCGCGCCTGCCGCGGGCAAAAGAATTCACCCCGGTCGGCACGACGCCCAACCCCGCGCCGCGGCCCGTGCAGGAAAGAAGCGAAACGCTGGACGTGACGCAGGGAAAGCTCAGCCTCGGCTTTTTTACCGACATCACGGCAAACGATGCGCGCTACCCGGCTCTCGTGCTGGCGGCGACGGTCTTCGGCGGCGGCGCAACGAGCAAGCTCTTTTTGAACGTGCGCGAGCAGATGTCTCTTTGCTATTACGCCAGCGCGTCGTATGAAAAGTTCAAGGGCGTGCTGACGGTCGCCTCGGGCGTGGAATTTTCGAAGCTCGAGACCGCGAAAACAGAAATCCTCCGCCAACTGGACGCCTGCAAAACCGGCGATATCACGGAAGAAGAGCTGGAGGCCGCGCGCGGCTATCTCGTCTCCGATCTTAAGATCGCGATGGACAGCCCCGGCCGGCTGGACGACTATTATATGGGCCAGATCTTACTTGACCAGACCGGTACGATGCAGGACCTGGCTGAAAAGATCGCACACGTGACCAAGCAGGAAGCGGCCGACGCGGCAAAAACGCTGCGGCTCGATACCATTTACGCGCTCAAGGGGGTGACGGCGTGATCCGGAAAGATTTTTCGCAGCTGGGAGAGCATTATTTTGAAGAAAGGCTTTCAAACGGCCTTCTCGTCCGCGTCATTGAAAAGCCCGGCTTTGCCAAGCGGTACGCGTTTATCGCGGCGGACTACGGCTCGATCGATGCAGAATTTGTGCTCGACGGCAAAAAATACACGACGCCGCAGGGCGTGGCGCACTATCTCGAGCACAAGATGTTCGATCTCCCCGAAGGAAACGCCATGCAGGAATTTTCCAAATACGCGGGCGCGAACAACGCCTTCACGAGCTACACCATGACGGCCTACTACGTCGAATGCACGGAGCATCTGGAAGAAAACCTCGAAATTCTTCTTCGCATGGTCACGACGGGGTATTTTACGCAGGAGAGCGTCGAGAAAGAGCGCGGCATCATTGCACAGGAAATTCGGATGTACGACGACAGCGCGGACTCTGCCGTAATGGAAAACCTGTTTCGCATCATGTATCAGAACCATCCCGCGCGCAATTCCATCGCCGGTACGGTCGAGAGCATCCAGGCCATCACCGCTGAGACTCTGACGCTCTGCCACGACACGTTCTACGATCCGTCGAACCTCATGCTCTGCGTCATCGGAGACGTCGACGCAAGCTCCGTCATCGAGCAGGCAAAGCGCCAGACGCCGGAGGGGAAAAAGCCGCGCGTGGAACGGTGCTACGGTGCGCCCGAGCCGGAAGATGCCAAAACGCGCAGGGTCGAAAAGCAGATGGAAATTTCCATGCCCGCCTTTGCCATCGGCTTTCGCTGCCCGGACGCGGGGCGCGGCATGGACGCGATGCGCACAGAGTTCATCGGGGACCTCGCGGGCGAGATCCTGATCGGAGAATCGTCGCCGCTTTACCAGAAGCTCTATGACGAGAACGTCATAGACGCCGATTTTTCCGTCGGCTACGAGCGCATGAAGGGCATGGCGCTTTTGGCGCTCACCGGAGACAGCGAGGACGTCGACAGGATCCTGCAGGAGGTTTTGCAGGAGGCGAAGCGCATCAGCAAAGCCGGTGTTGACCGGGCGCTTCTGGCCCGGCTCAAAAAGTCCGCGCTGGGGCGCCGGCTTCGCGATCTGGATGGCTTTGAGGGCACGTGCTACCGGATGTGCGCATATTATTTTGACGGTGCGGAATATCTGGACTATCCGGACGCGGTTTCCTCCGTGACGGCGGAGGACGTGGAACAATTTATCCGCGAGAACGTCCAAGAAGACAGGGCGTTCGTTTCGGTCATTGCGCCAAAGGCGCTTGGCAAATAAGCAGGGGCTTATTTGCCAAAGGGATGCGCCTCGACTGCGGTATCATTTTGCCCCGATGGGGCAAAATTCCACACTTGCGAGGCGAGAGGTATTGTTCCGGTCAGCGGAGCCGCCGGATACAATGGATTTCTATTTTATTTCGCGTCTGCGGACGCGAAACTCTACGAGGTTTTGACGTAGTAAAGGAGTGAGCAATATGTTTCTGCTGTCGCCGATCACGTTCCCGAATCTGGGGATCACGCTCGACCCGGACCCTGTGGCGTTCACGCTGTTCGGGAAGGAAATCTACTGGTACGGCATCATCATCGCCACGGGCTTTCTGCTGGCGGCGCTTTATATGCTGTACCGGGCCAAAACGTTCGGGCTCACGCAGGACGATGTGCTGGACATGATCTTGTGGGTCGTGCCCATCGGCGTTGTCTGCGCAAGGCTTTACTACTGCCTGTTCTACTGGGAGCTGTACCGCGATGACCCGGTTTCGATGCTCTACATCTGGGAGGGCGGCCTTGCCATTTACGGCGGCATCATCGGCGGCGCGATCACGATCCTGATCTTGAGCAAGGTCAAAAAAATTCCGACGCTCGTGATGCTGGATGATGCGGCGATGGGCGTTCTCATCGGCCAGATCATGGGCCGGTGGGGCAATTTCATGAACCGCGAGGCGCACGGCGGCGTGACCGATTCGTTTTTCAAAATGGGCCTGACCGACCTGTTCGGGAACGTGACGTACTACCATCCGACGTTTTTGTATGAATCCGTCTGGAACCTTGCGGGCTTTATCGCGCTGCATTTCTACTGCAAAAAGCGGAAATTTGACGGCGAGGTCTTTCTTCTCTACGGCGCGTGGTACGGTCTGGGAAGAGCGTGGATCGAAGGTCTTCGCACCGACAGCCTGTATCTGTTCTCCACCGGCATCCGCGTCAGCCAGCTCGTGGCGATCGTCTCGTTCGCCGTCTGCACGGCCATCATCTGCTATGTGCTCGTGAAGAAAAAGCCGCAGCCGGAAGACCTCTTCGTCAATCGCAGAAAGGCGCAGCAGGCCGCGGCGGAAAAGCCGGACGAAATGTGAACTTTTTGAAAAAATTGCGCAAAAAAGCCACACGCCCCGAAAAGTGTGCTATAATCCATGATAGAACGAAACAACCCTGGAAGGAGCTATTACTATGAATCTGTCTGAAAATTTTGAAAGCGTCAAGAATTTTGCCATGGGCGCAGCCCAGACCGCGACCCAGAAGGCCAAGGTCCTCGCCGCCATTGCAAAGGCCAACGTCTCGATCTATGCCGAGGAGGATAAGATCCGCAAGGCCGAGGCCCAGCTTGGCAAGCTCTACTACCGCGACTATGCCGTGGGCGAAGAGATGGACAGCGCCGAATATCTGCCTTGGTGCAAGAAGATCGACGAGTCCAAGAAGCTCATTGCCGAGCTCAAGGACTACATCGACGATGTGAAGGCTGCCGATGAAGCGCCCGCAAAAGCGCCCGCCGCGTGCGACAAGGACTTTGCAGACGCACAGCCAACGGCCGAAGCGCCCGCCAAGGAAGCGCCGGCCGAAGAAGCCTGCACCTGCACCGAGACCCCCTGCTGCTGCCAGGCGCCCGCCGAGAAAACGCCCGCCGAGACGCCCGCGATCAAGATCGAGGTCGCAGACGGCGAGACCAAGGCCGAGTAAGCTTTGACACACGAGCCGCCGCCCGAAGTTCGGGCGGCGGCTTTTTCCGTTTTCTGTGATCTTTTTGCTGATAAAATGCGAAAACTGTGGTATCATGGAAACCGGTGATACATATGTTTTTTGAAAACCTTCCTTTTTTGCGCGGAGAATGGGCATGAGAACGCTTGCAAGGTTCGCGTGCGGCTTCTGCGTTGGCTGCGCGGCGTGCGTGCTGGGGCTGCCGGTTTTCTATGCGCTGATCGTAAGCGGCGGTCTCGCGTTGGCGTTCTTTCTGCTGCGCTCGCACGCAGATCAAAAGCTCCGGCCTGTCGTTCTGGGGCTTTGCTTCGCGCTTTTGTGGTGCGCGGGCTACAAGACGATCTGGATCTCGCCCATGCAGAGCCTCTGCCGCGAAGGCCAGCGCCCGATCACCGCGACCGCCGAAGCCTACCCCACGGCCACGCGCTATGGTCACGCCGTTCTCGTGCGCGTAAAAGAGGGCGGCATTTCCGCGCCCGCAGTCCTGTATTATCCGGACGACGCGGAAATAAGGCCCGGAGACGAAATTTCCTGCCTTGCCAAGGTCCGCGCGGCCACTCCCGACGATCTCGGGCGCGATGAATATTACGCCTCGCGCGGCGTGTGGATGGCAGTCTCCTGCAAAGAAGCGCTCAAGATCACGCCGGGCAAGGCGTTGCTTCGCTATTTTCCCGAGTACGCGGCCAGGCGGCTCAAAGAAGCGATCGGGCAGGTTTTCCCCGCGGACGCCTCCGGCTTTCTGACCGCGCTTCTGACCGGCGATAAGCACGATCTTTCCTACCGGACGCGAAACGAGCTGTCGCTTGCGGGCATTTACCATGTCGTGGCCGTGTCGGGAATGCACGTGAGCTTGCTATCCGGGCTCGTCATGCTCCTTTTTGCGGGAAGACGGAAGCTGGCGGCGGCGCTGGGACTTCCGCTTGTCTGGTTTTTCGTCCTGCTCACCGGCGCGAACGCGTCTTCCGTGCGGGCGGGCGTGATGCAGACGGTTTTGCTTCTGGCCCCGCTTGCAAACCGCGAAACGGACACGCCGACGGCCTTTGCGGCGGCCCTGACGCTGCTGCTGGCGCAAAATCCGTGGTCGCTTCGAAATGTGGGGCTTCTTCTCTCGTTTTCGTCCACGGGCGGCATTTTGCTGTTTTCCGGTCCCCTTTTCCGGGCGATCGTGGAATCGAACGCGTTCTGCCATCTCAAGGACAACCGCCCGAAGCTCTCGCGGGCATTGGAGCGCGGCGTGACGGCGTTTTGCTGCTCCATTGCCGCAAGCGCGTTTTCCCTTCCGATCTGCGCATACTATTTCCGGCTTTTCAGCCTCTCGGGCTTTCTGACGAACGCGCTGCTATTATGGCTCGTGAGCCTGGTGTTTTCCATCGGCCTTCCCATTGCGGCGCTGGCGGTGATCGCGCCAGGGCTGATGATGGGGCCGGCGTGGGTGCTGAGCTTCCCGGTGCGGTTTGTTTTATGGGCGGTGCGGGAAATTTCGCGTCTTCCCTACGGCGCGGTTTCGCTGGAAAACCGGTACGCTTGCGTGTTCGCGGTGTTTTTCTATGCGGCCTTGTGGCTTGTCTGCTTAAAGCCGAAGAAGATCAAAGCGCTTGCGGCCCTCGCGGCCATTCTGGGGACGTATGCTTTGTGCATGAGCCTTTCCGCGCTGGACTATCGCAGCCCCGCCTTTTCCTTCACGGCGCTGGATGTGGGGCAGGGACAGTGCCTTGTTTATACGCAGGGCGGTCAGACGAGCGTTATTGACTGCGGCGGAAAGGCGGACGAAAGCGGTGAGCTCGCCGCGCGGTACGTCACGGCAAACGGCGTGTTTTCGATCGACCGGCTGGTGCTTACCCATCTGGACGCCGACCACTGCAACGGCGCAGCGCAGCTTTTATCGCGCGTCAGGGTCAGTGCCATTTACCTGCCCGCCGGCGCAAGGACGGAGGAAAACGCGCTGCTGGACGAAATTCTTTTGCAGGCACAAAAGACCGGCACACAGGTTTTCTACGTGGAAGAAGACCTCGAATTTTCCATGCCGGACGGAAATCTTTCGATCCTCGCGCCGCTGTCCATCCAGAGCGGCAACGACGGCGGTCTTTGCGTCTTGGCATCGCAGGGAAAATATGATATTCTAGTAACGGGCGATCTGAGCACGCTGGCAGAGTACCGCCTTTTGTCCACGCACGAGCTGCGGGATATCGAGCTTCTCGTCGCGGGGCATCACGGCGCGGAAACGTCCACGAGCGAAGCGCTCTTAAAGAAGACCGGCGCGTCCACCGTCGTCATTTCCGTCGGGCAGGACAATTCCTACGGCCATCCGTCGCGCGAGACGCTTTCTCGCATCGAGGCCGCAGGCGCGGACATTTACCGGACGGATACGATGGGATTGATCGTCATCCGGGGAGGGACCTATGGCAAAGAAACAGACGGCCGATAGCGCCGATTCCTTACAAAAATTCAAGCAGGACTTAAAAAACGACGCGCTCGGGCGGTTTTACATTTTCTGCGGCGATGAGGCGTTTCTGCGTGAGCACTATCTTTCGCAGCTGACGAAAAAGTTCTCCGATGGCCCGGCGGCGGAATTCAACGTCCACCGCTTCGACGCGTCGAATCTGACCCCGCAGGCGCTTTTGGACGCGGTGGAGGCCATGCCGATGATGGCCGAGCGGACGCTCGTGCGGGTGGACGATGTCGACCTTTTTAAGCTTCCCGAGCACGCGCGCGAGCAGTACCGCGAAATTTTTGAAGATCTTCCGGACTATGTCTGCCTCGTGTTCGTCTACGACACGGTGGAGTACAGGCCCAACGGACAGCTGCGGAAGCTCTCAGACACGCTCAAAAAGCACGCGCAGGTGGTTTCCTTCCAGAAGCCGTCGGAGCGGGAGCTCGGCGTGTGGATCGCACGGCATTTTCGCGCCGAGGGAAAGACCATTTCCGACAAGCTCATCACCTACCTCATTTTCCTGACCGGCGGCGGCATGACGCAGCTTTCGGGCGAAATTAAAAAGGTCAGCGCGTACTGCTCCGGGCAGGAGATCCAGCGCTCGGACATTGACGCGGTCGTAACGCCGGTGCTGAGCGCACAGACCTTCGATATTTCAGACGCCGTCACGGCGGGAAATTTCCAGCTGGCTTTGACGAAGCTT
>DJQK01000150.1:774-15524 GCA_002437575.1 Clostridiales bacterium UBA6388 | reverse complement strand
AGGAGCTCTACGCCATGCAGACAGAGCCCATCGCGATTTTAGGCGCGATCGGCTCGCAGCTTCGAAGGCTCTTTTACGCCAAAACGCTCGCATCCTGCGGCAAGGGCCAGCAGGCGCTGATGGAGCTGACGGGGCTGAAAAGCAGCTACGCCGCAGGCAGGACCTTTACCAGCGCCCGCAGCGTCTCGGAAGCCTTCTGCCAGACCGCGGTAGAGCTCTGCTATCAGGCGGACCGGGACTTAAAAACCAGCCGGGACGACCCCGAGCGCATTTTGGAAGTGCTCGTGGTTCGTCTCAGTCAGGAGGCGCGGCGTGGTTAAGATCAAGCAGGCCATCGTCGTCGAGGGAAAGTACGACCAGAACACGCTCTCGCAGCTCGTCGACACGACGATCTTTCAGACGCGCGGCTTCGGCGTGATGCACGACAAGGCGCTTTTGACCCTTCTGCGCAGGGCGGCTAAAACGACAGGGCTCATCATCTTTACCGACTCCGACGGCGCGGGCTTCGTCATCCGCAATTTTCTCAAGGGCGCGCTTCCCAAAGAAGGGGTGCTGCACGCCTACATCCCCGACATCCCCGGCAAGGAAAAGCGCAAGCGCGCGCCCGGAAAAGAGGGACTTCTCGGCGTGGAGGGCATGACGAAGGAAATTCTTTTGGAAGCGCTTCAAAATGCAGGCGCGGAGGTAGACGGCGCGGCGGCAGAAAAAAAGGGGCCGCCCATCACAAAGTTCGACCTGTACGCCGCCGGACTATCCGGAAAAACGGACAGCGCAAATAAACGCGAGGCGTTTTTGAAGCAGCTGCGCTTTCCGGCGCACATGAGCGCAAACGCGCTGCTGTCGGCGCTCAATTTACTATATACGCGGGAGGAATTTCTCTCGCTCTTTGGGGAAGAAACATGATCGACATTTCAGTAAAAGACCTCGTCAAGAGCTTTGACGAGGACGAAAATTTACTCGACGGCATCAGCTTTGACGTGCAGTCGGGCGAACGCGTGGGTCTGCTCGGCAAGAACGGCGCGGGCAAGACGACGCTGTTCAAAATCTTAACCGGCGAAATGGACTATAATTCCGGCGAAATTGCCTTCGCGCAGGGAAAAAAGGTCGGCCTCATTTCGCAGATCCCGGTCTATCCGGCGCAGTTTACGGTAAACGACGTGCTCCGCGCGGCCTTTTCCGGCCTCGATAAAATACGCGCTCGGATGCGCGAGCTCGAAAAATCGATGACCGAGCACACGCCGAAGGAACTATTATCGGAGTATGACGCGCTCACGAGCCGCTTTGAAGCGGGCGGCGGGTATGAAATCGACACCGAGACCGACAAGATCTGCAACGGCCTGATGATCACGCCTGCCCAGCGCGAGCAGCTGTTTTCGTCTTTGTCCGGCGGAGAAAAAACGCGGGTGAACCTTGCGCGGCTGCTTCTGGAAAAAACGGATATCCTGCTTCTCGACGAGCCGACGAACCATCTCGATATGCACGCGGTGGAGTGGCTGGAGGAATATATCTCGCGCTTCAAGGGCACGGTGCTGACGATCTCGCACGACCGGTATTTTTTAGACCGCGTGGTCAGCCGCATCATCGAAATTTCCAACGGCAAGGCCGAGTTTTATTCCGGCAACTACTCGTTTTACGTGCAGGAAAAGCAGGCGCGTTTTGAATTGCAGCTCAAGCAGTATGAAAAAGAACAGGCCAAGCTCGGACAGCTCGGCTTCACGCTTGAGCGCATGAAGGGTTGGGGCATCAACAACCGCACGCTCTATCGCCGCGCCATGTCCATCCAGCACCGCATGGAGCGTATCGAAAAAACCGAAAAGCCGAAGACGGAAAAGACCATGCGCGCGCGTTTTGCAGAGCGGGACTTTTTTGGAGACGAAGTGCTGTCTGTCAAGGGTCTCGGAAAAGCGTTTGACGGCCGGACGCTGTTCCACGACGTCGACTTGCAGGTCACAGGCGGCGAGCGCATCGCGCTTCTGGGCGACAACGGCACCGGCAAAACGACGTTTTTGAAGGTCCTGCTCGGCGAGGAGGCCGGCGCAGGCAAGATCAAATTCGGCCCCACGGTCAAGTGGGCGTATCTGCCGCAGATCATCCACTTCGCGCACCCCGAGCGGACGTTACTCGATACGATGCTCTATGAAAAAAACTGCACCGTGCAGACTGCGCGCGACCGGCTGGGCGCCTATTTATTTGAGGGCGAGGACGTTTTTAAGACGGTGGGGTCTCTTTCCGGCGGCGAGCAGTCGCGGCTGCGGCTTTGTATGCTGATGGACGAGAAGATCAACCTTTTGATCCTCGACGAGCCGACGAACCATCTGGATCTGGCCTCGCGCGAATGGGTCGAAGACGCGCTGGAGGAATACGAAGGGGCGCTGCTGTTCGTCTCGCACGACCGCTATTTTGTGGACAAATTCGCCACGCGCATCTGGGAGCTTGAGAACCAGACCATTCGCGATTACCCCTGCGGGTACGAAAAATACCGCTCGATCAAGGCCTTTGAGGCGATGCAGGCCGTGCCCGCCGCAAAGGAAAAGCGCGAGAAAAAGGAAAAGCCCAAAAGCACCGGCGGCAGCAAGGCGATCGAAAAGAAGATCAAAGCGCTCGAGCGGGACATTGAAAAGCAGGAGACGCTGATCGCGGAATTTGACGAAAAGATCGCGGCGGCCAGCTCCGACTATCAGGCGCTCGCAAAACTCATGGAGGAAAAGCAGGAAGAGGAAACGAAGCTTTCCGGCATGATGGACGAGTGGGAGAGCTTGAGCCTTCAGTTGGAGGACGGCGTATGATGCTTTTCGTGCTTGCCGGGTTTTTCGCAGTTCTCGGCGTCTTGTGCATCGCGATCCCATTTCACATCGCGATGACCGGCATCTGCTTTCTGGGCCTCAGCGCGGTGTGTCTGCTGCTGCGGCTCGTGCGCGGGAAAAAGAAGGAGAGGACGTGGCGCGTGATCTTACTGACGCTTACCGCCTTTTGTATGCTGACGGTGTTCGGCGCAATGCTCTATATTGACCGCGATGGCCGGTCGGACACATTCACGGACGGAAGCGCACCGGAATTTGTCGTGGTTCTGGGCGCACAGGTGCAGGGAGACCAGCCGTCGCTGACGCTCAAAAAGCGGCTGGATCTGGCCTATACGTATCTGACCGAGCACCCGAGGGCCGAAGCCGTCGTCTCCGGCGGGCAGGGCCCGGACGAGCAGTACACCGAAGCTTCCGTGATGGCAAAGTATCTGATCGGCCGCGGCATTGATGAAAGCCGCATCCTGCTTGAGGAAAAAGCGTCGGACACGCGGGAAAATTTAGCGTTTTCCAGAGCGCTTGTCGAGCCGCTCGGCATCGATACGAGCAAGGTTCTGATCATCACGAGCGATTTTCACCTCTGCCGGGCTAAATTTCTGGCGCGGAAGCTGGGCATGGAGGCCTATGGGCTTGCCAGTCCGACGTGGCCGGAAATTTTAAGGGTCAATTATCTGCTGCGCGAGGTGTTTGCCTTCGTGAAGGCGGCGCTGTGAGAGGCGAAAAAATACGCGGACGCTTGAGCGTCCGCGCATTTTTTGTGAAAGAGAGGAGATTTGGTGAAAGCATTTATGAAGAAACAGAGTCGCTGTCGGCTGTTTGCAGGTTTTCCCGCTCCCCAGCTTCCCTGTGACTATAGGATACTTTTTTCTTGGGTTTTGTTGGTGAACAGTCTGTAAACGAACCATGAAGAATTCTTAAAAACCGTTCAAAATCGGCCAAACCGTCTTGCGTAGCCGCAGCGGCGGCAGAGGGGATGTTCGAGCTTTCTGGTCTGAAAGCCGGAAAGAAGCGTTGTTGCGGCGTTATCCGCCAGAATGTCCGGCAAGTCCTGCGCAAAGAGGTTTCCGAGCGCAATATCGCCCTCGTGGTCCAAACAGCACGGCACAACGGTTCCGTCGGACAAGACCGCGATCTGGTCCTTGAGCGCCCGGCACGTGCCGGCTTCCGACGCTTCGTCTGCGGACAGGTCGGGCCAGTCGAATTTTTCGGCGTAGTGGATGAACGCGCGGCTGCAAAGCCGCCAGCCCCACGTGTTTTTCGTCCACGGCTGCGGAAAATATTGCTCCAATCGCCGCAGAATGTCCGCGTTTTTCGCGTTCTCGCCCTTCGTCGTCTCGCCGTCGAGATTCCAGAGGCGAAGATCGACGAGCTTGCCCTCCCCGCTCGCCGCCTGTGCAAAGGAAAAGCAGCCGTCGAGGTACGCGTCGAACGAGCCCGCTTCGTTCGCCTCAAACGAGTGCAGGCTGATATTCACCTTATAAAGCGCAGGCGCAGCGAGAAGCGCCTCTTTTCGTGCGGGAAGCAGCGTTCCGTTCGTCGTGAGCACGACGCGAAAGCCGAGCTCCCCTGCGATCTCAAAAATCGCCGGCAAGTCCGGATGCAGCAGCGGCTCGCCCATGACGTGCAGGTACAAATAGTCCGTATACGGCCGAAGCTTTCCGGCAAGCTCCCGAAATTCTTCTTTTGTCAGCGTTCGGGGCGCGCGGCTCGTTTTCGGGCAGAAGCTGCACGACAGGTTGCAGCGGTTCGTAATTTCCAGATAGCAGCGGGAAAAGCGCATGGCGGTCTCCTTTTTGCGTTATGGCCTCATTTTATCACACCGCAGGGCTCTTGAACAGAGGCCAAAACTATGGTAAAGTAGACTTGGAGAATACAAACGAAAAGGAGAAAACGCAATGGACTACGGCGCACGCGCAAAGGAATTGTTTGAAAGCGGCTACAACTGCGCACAGGCAGTGTTTCTGGCCTGTACGGAGGATTCAGAGTTAGACACGGAGACGAAGGCGAAGCTGGCCTCGTCCTTTGGCGGCGGCATCGGCGGGATGCGGCAGGTCTGCGGCACGCTGAGCGGCATGTACCTCGCCCTCGGCCTTCGCTATGGATACAGTGACCCCAGGGACAAAGCGGGCAAGGCCGCGCAGTATGAGCTCATCCGCGCCCTGGCAGACGAATTCAAGCAGGAAAACGGCTCGATCATCTGCCGCGAGCTTCTGGGGCTGGACGAAAACTTCAAGCCCAAGCCGCCCGAGGCGCGGACCGACAGCTATTACAAAAAGCGCCCCTGCGGAGAACTCTGCAAATGCGCTGCCGACATTCTGGGCAAGTATCTGGACGAGCATCCCAATCCGTAAAACCGCCGTTTCCGTTTGGAAAGGAGGCAGCATGAAGCAGAAAATCAAGGACCTCAATTGGTATCAGAAAGGCATTTTGCTGTTGCTGCTCGTGCTGATGGCGGTGTTTGCCGTCATCTACCACGCGAGCATCTCGCGCGTCGGCGTTTTGTATCAGGACGAAATTTTTGTCCCGGCGGAAGAAAATGGCGCGACCATCTACTCGGGGAAGCTTGAGGGAAAGCCCGCCGAATTTACCGTGTCCGGCGACAAAACAGCCGTGACCTTCCGCTGCGGCGATACAGTCTACGGCCCCTACACGATCGTAGAAGACCCGTCGGCGCTTGCAGATATTACGTTCTGCCCCTCTGACATGATCGGCGTGGAACTCTACGACGGCGAAACGCTTCTGTTTCGCGGCGGCTTCTGGCCGTCCGGGGATGTTACGCAGCTTTTCCCCGCAGAAGATAGCCCGGATGATAGCTCGGGGGTCTATTTTGTCACGGACGACGGCGTCTGGAAGGACGCGGACGGAAACGCCGTCGACCCTGTGAAGCCGGACGCAGCAGATATTCTGCGCATCGCGCTTGCACCGGAGCTGACGCACAAGGGAGACTGGCTTGTCTGGTTCGGCGCGGTCGTGGTGAGCATCGTCACCGCATTTTCCATCTTGTACGCGGACGAGCTGTTCCGCTGGAATCTGTCGTTCCAGATCCGCGACGTTGAAAATGCCGAGCCGTCGGAGTGGGAAATGCTGAGCCGCTATCTGAGCTGGACGGCTCTGACGATCATGGCGGTCGTCGTTTACATCATGGGCCTGAAATAGTGCAAAAAAGCATCCGGGTTTCCGGATGCTTTTCGTTTTCCGTTACGAAAGACGCGCCTTCACGCGCTCTATCAGCGCAGCTTTTTCGTTTTCGGACAGGAAGACGGCCTCGGCGGCGTATAAAATCGTCTTTTTGAGGTCCTCTTCGGTAAAGCCCATGTCCTGAAGGCAGCGCCGGTACTCATCTTGTAAATTCACGGCGGCCAGCGTCATGTTGTCGGTGCTGATGGTAAGGCGCACGCCCTCATCCAAAAGCTTTTTGGCCGGGTGTTCGGCGTAGGATGGCTGCGTGTGGCACTGGATGTTGCTCGTCGGGCAAATTTCCAGCGTCACGCCGCGTTCGATCGCCTCCTGCACAAGCGCGGGGTCGCCCGCAATATGATGCCCGTGGCCAATGCGCCTCACGCCGAAGGACATTGCGTCGCGCACCGTATCAGGCCCCTGCGAGTCTCCCGCGTGGCACGTCGCCGGAACGCCGAGCTCGTTTGCAAGCGCAAAAACCGGCCGGAAATTGGAGAGCGGCACAATGCCCTCCGCACCGGCAAGATCCGCGCCCACAACGCCGCGGCCCAGAGATTCCTTTGCAAGGCGCACGGTTTCCAGGTTTTCTTCCATATTGACCGTCTCGGGGCCGATGCACATCGCGCAGAGAAGTATCCCCGCGCCGTAGCCGGGGTTTTCCTCCAAGGCCTGCCGGCGTCCTTCCAGCACCGCCTCGACGGCCTGCTTCTGCGAAAGGCCGTTTCTTTTGTGCAGCTGCGGGGCGAAGCGGATCTCGTCGTAAAGATGCCCCTGCCGGGCCAGCGCTTGTAATACATCGTGCGTCACACGGACGATATCCTCCGGCTCCTGCATGAGCTGCAAGGGAAGCTCGAACCGGGCCAGATACGTGTTCACATCCGCGCAGTCCGACGTTTCCACCAGCCACGCCCGAAATCCGTCCAGCGTTTCCGCGCTCAGCGCAATGCCCTTTTCTTTGGCTAAGTCCCACATCGTCTCGGGCGGGATCGCGCCGTCCAGATGCAGGTGCAGCTCGATCATGGGAAGCTTGGAAAGATCCATACAGGTCGCTCCTTTTTCTTCTTTTTTTCATTGTAGCGGCGGACGGCAGGCTTCGTCAAGGCTTTTGCTCCTGAAAATTTTTTTGGGGGGCTCTTTTTTCGTTTGCACGGTGTTGACAGCGGGGTAGAATGTATGTACAATAAACGTGTATCTTCGGATACCGATTTTATCGAAAACTACATAATGGAGGAACCCAAATGAAAAAGATCCTTGCGCTTCTGCTGGCTCTTGTGATGGTCCTTTCTCTGGCTGCCTGTGCATCCAGCACCGAGACCACGACCACCGAAGAGACCAAGACCGAAGAGACCGCCACCACCGAAACCACCGAAGAGACCGCTGAACCCGCCGCAGAGGAAGAGCAGACTGCCGAGCCCGCCGAAGAAGGCAAGGTCTACAATGTCGCTTACCTCGTCAACGGCAACCTCGGCGACAAGTCCTTCTTTGACTCCGCCGAAGCAGGCCTCGCGCAGCTGAAGGAAGCCGGCCGCATCGAATATGTCACCATCGAAATGGGCGGCACCGATGAAGACCAGCCCACGTGGCTGTCCACCCTGTACGACGTCTCCGAAGACGGCGGCTACGACCTGATCATCTGCGGCACCTATCAGATGCCCGACTACCTGAAGGAAGTCGCCACCCAGTATCCCGACCAGCTGTACGCCATCTTTGACGATACCACCTATGTCGGTGAGAACCAGAACGTTGTCAACCTTTCCTACCGGCAGAACGACATGGGCTACCTCATCGGCGTCTTCGCGGCCTGCATGACCGTTGACACCAACGTGGCCAACATCAACGAGGACGCAGTCGTCGGCTTCGTCGGCGGCGTGGACTCCCCCGTCATCAACGACTTCCTGATCGGCTTCATCGAGGGCGCACAGTCCGTCAACCCCGACATCAAGGTCGATACCCGCTACACCAACGACTATGTGGACACCGCCATCGCCAAGGAATACGCCCTGTCGATGATCGACGACAACAAGTGCGACATCATCTGGGGCGTCGCCGGTAACGCCGGCAACGGCGCAGCGGAAGCCGCTCTTGAAACCGGCAAGGCCTGGTTCATCGGCGTCGACTCCGACCAGGAGCTCACGTTCTCCCCGGATCTGGCCGCCATCACGCTGACCTCGGGTCTGAAGAACATCGGCAACTCCCTCGTCTGGCTCTTCGACGAGTGGGATGCAGGCCGCACCTATTGGGGCCAGGTCGTTGAGCTCGGCATCGCGGAAGGCGGCGTCGGCATCGTGACCGATAAGAACTACGACAAGCTCGCCTCCGCTGAGACGAAGGCTGCTGTCGAGGCTGCACAGAACGCCATCCTGAACGGCGAGGTCGTCGTTGACTCCGCGCTGACCAACCAGGAGCTGGCTACCCAGCTTCGTGACGCTGTCCGTCCGTAAGCCTTTGCAGACAAGCAAAAACCTTTGAGCTATCCGGGGGAGCTCGTAAGAGCTCCCCTGTGATGTTTTTCCCGCGCGTTTTGATTCCTGCGGGACGTCCAAACGCTTTGGACGCGCCGCAGCGATCAAGAAAACAGTGCGCTTACCGGCGCAAAGAACATGGAAACAGGAGGAACGCAGCGTATGCCAGACGAGAAAACCGGCCGTTTGGACGAAGAATTTGTCGTCCAGATGAAGGGGATCACGAAGGTGTATCCCAACGGCGTCACCGCCAACCAGGGTGTAGACTTCTGCCTGAGAAAGGGCGAGATCCACGCGCTGATGGGCGAAAACGGCGCAGGCAAATCGACGCTTATGAAAATGCTCTTCGGTCTCGAGCAGCCGACGAGCGGCGAAATTTGGGTGAACGGTGAAAAGCTGAACCTCACCTCCCCGTCCGTCGCCATCTCCCACGGCATCGGAATGGTCCACCAGCACTTCATGCTGGTCCCGAGTCTGACGGTCGCGGAGAATATGGTGCTCGGCATGGTGCCGAAGAAGGGGCTTTTCATCGACCGCCAGAAGGCCATCGACATCACGAAGGAATACGCAGAGCGGTTTAATCTGCACGTCGAGCCAGAGGCAAAGGTCGTCGACATCCCCGTCGGCATGAAGCAGAAGGTCGAAATTCTCAAGGCGCTCGTGCGCGGCGCGAAGATCCTGATCCTCGACGAGCCGACCGCGGTTCTGACCACACAGGAAACGACCGAGCTTTTCAAGGAGCTCATTCACCTGAAAAATCAGGGCTACACGATCGTCTTCATCTCGCACAAATTAAACGAGATCATGGAGATCACCGACCGGCTGACCATCATGCGAAACGGCAGATCCATGGGCGTTTACAACACGTGCGACGTGACGAAGGAGGACATTTCGAGACTCATGGTCGGCCGCGACGTCATTCTGGAGGTGCAGAAGGACGTCGCCCGGCCTACCGACACCGTGCTTCGCGTGCGCGATCTGGAATATGTCAACGAGTGGCACAAAAAAGTGCTCGACAAGGTGTCCTTTGATGTGCGCAAGGGCGAGATCTTAGGCATCGCGGGCGTCGAAGGCAACGGCCAGAAGGAGCTTGTCGATATGCTCTTCGGCTTCAGCACGCCGAACGCCGGCACCGTCACCGTCGAGGGTAAGAGCATTCTCGGTCTCACGCAGAGCAAGATAAGAGGCCTCGGCGTTTCGCTCGTTCCGGAAGACCGGATGCTCTTCGGCATCGCGGCAACGGCCAGCATCGAAGAGAACATCCTCTCCGACCGCTGCGCGGACAAGCGCTTCAACACCGGCCCGCTGTTCAACATGAAGGCCATCCACGAAGAGTCTGACCGTTTGATCCAGGAATACACCGTCCTGTGCAAGTCCAGACGGCAGCAGGTCGGAATGCTCTCCGGCGGCAACATTCAGAAGGTCGTCGTGGCGCGGGAATTTTCCAACGATCCCGTTCTCATTCTCGCCGACCAGCCCACGCGCGGCATCGACGTCGGCGCAACGGAATTCATCCGCAAAAAGCTCGTCGAGCTCTCGCGCTCCGGCATTGCGGTGCTGCTGGTCTCGGCGGACCTCAACGAGGTCATGGAGCTGTCCGACAGCCTGATCGTCATGCAGGGCGGCCATATCGCGGCCTATTTTGAAGACACGAAGGCGCTTACCGACGATCAGATGGGCGAGTATATGCTGGGTCTGAAGCAGCAGCCGGCCGAGCAGATTAGGAGGGTTTGTCATGACTAAAAAACGCGAACTCATGTTCTCCATCGTGCGCGGGCTTCTGGCCATCCTCATCGCCCTTCTCGTCGCGACGCTGCTCATTTTCATCAGCGCCAACGGCGACACGGTGGCAGAGAAGTTATCTTCCACCGGCGACGCACTCAAGCAGATGCTCGTCGGCCCGCTGTTCCGCATGGGCAAAAACGGCACGCGCTTTGAAACGAAGCGTCTGACCGATATTCTGGCCTCGATGATCCCGATCATCTTCACAGGTTTATCTGTTTGCGTCATGTTCTCTGCAAACCAGTTCAACATGGGAGCCGAAGGCGGCATTATGCTCGGCGCGTTCGTGACCGGCATGGCGGCCATTTATTTGCCGATGTCCGCGGGGCTTCACCCGATCGTGGCGATTCTGCTCGGCGGCCTTGCAGTGGGCCTCATGATGCTTTTACCGGCGCTTCTCAAGAGCAAGCTCGACGTGAGCGAAATGGTGTGCTCTTTGATGCTCAACTACATCGTCATGTACTTAATTAAGTTCGTCCTCAACACCTATCTTGCCGATAAGTCGAAGGGCCAGATCCAGTCGTACGAATTTCTGGAGACGGCAAAGATCGCGCAGCTGGTGGACGACGGCTCGAAGCTCTCCGTGGGCTTTATCGTGGCCATCGCGGCGGTCGTGTTCTGCGGGCTTTTCATGTACCGTACCCGCTGGGGCTATGCCATCCGCATGATCGGCATCAATCAGGCGTTCTCGAAATATTCCGGCATGAAGGTCGGCGCGATCGTCGTTTTGTCGCAGGTTTTGGGCGGCTTCCTGGCCGGTATCGGCGGCGGCATCGAAATGCTCGGCCGGTACAAGACCTTCTCGTGGAGCTCTCTTCCCGGCTACGGCTGGACAGGCATCACCATTGCCATTCTCGCGGGCAACAATCCGTGGTTCGTGCCCCCGGCGGCATTTTTCATGGCGTATCTTTCCAAGGGCTGCGATCTGATGGCGACGTATGCTAAGGTCCCGGCGCAGCTGATCGATATTATTCAGGGCGTCATCTTCCTGTTCTTCGCGGCCGAGCAGTTCCTGTCCGGCTACCGCCAGAAGCTGGTCGTCAAGACCGCGCAGGAGGAGCTGGCTGCCAAGGCCGCGCTCGAAGCGCAGAAAGGAGACGCGGAACATGCTTAATTTTCTGAAAACGCTGCTGACGCCGGAGTTTTTCTTCTCTATTATCCGCATCTCCGCGCCGATTTTGTTTGCGACGCTGGCGGCCATCGTGGTCGAAAAGGCGGGCTTCTGCAACATCGGCCTTGAGGGCCTGATGATGTTCTCCGCGCTGACGGGTTCGCTGGTGTCGTATTACGCGCACAGCTGGGTCTGGGGGCTGCTTGCAGCGCTGGCCATCGGCGTGCTGATGAGCCTGATGATGGGCTTCTTCGCCTTCCAGCTGAAGACGGATATCACGCTCGTCGGCATCGCCATCAATATGATGGGCTCGGGCGGCACACTGTTCCTCTGCAAGGTCATCACGAACCTGACCGAGGGCACGGCCATGGCCTCGTCCACGGGCCTGATCAACTCCAACCTGCTCATCCCGAACATTGATCTTCCGCTCATCAACAAGATCCCGTTTTTGGGCGGCATCATCTCGGGGCACAATCTGCTGACGTGGATCGCATTTGGCTGCTGCGCGCTGACGAGCGTGATGCTCTATAAGACGAGCCTCGGCCTCAACATCCGCGCGGTGGGCGAAAACCCGAACGCGGCCTCCTCGGTCGGCGTGTCGGTGCTGAAGATCAAGTATATCGCCATCGGCTTCTCGGGTCTCATGTGCGGCTTCGGCGGGGCGTTCATGTCGATGTACTACGCGGCCGGCTGGTCGCTGGACATGGTCGCGGGCCGCGGCTTTATCGCGCTGGCCGCGCAGGCCATGGGCGGCGGCGAATGTTTGGGCGGCATGCTGTCTTCGCTCGTGTTCGGCTTTGCGCAGGCGCTGGGCATCAGCTTCTCGGCTGTCGGTCTCGATTCGAACCTCGCCTCTCCCATCCCCTACGCCGTGACGATCATCGGTCTTGTTGTCTTCTCGCTCGTGCGGCGCAGCCGGGCCAAAAAGCTACATTCCGCCGCAGCGCTCAAGTAAGGAGCTTTGTATGTCCGAACTGAAAAAGATCCCCGTCATCCTCGACGGCGATCCCGGCCATGACGACGCCATCGCGTGGGTCCTGGCCCGGGCGAGCCGGGAGCTTGACATTCTCGCCGTGACCTCGTGCTGCGGCAATCAGACGATCGAAAAAACCACCTACAACGCCCTGCGCGTCTGCACGCTCATCGGGCTGGACGCACCGGTCGGCAAGGGCTGCCCGCATCCGCTTCTGAACGACGTGATGAACGCGCCCTCGGTCCACGGTGAATCGGGCCTCGACGGCCCGTCGCTGCCGGAGCCGGCCTTCGCCCCGTCGCCTCTTCCCGCACCGGAGCTGATGGCGAAGGTCCTGCGCGAGGCAAAGGAGCCCGTCACCATCGTCGCCACCGGCCCGCAGACGAACGTCGCGGCGCTGCTGCTGGCGCATCCGAAGCTGAAGGGCAAGATCGCCCGCATCAGCCTCATGGGCGGCGGTATCGCCACCGGCAACTGGACGCCGGCTGCGGAATTCAACATTCTGGTCGACCCGGAAGCGGCGAAGATCGTCTTCACCTCCGGCGTCCCCATCACGATGGCAGGGCTGGACGTGACGGAAAAGGCGCTGATCCTGCCGGAGGACTTCGAGCGCGTGCGCGCGCTCGGCAATCCGGTGAGCGATATCGTGGCGCAGTGGCTGGAGTTCTTCTACAAATTCCACCACTCCATCGGCTACGCTGGGGCCCCGATGCATGACCCGTGCGCCGTCATGGCGCTCATCCATCCGGAGATCTTCACGACCCGGCCCATGTATGTCCAGGTCGAGACCGGCGGCGAATACTGCCGTGGGACGACCGTGGGCGATCTGCTCGGCTTCTCCGGCCACGCGCCGAATGCCGACGTGCTGATGGACGTGGACCGCAGCCGCTTTGCGGATCTGCTGGTCGAGGCCATCGGATTCTATGGGGAGGCAAAGGCATGACAATGAAACAAATTCCCATCTGGATCGACTGCGACACCGGCACGGACGATACCGTCGCCATCATGCTGGCGCATGCGCTGCCGGAGCTGCAGATCATCGGCCTGTCCGCCGTGGCGGGCAACAGCCTGCTGTGCAACACGTTCCCGAACACGCGGCGCGTGGTGCATCTGCTGGGAGCAGACTACCCCGTCTACCCCGGCGCGGAGCGGCCGCTCGTGCGTGAGCCGCATGTGGCAGGCGCGTTCCACGGTGAAAACGGCCTCGGCGACGTACAGCTGCCCCTGCCCGATACCGCCCCGGAGCAGACACCCGCATGGGACGCTCTGTACGCCGCGGCAAAGCGGATGCCGGGCGAGCTGCGGCTCGTCGCCACGGGCCCGCTGACCAACGTGGCCATTGCGCTGACCAAGTACCCGGATCTGTACGGACTTCTGCACTCCATCGCCCTGATGGGCGGCGCGGCGGTCGGCGGCAACGTGACGCCCGCGGCGGAGTTCAACATCTACGACGACCCGGACGCGGCGCAGATCGTGTTCAAATCCGGCGTGCCGCTCGTCATGTGCGGGCTGGACGTAACGATGCAGGCTGAGCTTCGCCCCGCGGACTGGGACGAGATGGCCGGATACGGCAACCGCTGCGGCGGGCTCGTCAAGGAGCTGTTCGCCTGCGCATGGAAGACGATCCAGACCGTCGGGCTGACCGGCGTGGCGCAGCATGACTCCTGCCCCGTGATGTATCTGGCGCACCCGGAGCTGTTCGAAGGCAGGATGGCGGGCGTGTTCGTCGAGACGCAGGGCGCAGTTACGCTCGGCAAGACCGTCACCGACCTGCAGAGCGACAAAAAATTCGGCGCGCAGAACGCCCTCGTGCTCCTGCACCTCGACCGCGAAAAATTCATGCAGATCCTGAAGGACTGCATCCGGACGCTGCCCTGAAAAAAGAAATCCCCCGCCCGCTGCAAATGCAGCGGGCGGGGCTTGTTTTTCTCGCTTACATCACGTCCATGTTTTCGGGCATGATGAGGGCGGCGACGATATACAGGAGAATGCCTGTGCCGCTCAGGGCCAGAGCCGCCCAGATCAGGCGGACGATCGTCGGGTCGATGCCGAAATACTCGGCCACGCCGGCGCAGACGCCGCAGATCATACGATTGTTGCTTTTATACAGTTTCTTCATCAGAAGGTCCTCCATTTCATTGATATGGATTTAGACGTTGTTTTTTCCGCTTTGTTCCGGGAAATCCGGATCAGAGCTCCAGGATCAGCGGCTGGCCGTCGGTCGCGAGCTGGTTTTCGTAGATCTCGACGGGGCGGCCGGTGATGCTGTCATGATAGACGCCGTTCGGCGCCGGGAAGCGGACGAGCGCGGACGCGCCGCGGAGGCTGAACAGACCTGCGACGCGGCGGCCATTCTGCTCGTAGACGGCCAGCAGCACGTCGTGCGGCAGGGCCGTGAGGGTGTAGCTGCCCTCGGCGAAGATGGGGTCGCGCTTGATCGCGGCGAG
>DJQK01000150.1:0-680 GCA_002437575.1 Clostridiales bacterium UBA6388 | reverse complement strand
TCGACCTCCTGCCCGGCGTAGACGAGGGTCAGGCCGCGCTGGAAGTAGTTGAAGGCCGTCCAGTTGCGGCGCATGGTCTCATCCGGGAGGATGTGGGCCGCGCGGGCGCGGTCATGGTTTTCGAGGAAGCGGAGCTTGACATAGTTGTCGGGATAGAGCCATTCCTGCGCGTCGAGCCGGTCGGCGTACTGCGCGAGGGTGATGGTGCCTTCGAGGTAGTCGCGGAAATAGGGGTAGACGTCGTAGTCATAGGCGGCGTCGAACGCCTGATAGAGCTCGGCGTCGGACAGGCTTGCAAAGCCCTGCGCGCGGGCGGCGACATGGAAGCCGCGCTCGACCGATTCGCACAGCCAGAAGCAGCCGGGACGGACGGCCGCGACCTCTGCGCGGGCGCGCTTCCAGAACTCCAGCGGGACGAGCGGCGCGACATCGCAGCGGAAGCCGTCGACGAGGCGCGCCCAGGTCTTGAGCGTTTCGATCTGGTAGTCCCAGAGCTCAGGGTGGCTGTAGTCCAGATCGGCCACGTCCCACCAGTCGCCGAAGCGATTGCCGAGCGAGCCGTCGGGCTTGTGGTAGAACCACTCGGGGTGGTTTTCGGCCAGCCAGGAGTCGGGCGAGGTGTGGTTATAGACGACGTCGATGATGCACTTCATGCCGCTGGCGTGGATGGCGTCGACCAG
>DJQK01000103.1:5146-5319 GCA_002437575.1 Clostridiales bacterium UBA6388 | reverse complement strand
ATCAGCTGCGCAACACCGTGACGGAATTCGGCTCGGTCGCGCGCGGCGTGTGCCATGTGGAAAACGGCTTTCTGCACGATATCACCGAGCGCACGAAAATTTTCAAGCGCGGGGATGACGCAGCCTTTACCGAAGACGGCGTAACGTTCACGCCCATTTCCGGAGACACCCTT
>DJQK01000103.1:186-5116 GCA_002437575.1 Clostridiales bacterium UBA6388 | reverse complement strand
GAACTTCTGGGGCTTCACGCCGCAGATCTTAGAGGAAATCTGGACGAAGTTCCCGGCGTTTCTAGAGGAAAATCTGCCGGTAAACCCCGAAAAGTGCGAGTTTTACCTGCCGACCGTCGTGGGAGAGCAGCTCAAGGCGAAAACGGCCTGCGTGCGCGTGCTGCCGTGCATGGAGGCGTGGTACGGCGTGACGTACAAGGAAGACCTGCCGAACGTGAAGCTGGCCATCGGGCGCATGAAAAACGAAGGCAAATACCCTCAAAACCTCTGGGACTAATCAACGGCCTCGCAGAGTTTCGCCCCGCAGGGCGAAATAAATTGGAAATCCGTTTTATCCGGTGGCTCTGCCAGCCGGAAAAACTCTGATCGCCTCGCAAGTGTGGAATTTTGCCCCACCGGGGCAAAATTCTGCGCGCAGTCGAGGCGCGGCCATTTGTCAAAAAAGCCCCTGCTTTTTTGACAGTTTAAATGCCCGCATGGAACAAGGCCTTCCGTGCGGGCATTCTGGTTGGTTGTTGTGGTTGTAAAAGGCTTTGTGTAAAGGCAACACCGCGCAATTGCGTCTGCGCACTTCGGCGAATCTTTTCCGCCAATTCTGCGGTTTGAAAAGTTTGAAATACACAAAGTATTCCTGCACTTTTCAAACCTTGACTTGACGAAAAATCTCTCGCCGAATCAGCTTGCCGAATTGTGCGCTGCTGCCTAAAAACTTCCGATGGCATCCCTCCCGCAAAAAACTGCTTCCCAAATGCTGTTACCAAATTGTAACCTCTTTGCTTCTATTATAGCCGGAACGGACGCAGATGCAAGGGAAAAATTCTTAATTTTTTCTGAACTGTTTGTCAAAAGACGTGGCTTGCTGTATAATAGCCGTAGAGATCAAGACGCAGGAGGGCTTTTTATGCCGGACAGACTCGGACAGGAGAAGGACAAAAAACGAAGCAAAACGCTGCTTACCATCGCGGGCGTGCTCATCGGGCTCAATATCGTGCTGTTTCTGCTCGTGCCGACGCAGAAGAACGTGTCCTACGACGGACAGGCCGTCATTTACAGCGCTTCGGACGAGAGCTATGAAAAAGCCTGCACGGTGAAGCTCAAGGGCGTTCTCACGCAGAGCGTCCTTCTGACCGATACGTTCCAGGCGGAGTTTTATATCTCCGACGTGCCCGGCCTGACGCAGGATATGCGCCTTTATCTGCAAAGAAAGGACGGCCGCTGGAAAGGAAGCGTGCAGGACGCATACGGCCAGCCGGTCGAGACCGGCGTCTGGGACGTGGAGGCCACAAAGGACTTTGCGCACATCACCGTCGCGTTTGCAGCGAGCTATGAAAAAACAGCCGACGGCGGCGTCGAGAGTACCTTCGACCCCGAAAATGCGGCGTTTTTGTGCCTCGACGCACCGAACAGAGCCTACGCGCTGCGGCAGTATCAGGAACTGATCCTGAAACAGAAATAAGGAAAACTCCCGGAAACTGACGGCTTCCGGGAGTTTTTGGCGCGGATCAAAGAAATGAAGATGCTGCGCAGGCCTTTGCGGCCTCAGGCCCGCTTCGACCACGTGCTGGGGAGGAGCAGAACGAGCATGGGGAAGATCTCAAGTCTTCCGAAGAGCATATCCAGGCACAGGACGATCTTGGCCAGCGGCGAGAACATTGCGAAGTTTCCGACCGGGCCGACAAGGCCGAGGCCGGGGCCGACGTTGTTGAACGTCGCGAGGACGGCGGTGACGGTGGTGGAGGCGTCAAAGCCGTCGAGCGAGACGAGCAGGATCGAGAGCATACAAATGAGCACGTACAAAATGAAGTACCCGCTCACGGCGCGGACCGTGTCCTGCCCGATGGGCTTGCCGTCAATGCGCATGACCTTGACCGTGCGCGGATGGATGAGCCGGCGCACCTCGACCTGCGCGGCGCGGATCAGGATCACCAGACGCGAGACCTTCAGGCCGCCGCCCGTCGAGCCCGCCGACGCGCCCACGATCATCAAAAACGCCAGAATCACGCGCGAAAACTCCGGCCAGAGGTCAAAGTTTTCCGTGCAGAAGCCGGTCGTCGTGATGACCGACGAAACGGAGAACGCCGCATGGTGCACCGCCGCGTGGAAGCTGGGGTAGAGCGGCAGAATGTTCGCCGTGATGAGCGCGATGGAGACAAAAATGATGCCCACATACCAGCGAAGCTCGGTGTTTTTGAAGGCGAGGTCAAACTTTTTTTGCAGCAGGAAAAAGTAGATGGAGAAGTTGACGCCGAACAGCGCCATGAAAACCGTCGTGACCGTCTGCGCGTAGGCGCTGTAGCCGGCAAAGGAGTCTGCCCGGATGGCAAAGCCGCCGGTGCCTGCGGTGGCGAAGGCGTTGCACAGAGCATCAAACAGCGGCATCCCGCCCGCAAGGTAGAAAAGCAGTTGTATGAGCGTGAGGGCAAAATAGATGCTGTAGAGGATCTTCGACGAGTCGACCATCCGCGGAACCATTTTTCCGACCGTGGGGCCGGGGCTCTCGGCTCTTAAAAGGTGAATGCCCTGTCCGCCCTCCATTTTGACGATTGCCAGCATGAACACCAGAATGCCCATGCCGCCCAGCCAGTGTGAAAAGCTGCGCCACAGGAGCATACAATGGCTGAGCGCCTCCACGTTCGGCAGAATGCTCGAGCCGGTGGTCGTAAAGCCGGAGATCATCTCAAACACGGCGTCCAGATAGAAGGGAATTTCGCCCGAGAGCGTGAAGGGAAGCGCGCCGACGAGCGACAGTACGATCCAGCCCGCCGCGACGGTGATAAGCCCCTCTTTGGCGTAGATCGTCTTGGTCCGGGGCCGGGAGAGCTTCATCGCGGCAAAGCCAACGATCGCCGCAGCCAGCGCGGTGTAGAAAAACCAGATGCCGGAGGGCTCCCGGTAGATGAGCGCCGCGGCGATGGGCAGGAGCATGATGGCCGATTCGATGAGCAAAATCGCGCCTTCAATGTATACGATCATCCGTTTGTTCATGGCTTACCCTCTGCGCTTTTCAAGAATGTCGTCGAGCTCGTTGAGCCCTGTCACGCTTGTCACCACGACCACGGTGTCGCCGGGCTCGATGGTGTCCTGGCCGCTGGGGATGAGAATTTTTCCGGCGCGGTTGATGCAGCCGATGAGAAGATTTTTTTTCAGCCGCAGCGTCTGCAGCGGGATGCCGCAGACGGCAGAGCCCTCGGCCACGCGGAACTCGAGCGCTTCTGCTTTGCCGCCAACGAGCTTATAGAGCGTTTCAACATTCGAGCCCAGCGAGTTCTGCATCGACCGTGCGTACCGGCAGATGACGTTGGAGGTACTGAAGCGGGGGTTGAAGACGCTGCCCAGGTCCATCGTCTCGATGATGGACTGGAACGAGTACCGGTTGATCTTCGTGACGACCTTGATCTTCGGGAAGGTCTTGCGCACGTAAAGGCCCATGAGCACGTTCTCTTCGTCGATGCCGGTGAGCGCGGCAAACGCGTCTGTCTGGGCCAGGCCGCATTCTCGCAGGAAGCCCTCGTTCGTGCCGTCGCCGTGGAGAATTTCCGCCTTCGGAAGAAGCGTCGAGAGCTGCACGCAGCGCTCGTAATTCGCTTCGATGATCTTGACACCGAGGCCGAGATCGGTCAGCTGCCGGGCCAGATAATACGCGATATGCCCGCCGCCGACGATCAGAACTGTCCGCACGCGGTTTGAGGCAAGCCTGATCTGGTGGAAGAACGACTGTGCGTCGCGGATGGAGGCGACAAAAGAAATACGGTCTCCCGCTTCGAGCCGGAACGGACCGGAGGGGATATAGACGCTCTGCTCGCCGCGCTCGACGGCGCAGACGAGGATCTTCGCCTTCACAAGACCGGGCAGCTCCATCAGCGTTTTGCCCGCGAGAATGGAGTCGGGCGGGATCTGCACCTTCAAAAGCTCGACGTGGCCGTTTGCGAACGTGTCTGTCTTGATGGCAGACGGAATGCGGAGCGTCCGGGCGATCTCGGTCGCGCAAAGAAGCTCGGGGTTGACGGCCAGACTCAGGCCGAGATCTTCCGAGATGAGCGAGAGCTCACCGCTGTACTCGGGGTTTCGCACGCGGGCGATGGTGTGCCGGGCGCCGGCCTTTTTCGCGACCAGGCAGCACAAAAGGTTCAGCTCGTCCGACATCGTCACCGCGATGAGAAGATCCGCCTCATTGACGCCGGCCTCCATCTGCGTGGCGAACGTCGCGCCGTTTCCCTCGACGCACAGAATGTCCAGATCCTCGCTCGTCTGCTGCAAAGGCTCGCCGCTGCGGTCGATGATCGTAATTTCGTGGCCCTCGCGCGAGAGCTGTTCGGCCAGAGTGCTGCCGATCTTTCCGTCGCCGACAATCACAATTTTCATAGCAAGACTCCTGAATTTTGATATTTTTCAAGCATCTGATACTCTATCATAGCACGTTGCGCCGCGAAAAGCAATCACGCCGCCGTAAAGAAAAACGGCCCCGGACATTGACACTAAGAAGCACGATGTGATAAAATCAGAAAAATGCGATAGGCGGCGGAGGACGCGCGGATGAACGTGTGGGTGCTGGACCGGGCGGGACTTCTGATAGACGGCCGGGAGCTGACAGAGCACCTTGCGGCCGGATATGTCCGGTTTACAACAGGCGGCGTTTTGTCGGCGGTCCCGCGTGGAACGAAGCGGGAGGACGTCTGCGGGTTTATGCCAACATGGCAGGTGGACTGCGCGAGTCCCGATTATGCGTTCCAGACGCCCTTTACAAGGCTGGAGATCATCTGCTGCGATGGCTATGCGTGGGAAATCGTCTGTAAACCGGCCTTTTCGCCGACCGTGCGCCGGCTTCTGCCGGAAGCGAAACCGCCGGAAGCATTCCAGACCGCGCAGAACGCAGGCAGCGCCGGATGATCGCACACAAAAACAATATGTGCCCGTGGTGGAATTGGCAGAC
>DJQK01000103.1:0-120 GCA_002437575.1 Clostridiales bacterium UBA6388 | reverse complement strand
CTTGGTGAAAGGTTTTTGCGCCATCCTCGCCGCGGACATTCTCCGGTAAAAGCGGGCTCGCCTGTTTTTATAATCGCGGATCAAGCGTTACGCTCCGTCTCGGTTTCCTCACCGTGTAAA
>DJQK01000038.1:5974-8667 GCA_002437575.1 Clostridiales bacterium UBA6388 | reverse complement strand
ATACCGTGGCGCTGAAGCAGACCGCGTGCCGCAAAAGGCGAAAAAAACAGGCCACTGTCTGCCTGCATCAGGCGGCCAGCGACGGCAAAATAATACTATTTCCGGATAAAAATGCTTCATTTTTATCCGGAAGGCATCGCCTGGCGGCACTGCCGCATCTGCGATTTTTGGGGAAGAAAATCACAGATGCCCATCTCATGCTGATCTTCCTATTAAACTGCTTCATTCTTGCAAGTGAAACATTTTAATTGAATATCCGTATAAAACTGCAGCGCGGGCTTGGACAAAAATTGACGTTTTTTGACGAAGAGACGGAAATCTGTCAAACGGCGTCAATTTTTGTCTACAAAAAGTGGGAATCATTTTGCAATAAATTATTGAAAGATCAGAAGAATTGTGATAAATTAGAGGCGTCAAGGAGAGAAAAAGTGTTCGGCCGACATGAAGCTCCATATATCCGCAGTGAAATTTTGCGGGAGAAAACTTTTTAGAAAGAGGGCCTTTATCATGAAGGACGTGCGCGCAACGGTCATGCATCTCAGCGGCCGCTGGGGCAACAAATGTTATGTGGTGCTGTGCTTCGCCGTTGAGGCAGCGCTGGAGCTGCCGCGGGACGATGTGCAGATGAAGCGTGTTTTGCTTGCGGTTTCGAAGCAGAACGGGCGCTCGCCGGAGGCGAATTCCCGGGCGCTTTCGCGGGCGGCGCATGACATCTGGGACCGTGGAAATCGCGAACTTCTGACGGAGATTTTTGGAAGAAGGCTCGGCCAGGCGCCGACGTCAAAAGAGCTTCTGTACGTTTTAATGGACTATGTCCGGCCGGAAATACACTACTTCTGCTGGAAATCGGAAGCGGCAAATTCATTCGGCCTTGTCGTCGAAGCCGACGGCGAAGCGCAGCTGATCACCGAGCCTTTTTCCGCCAGCGAGGCGTTTGTCCGGCTGCTGGCAAGGCGCCTGAGCGCGCAGCAGAAACCGGCAGATCAGTTCTGGATTCAGTATCTAACCGGGAAAATTCCAGGCGTTCTGCCGCAAAAAATGGGAAAAATCGCACACGAAGACGATGAGGAAGAATCGTGAAGCTTTCAAAAAACACCCCCGAAGCCGCGCTTCGGGGGTGTTTCGCAGTCTGCCGTTATTTCCTTCGCTGCTGCGCTTCGAGCTCCTCCCGATTTTTCGGGATCCGGCCGGTCAGAAATTCGACGCGGAAGGTGTCCACAGGCCGCTGCTGGATGCTCAGACGCCGGGCAAGCGACCGCACAAAATCTGCATCATCAGAAAACGGCTCCGTCACCAGCCGCAGCGTATCGTCCTCCGTCGCCACAATGCCGAACGCGGTGCGATCCGCGGATTCCCAGCAGCGGTAGCGGAGCTTCGGGCGAATGTATTCCGTCAGCATACAGAGAAGTTCCTTCGAAGACGGCGCTTTTTCGGGATCTCTGCCGAAAATTTCTTCTAAAAAGGCATGATCGCCGTGCTCCCAGATATCCTGCGCGCAGCGCGCAAGCGCCCGGGAATTTGCCTCCGGGGTGTGCCCGTTTTGTTTCGATACTGCAAGTAAAATCGCCTTCAATTGCAAATCGTCGCGCGGCAGATCCAGCGCGGCTCCGACCGCCAAGCACAAAACCGCGTAGCATTTGCTGCTCCAACGACCCGCCAGCTTCCGAACCGTTTCCCGGATGTCTTTCACAAAAAGTCCCTCTTTCTCTGTTTTTGCGGTTCAGATCCGGCTGGAAACCGCAGCCGGAATCTTATGTAAATCTAGCACAACCGGCCGTAAATTTCCAGTTCATTTTTCAATTTTCCGGTCCCCAAGCACCCCTTTCGTCCAAAAATCTGCACCTTGCACAAATCTGGCCGTAAGCTTTTGTGCGCTTTTTCGGGAAGGGGCCGCCGCCTTCTCATACTGTTTCCGTTTCCGTTTTTACTTTTCGCGATTCACAAGAATTCAGAGCCGTTATTGGAAGGAAATAAGCAGGAGCGAACAGCGAAGAAGTCCATGTGTCGCTGACACGGCGATCAAAATGCCGTGAAAGCGCCCCTTTTTGTGAAGGAACGCTTTTTGCGAAGCGTTATTTCTGCTCCCGCAGATCGTCCGGCAGCTGCTTTTCGTTCTGGAGGATCGCGAGCGACAGGCCGAGCGCCAGCACGAGCGCGGCCACAGCGCAATCATTATACGGCTTCGGCTCGAACGCGTAGCCCAGCATCAGGCACACGGCGGCGACCAGGAAAAAGACCACGCGCACGGCGTTGAGCGCTTTGTTCCGGCGCAGAAGAAAAGCATAAAACGCATCCAAATCGTCAAAATACGCCTCTGCCTTCCACGGCGCGAAAAGCCTCACAAAAAACTGCTTCATTTCGTCATCTCCCATCGAAAGTAGCTCCAGTATAGCATGAAGCGCCTGATTTGACAAGGCAAAAGACCGGCAGCCGCGCTGCCGGTCTTCGCGTTTTCGGGAGGCCTCATGTAAGGCGCCCGAAGGCGCCTGTTGTCATGTCGTGGAATAATTGCCGCAGCCGCAGCGCCGGCACGAGCAGGAATTGCACGAGCTGCAAGCGTTGCAGCCGCACGAGCCCGCGGACGTGCCGCCGGCCGAGCCGGAAGTGCATCCGCAGCGGCGGCAGCCGCACGAGGAACTCGAATTCGAGGAATTGCCGGTACTCGTTCCGCCGACCGAACCGGAGGAGCTGCC
>DJQK01000038.1:0-5890 GCA_002437575.1 Clostridiales bacterium UBA6388 | reverse complement strand
TCTGGCAGCAGGGGTTGCAGCAGGAATTGGCGACGAAGCTGGGGAACACGATGCCGCCATACACACGGTTATTACACATAAAGTACGACCTCCCGAAAAAATGTCCCGGAGGGAAGCCCTCCGAGACATCTTATGCGCGAGGCTCTTTTTGTGTCACATGGCGTCGGAAGCGCTCGTGCTTCCATTCGGCGTGACGATGTCGGAGGCGGAATTTGCCGCGCCGCGCACGTCCGGAACGATCGGGTCGCGCAGCTCAAACGGCGCGTCCTGCTTTTTTCGTTTCATTGGCTTCACCTCAAAGCTATTGTTTGAGGCGACGCAGAAATTATTCCTGTTCGGCAGCTTCCAATTCGCGAAGCCGTTCACAGAGCTCTGCGAACCGCGCCGTGATGCGGCCGTAGTTTTCCTTTTCGTGCGGGATCATGCAGTTCGTGCAGTCCTTGATGCCCTGCGCGGTGTACTGGAAATTTCCGCCGCAGCTTTTCCCCAGCACGTACAAGGGGCAGTAGCAGAACAGACAGTTGAAGCGCTCGGGGAACTTCGTTTCGTGACAGGGGAAAAATTCGCACGCTGTGTTCTGGAAAAACGCATAGTGCTTATTGTGCCAGTCGTGCATGTCAGTCCTCCTTCAGCTTCTCCACCAGCGTCTCGTCCGGCGTGACGACGGCGGTCGTGTAATGGTCGTAGACGACCATGCCGGGCTTTGCGCCCGCGGGCTTTTTGACGTTTTTGACGCGCGTGTAGTCCACAGGGACGTTCTGTCCCTCCCGCGCCTGCGAAAAATAGGCTGCAAGCTGCATCGCCTCGGTGACCGTGCGCTCGGGCGGGGTCTCGGGTGCGCAGGCGATGATGACGTGGCTGCCGTGAATTTTCTGCGTGTGCAGCCAGATATCCTGCTTGGAAGCCATTTTTAACGTCAGAAGGTCGTTCTGCCGGTTGTTGCGGCCCACGAAAATTTCAAACCCATCCGACGAGCGGAAGCGCAGGGGCTTGGACGCGGGCAGCTTCTGCTTCTTTTTCCGGTCCGTTTCGCGCAGATACCCGCCGTCCGTCAGCTCCTGCCGGATCTCCTGAATGTCGCGCTCAGTCTCCGCGCGGGAGAGCTCGTCCAAAACGCTCGAAAGATACGATAGCTCCGTCTCGCCTTTCGCGATCTGCTCGGTGAGCACCTTTTCCGCGGTCTTCGCCTTCTGATAGTCCTTGTAAAGCTTTGCGGCGTTTTGCTGCGGGGAAATGGCGGGGTTGAGCGGAATGTCAATTTCTTTCATCTCGGGGTCATAAAAATCGACGGCGGTGAGCCGCGCCTGTCCGCGCGAGATCTGGTGCAGGTTCGCCGTGACGATGTCGCCCAGACGCCGCAGGTGCTCGCGGTCAAAGGTCGCTTCGAGCTCTTTTTTCTGGTTCTGAAGCTTTCTGGCTGTGCGGTTGTGCAGATTCGTGAGCGTTTTGCGGATGGCCTGCGTCTTTTGCCGCGTGCGCTCGATGGCGTCGCGTTTGGCGTAAAAGCTGTCCAGCAGGCCGGAGAACGTCTGCTGCGGCAAGCACGCGACAAGCGAGCCATACTGTGAAATGTCCGTGCGCGTAAAATCCCACGGCTTATCGTCCCGCAGCAAAATGACCGGCGTTTTTTCGCCCGTGTGCAGCGCTTGCAGCTGCTCAAACAGGCGCTGCGCGGCGCGCATTTTTTCCTCCGGCGAGAGACTCGATACATCAGAATCGACGCTTCCGAACACCCGATACGCAAGCTCCCGACAAAGAAGCGGTGAAAGCCCGCCGAAATGCTCCAGCAAAAACGCGTCCGCCAGTTTCGGCGTGGTCTGCGCAAGCAAAAGCGTTTGGATATCCGCTTGCGGCGTTTGGAATGGGTCGCGCTTTCCCTGCGTGGGGGGAAGGTGATAATAAAGCCCCGGCAAAACCTGCCGCTGCCCGGACATTTCAAAGTCGACCCTTCGCAGGCAGTCGAGAATGCGCCCGTCGCTGCCCGTTAAAATGAGGTTCGAGTTGCGGCCCATGATCTCTAAAACCAGCTTTTTCTGACACGGCGTTCCCATCTCGTCGATGCAGTCGAACGTGAGCGCTACCAGCCGCTCCATCGGCGGCTGCGTGATGGAGACGAGTCTGCCGCCTGTCAAGTGCTTTCGCAGCAGCATACAGAACATCGGCGGCTGGGCCGGATTTTCAAAGGAAAGATTCGTCAGCTGGATGCGCGGATGGTTGGGAGAAGCCGTCAGAAGCAGCTTCCCGCCGCCGGCAGGGCCGCGCATGGAAAGAAGCACGGTGTCGCGCTCGGGCTGCTGCACCTTGTCGACACGGCAGGTCAGAAGACTTTTTTGAAGCTCATGGCATAAGCTCTCTAAAAATACGGCGTCAATCGGCATGGGGCTCCTCCATTGTCTGCACAAAAAGCTCGTTGATGCGCGCTAACTTCCCGGAAAGATACAGCGCGCCAAACAAACACTCCAGGCCCGTGGCCTTCGAATACTGCTCGTGCGTGGCGTTTTTGGGGACCATGTGGGTGTGCGCGTTGCGCCCGCGCTTATACAGGGCCAGCTCGTCATCCGTCAGAAGCGGGAGCATCCGGTCGGCTCGCGCAGCCTGCGCCGGGGCGCAGACATACTGCACCGTCTCGCGGTGCAGCTGCTTCGTGGTGAGCTTGCCGCTGTCACACAGCCAGCTCCGCACCAGAAGCTCAAACACGGCGTCGCCGCAGTGCGCAAGACCGAGGGCGCTGATCTGGTTGATATCGCGCTCCGGCATCGAAAGAGAAAAGTAGTTCTTCAAGAGAAGACCTCCAATATTTCTGCATTTTCTATAGTATACCATAGAAGGCAAGGCCCGGTAAAGAAAAAGATTGACGGATCAATAACAAAAGGTTACAATAGTGGGGTGTTTATTGCGAAAGGAATGGTTCAATGAAGAAAAGAGTATGTGCCTTTCTGGTTTTCGCGCTGTGCATTTCCTGCCTTGCAGGGACGGCGATGGCGGCGGACGAGAGCCTGCATACAGACTATGTGCCCATCACCGAAGACGGCTTTGTGGCCGACTCGATGGACGGCGTGGACGCCATTTACAACCTGACGATCGCGTCTCCGGACTGCCTCAACTATGTCCAGCGGTATTACCGCGAGCGTTACGGTCTGGAAATTCAGGCCACGGGCCACGAGATCTGGATCACAAACAGCAGCGCCTATTATTTTGTAAAGACAAATGACCCGCAACCCGGCGACATCGGCTACGCCTCCGCTGCCGAGCGGGAAAAAGGCGGCGGACACTATGTTTTGTGCAAATCGGCCGACGAAGCGGCCGGGACGATCACGCTCATCGAGCAGAACTGGATCTGGAACGGCCAGGCGGGCGTGAACCGCACGATCGCCTATAACAGCTGCTACACCTTCTACACCCTTACCTCAGGCGACGGCAGCCGCCCCGAAGCCTCCGAGCCTACGCGCCAGGAGCAGCAGGACGATGTGCGTGAGGCGGCAAACGGCGCGTTTCCCTCGGCTCCCTTGAGCGCGGCGGGCGTGACGGCGCAGTCGGCCTCCGACGTGCTTGGCAATGGAACCATCGGCGGAGCGGTCTCCGACTGGGCGAAAACGCCGGTTTCCCGCGCGAACGAGTGGGGCATTACCGCGGGCGTCAGCCTGACGGCTGCGAGCGCCATCACAAGAGGACAGTTTGCGCAGCTGCTTTCCAACACGGCCTACGGCCTCGGCATCGCGCTGGATCTTCATCAGCCGCAGAAGGAAGTGGCGCTGCTGGGGCTCATGATGGGAGACGCCAATGGAAACTTTGACGCGGACGGCAAGCTCACGCGCGAAATGGCGGCGGTCGTTCTCACAAGGCTCTGGCGGCTGACCGGAGACGCGCTGCCGGCCGACGAGAGCGTGCTTGCAAACTATCAGGACGCCGCGCAGATCAGCGCCTGGGCGCGTGAAGGAACAGCCGTCGCCACGCAGGCAGGTTTGATCGGCGGCACCGGCTCGGGCTTTTCGCCAAAGGGCGATCTGACGGTCGAGCAGGCCGTGACGCTGCTTGCAAGACTCTTCGCCGCAAGAACATATAATACGCTGTGAGGAAAAGTAATAAGTAAAAGTGCATAGTGAAGAGGTGCGGTGTCGGCAAAGCCGACGATTCAAATCGTGCCGCAAAGCGGCACACATCACTTTTTCACTTTTCACTATTACTTTTTACCTCTAACAAAAAATCCATCCGGATTATTCCGGATGGATTTTTCGTTAGAACAGGTTTCCGTTCGGCGCGATGCCGAGCATGAACTCCACGCCGATGGCGACGAGAACGACGAGGAGCGAAATGATGAAGCCGTGGAGCATCGGCTTCGCACCCGACTTGCACAGCGCCTTGAAGTCGGTATTGAGCCCGATGGCGGCCAGCGCCGCGACCATGAGGAACTTGCTGATGGATTTGAGGCTGGACGCCAGCGCGGCCGGGATGAGGCCGAGGCTGGTCAGACCCGACATCGCGAGAAAGCCCAGAATGAACCATGGGAAGACGGATCTCATGTTGACGTTTACAGACGCGCCCGCCGCATTGGCCTCTTTTTTCTTGATGCGCAGGCTGATGGCGGCGAAGACGAGGACGGTGGGGATGATGGAAAGCGTTCTTGTGAGCTTGACCATCGTCGCAAAATCGCCCGCAGCCTCGCTGAAGGCGTAGCCGGTCGCGACAACGCTCGAGGTGTCGTTGACCGCCGTGCCCGCCCAGAGGCCGAAGGCCGCGTCGGATAGGCCCAGCTGCCTTCCCAAGATCGGGAAGACCACGACCATGACCATGTCAAACAGGAACGTCGCCGACAAACCGTAAGCGATATCCATGTCCGTTGCGTCGATGACCGGCGCGATGGCCGCGATGGCAGAGCCGCCGCAGATGCCGGTGCCGGCGTTAATCAGGCTGCTCGTCTTCCAGTTGAGCCCCAGCGCCTTTCCGATGAGATAGCCGAGGCCGAAGCACGTGGCCAGCGTGAAGACCATGACCGTCAGCGAAAATTTGCCGACGGTGAGCACGGTCGTGATGTTGAGACTCGCGCCGAGCAGAATGATCGCGAACTTCAGAATTTTCTTGGATGTGAAGCGGATGCCGGGCTTCGTTTTTTCGTTCGGCCGGTAAAAATGGTTGACGATCATGCCGATGAAAAGCGCGATGACCGACGCGCCGATCAGGTGCAGGCCCGCATTTGACTCCAATGCTTCCAGCCCCTTCGCGATCGCCGCGATGACGAGCGCCAGCGCGCAGCCGGGCAGCAGCTTTGTGACGGTTTTCATTTTCGTATCCTCCCGATACCTTTTTCTCTTTGCCGCTTCATTATAGCGCCGAAGTGTGATAAAATAAAATCATAAAACGGAATCTATTGATTCCTGATTTTTATCGGGAGGGCGCGATATGGACCAGAAGCTCGAAACGTTTCTCACGCTGTGCAAAACGATGAACTACCGCCGCGCAGCCGAAAGCCTGCACCTGACGCAGCCCGCCGTCACCAAGCAGATGCAGGCCCTGGAGGCGCAGTACGGCGTGAAGCTGTTTTCCTATGACGACCGGAAGCTCCGCAAAACGGTGCAGGGCGAAATTTTAGAGCGCTACGCCATCGGCCTTCGCTATAACGATGCCGAGCTCACGCGGCTTTTGTCGCAGAAGCCCAAGAACCTTCTTCGCATCGGCGCGACCAAATCGATCGGCGACTATATCCTCATTCCGGAGATCCGGCGCTTTCTGGCGCAGCCGGAAAACGAGCTGTTTTTCACGGTGGACAACACGGCCCATCTTCTTTCCCAGCTCGATGCAGGCGAACTCGATTTCGTGGTTTTGGAGGGCATTTTCGACAAGCGCCGCTACGACTGCTTTTTGCTGCGCGAAGAGCCCTACATCGGCATCTGCG
>DJQK01000063.1 GCA_002437575.1 Clostridiales bacterium UBA6388 | reverse complement strand
GTCTGCTTCAGCGCCACGGTATGGGCGAGGCCGCTTTCCGGCAGTTTCAGGCACATTTTAATCAAACAGCCAAGTAAAATAGGATTGCATCAGGCTATGGGGTGGGAATATCGTGCGAACAGCGATTTTCTCAGCAGGAAGAATATTTGCAGCGTTTTGTGTTTGCAAGTAATCATATATTGCCTTCGTTCCCACATCGTCCAAAGGCTTTTGACTGATGGAAGCGACCACTTGCTGCCTTTTGGCTTCGGAGAAAGTGTCCTCTTTGAAAAAATAGGGATAAATTTTTTTCATAAGACAGAGGACGATCAGATATTTTACAGGGGTATTATCTTGGGAAGTCAATAGATGTTTCGTGGTAACATCCAAATCGAAAAGCAGTTTAGACCTTGAAATCCCATTTCGAGTGTCTACAGTTCCTTTTTCGTAGGGAGATCGTGTTTCTCCGGGAAAAGAAATTTCATCCCACTGCCAAAGCAGATACCAACAAAAGAACGCAAAGTGCATGGCCGCATCTATGGACGGACTTTTGCGGTAAAGTTCCGTATATTGTACGAACACAATTCTCCAATTTTCTTCGTGTTCAGATTCAAAAATGTCAGAAATCTCCATAAGGCGCCGCGCTCCTTTTCTGGACTATTTCACTGGCCATGCGTCAGAGAGTTGGGGACTGCCGCCACTGTCCGGGAAGAATATTTTAACACAGATTTCAACACCTTTGTCCGCAAAGCTTTTGAAGTATTTAATTACACTACCGCCGTTTACAGAACTCGGTCCTTCTGTACGGTCAGTAACCTCAACTGTTTTTTGAGGAAGGGAAGAAGCTTAGACCAGCTGTTGGAGTCTTTGGAATCGAAGCCGGGTTTGCGAAATCCGTCTACATAGCAATCGTTCGTACAACGCATGATGCGGCGCTTCTCACCAGAATCCCGGCCGCGCTTGGATGCATCATATTTGCCGGAGCCACGGACCGGCCCTTCCATACCTGCGCAAAGAAGCGCTCCGATAGCTGCTGGCAGCTTTGCCGCCTTACGGATATGGGCTGCGGGGCCGGGGGCGAAAGCTTTTTATTCCGTATCGAACCGCAGCTGCGCGGGCTCCAGGCCGGAGATGCTTTCAAGCGTCTTTACCGCCGTTGCGCCGCGCATACAAAGCGCCCTTGCGCCCTCGCTTCCGTCGTCGAAAACGAACAGGGGGCTGTACTCGTGCTGCAAATTGTCCAGGCTCCCGCTCCATGTGCCGCCCTTGCCGAAGCCGGTCTGCGCGACGAGCGTTTTTTCTCCCATCGCGTGAATAAGCCGGTTGCGCGAGAGCGCCCGGTGCGCCGAAAAGCCGAGCTCAAAGCCGTCCTCCGCTGCGTACAGAACGTTTTTCCGCGCCGGGCAGTTGACGAGCTCGGTGGCCGGGAAAACAACGGCCCTGCCGCCGTTTGAAAGGCACGCCTCCTGCGCGGTGCGGTCGGCCCCCATCGCGTCTCCGGAGCAGATGGAAAAGCCCTCTCTTGCGGCAAGAAGCCCCGCCTGCGCGGCAAAGAGATAGCCGTGCTCTAACAGCTGCCGCGAGCCGACAAGGCTCACACACCGGCTTTGCAGCAGCGACACGTCGCCCCTGCAAAACAGCGCCGCCGGACATTTGCCGCCCAGCTGATCGCGAAGCCTGCGCGGAAAGCGCGCATCCAGGCGCGTGATGACCGTGATGCCGGCCCTTTCCGCCGCGAGAAGATAGCCGTCCAGCAGCCGCTCGCGCGACAAAAGCGTTACAATATGCTGCGCTTCATACGCCGAGTAGCCCAGGCGCTGGATGTCTGTGACCTTAACGTCGCGGAAGGGGTCTTCCTGACCGAGCCCCGCGGCCCTGGCTCTTTTGGAGAGCTCTCTGGCCTGCGGCAGACTTAAAAAACCGGACAGCGGGTCTCCCAGCGGGCAGCACAGCAATAAAAGACCGCGTTCTGTCTGTCTCACCGGAACCTCCTGCGCGGCATCGGCTTTTTCTTTTCCTTCGGCGCTTCTTCCACCAACGTGCCGTCCTCCAAAAACTGCACGGGCTGGATCTGATAGTGCGAGTATTTGGCGATCTCGGCGAGCTTGGCCTGCTCGGGGAACGTGCCGAGGATGGAAACAGCAATGCCCTTTTTCTTCGCTCTTCCGGTTCTTCCGATGCGGTGGATATAATATTCGTTTTCCTCGGGCACGTCGAAGTTGATGACGCAGTCCACGTCGTCTACGTCAATGCCGCGCGAGGCCACGTCTGTTGCGATGAGCACGGGGAGCTTTCCTTCCTTGAAGGTGCGCATCGTTTTTTCACGCTTTTGCTGCGGAATATCGCCGTGGATGCAGTCCGCCTGTATGCCATAGCGCTTTAGATCGTCGCTCAGGCGCTGGCACATGAGCTTCGTATTGCAGAAAATGATCGTCCGCTCGAGCCCCAGCGTGCGGATGAGCCGGATGGCCATGTCGACCTTTTCAAGCGGCGGGCAGGTGATGGAGTACTGCGTGATATCGGGGCGGTTGTCGGTGTCGGCGGGGACGGTGATCTCGACCTCGTCGCGCTGATACATCCACGAGACGGTCATGACCTCCTGCGAGATGGTCGCGGAGAACAGACCAAGATTTTTGCGGTTTTTGACGCGCTCGATGATCTTCGTCACATCGTCAAAAAAGCCCATGTCGAGCATCCGGTCGGCCTCATCGAGCACGACGGTCTGAATTTTGTCCAGCCGTAGCGTCTTGCGGTTGTAGTGGTCCATGAGGCGGCCCGGCGTGGCGACGACGATCTGCGGGTGGGCCTTTAGCTGCTTGATCTGGCCTTCAATTTTCGCCCCGCCATATACGACGGCCACGCGGATCTTTTTGTTGAACGCGGCAAGGCCCTTTAGCTCGTCGCAGATCTGGATGGCGAGCTCTCTGGTCGGCGCTAAAATGAGGCCCTGTAAGTCCTCGCTCTCGGGGTCAATGTGCTCCAGCATCGGGATGCCGAAGGCAAAGGTCTTGCCCGTGCCGGTGGGGGCCTTGGCGATGACGTCCTTCCACTGCATAAAAGGCGGGATGGCCTCGGCCTGAATGCGCGTGGGGTAGCCGTAGCCCTTCTGCTCGAGGGCCTGCAAGATCTCTGCCGATAAGCCGAGGTCCGCAAAGGTCAGATTCTGTTCCATGTATGTCTCTTCTTCCTGTACAAATTCATAATCTTCAAAATTATAACACAGATACGCCCAAAAGCCAAGCCCCGGCGCAGGAAAAAACCGGCGTTTCTTGACTTGCGCCGCGCTGTGCGGTACACTGAAGGAAACGAACGCAGGAGGCTATCATGGATTTTGCAAAAGAGCTGGTTCTATTTTCGCATATTCTCGAGCAGAAGGGCTTTGTCAATGGGCTCGAGGGAAATATATCCCTTTTCGACCGGGAAAAGGGTCTGATCTACATCACGCCCTCGCAGCACATGAAGCTGCTTCTGGACGAGGACGGCGTGTGCGTGCTGGATCTGGAGGGCAGGCAGCTGGCCGGAAAATACCCGCGCACGAGCGAGTTTTTCCTCCATCAGGCCATCTATCAGAGCTGCCCGGAGAAAAACGCCGTCGTGCACAGCCACTGCCCCTACTTAACGGCCTACGCGCTTTTGGAGCGGGATTTTGTGCTCCCCGGAAGAACGCCGCTGCATAAGGCCTTCACGCGCCTTATCTGCCTTCCCTACGGCAAAGCAGGCACGCACGAGGTGCATCAGGGCATCGAGCAGGCGCTGAAGGAAAGCCCTGTGTGCCTGCTTGGCGGGCACGGCGTCGTGAGCGCAGCCGATACGCTGGAAAACGCGACGGGCTACATGGAGGCTGCGGAGGGCTTTGCAAAGACATTGTTTTTATCGCGGCAAATTTGAATAAAAGAACGAAGCGTGAGACGGTGCGGCGCCCGCATGATCTCACGCTTCTCTTTTCTTCTTGTATTTACGCCTACATTTCTCTGCGGCCTTCCAACGCGCGAAGCAGCGTCACCTCGTCCGCGTACTCCAGCTGGCTTCCCACCGGAATGCCGTAGGCCAGACGCGTGACCTTCAGGCCGAGGGGGCGCAGAAGGCGCGATAGGTACATCGCCGTGGCCTCGCCCTCGGTGTCGGGGTTCGTGGCCATGATGACCTCGTGCACGCTGCCGTCCTGGAGCCGGTTCAGGAGCTCTCGGATGCGGATATCGTCGGGCCCGACGTGATTTAAGGGAGAAATGACGCCGTGCAGCACGTGGTAAACGCCTGTATACTCGCGCGAACGCTCCATCGCGATGACGTCCCGCGGCTCAGCAACCACGCAAATGGTCGAATGGTCGCGCGTATCGTCGGCGCAGATGGGGCAGAGCTCCTGATCGGTCAGATTCTGGCAGACAGGGCACGTGTGCACCTGCCGCTTGGCGTCGAGAATTGCGTCCGCAAATTCCTGCGCCTGCTCCTGCGGCATGGAAAGGACCTGAAAGGCAAGGCGCTGCGCCGTTTTGCTGCCGATGCCGGGAAGGCGGGCAAACTGTTCGCTGAGCCGCTCGAGCGCGGCCGGAAATGTCTTCATCCGAACAGACCGCCAAGATTGAGCCCGCCCGTGAGCCTGCTCATGTTCTGCGCGGAGTCGGCCTCGGCCTTTCGCATGGCTTCGTTGACCGCCGCGACGACCA
>DJQK01000004.1:2393-10617 GCA_002437575.1 Clostridiales bacterium UBA6388 | reverse complement strand
GGACTCGAACCCCCGACCTACTGCTTAGAAGGCAGTTGCTCTATCCAGCTGAGCTACTGGCGTATAGAGTGGAGCGGGTGACGGGAATCGAACCCGCGTCCCCAGCTTGGAAGGCTGGTGCCCTGGCCGTTGTGCTACACCCGCAGGCGCACTGACATAATCAGCCTAAAAATAGTACCATACGAACCGCGTTCTGTCAAGCCCTCTGCAAAAACTTTTCTCATATCCCGGCGGCGCTTCGCTTCTGTGCGGCCGGAGCGGCGCCGAACTGCCGGCGGTAGGCCCGGGAAAACGCCGAGTAATCGCCAAATCCGCTCAGGGCCGCCGCCTCCATCACCGGCGTTCCGTCCGCGATCAGCTCGCGCGCGAGCATCAGGCGCTTGCCGACCAGATACGCGTGGATCGTGTAGCCCGTCTGGGCGCGGAAGCGGCGCATCATGTGGTACTTGCTGATGTAAAACTTCGAGGCCAAAGCGTCAATGGATATATTTTCTGTCGGGTCGTGTGAAAGATATTGCAAAATGGCCGCGATCTTCTCGTCGCACGCGCTGGCCCCGGCGAAGATCAGCTCGTCCGACTGCGTCATGCGCGTGAGCCCGATGAGAAAGGCGAACAGCAGCGACTGCACCAGAAGTGATTGCGCAAAGCCTGGCTGTGTCAGTGCCCGCTCGAGCTGTAAAAGTTCTGTCAAAAGCGCCGAGCTGCGCGAGCCCGTGCGCACGACGAAGCGGAACGACTCGGCTGCCTGCAAAAAGCAGGTTTCCAGCCCCGCCTCTCCGGCGTCCGCTTTTCGCAAATAGTCCGGCGAAAGGTACAGAATCATCCGGTCATACGCCGCGCCGGGGGCAAGCTCCGGCCGGTGGATGCTGCCCTGCGGCACAAGGATGATGTCGCCCGGCTCGAGCACGTAGCTGCGGCCCTCGATGCCGTAGCTTGCGGCGCTGCCGCCGAGGTACACGCAGAGCTTGTGAAACGCGTGATAGTGCCAGTCGACGGGCTCGCGGATCTCGCTCGTCAGGTGAAACAGGTGAAACTCCTCGTGCAGATATCCGCGCTGCTCATAACCCGGCTGTTCCATGCGTCTTCCCTCCCCTTTTTTGTTTTTTGTCCATTTTAGCACAGCCCGCGAAATCCTGCAAGCGCACCCCGGCTTGACTTCCCGCACCGCCTCTGGCATAATAGGGTAACATAACACAACGAAATGAGGTTTTAGTTTGACTACCCTGCGCAGTCTGGGGCTTACTGTCCGCGGCGTGCTCGTCTCTATTTTCGCGAGCGCGTTTCTGGCCTTCGGACTTTATAATGTGCATTCGCTTTCCGGCGTGACGGAGGGCGGCGTGCTGGGACTGACGCTTTTGCTGGAGCACTGGTTTTCAATTTCGCCGTCCGTCTCGGGCGCGGTTCTGAACGTTCTGTGCTACGGTCTTGGCTGGAAGCTGCTGGGCAAAAAATTTCTTACCTACTCGTTTTTGTCCACGGCCGGCTTTTCTCTGAGCTACAAATTATACGAGCAGTTCCCGCCGCTTTTCCCGCAGATCGCAAATTACCCGCTGCTGGCGGCGTTTATCGGCGCGATCTTTGTCGGCGTGGGCGCGGGGCTTTGCGTGAAGATCGGCGGCGCGCCGGGCGGAGACGATGCCTTAGCCATGAGCGTCTCGCACGTCACGGGCTGGAACATTGAAAAGGTGTATCTTCTTTCTGACCTGATCGTGCTTTTACTGTCTTTGAGCTATATCCCGGTCAAGCGCATCGGCTTTTCGCTTCTCACGGTCATTTTGTCCGGCCAGATCATCGGCCTCATTCAGAAAATTCCGGGCAAAACGCAGTGATCTTTGTGCAAAGCAGCCAATTGCACGCGGCGATATTTGTGCTAAACTATGGCTGCAAGCAAAATTATTCCGGGAGGGATCGCTATGGCAGTCAACACAGACCCGCGGCTTCAAAACGCGATCATCTATTCGATCTATGTCAGAAATCACACCAAAGAGGGCACGTTCCGCGCCATTCTCCCGGATCTGGACCGCATCCGCGATCTTGGAACGGACATCGTCTGGTTTTTGCCCATCCATCCCATCGGCGTCGAGGGCAAAAAGGGAAGCCTCGGCTGCCCGTATGCCAACCGCGACTACCGTACCGTCAACCCCGCCTACGGCACGATGGAGGATTTCAAGCAGCTGGTGGACGAAATTCACGCGCGGGGCATGAGGTGCATGATCGACGTTGTGTATAACCACACGTCCCCGGACTCGACGCTTTTTGCCGAGCACCCCGACTTTTTCTACCGCGGAAAAGATGGCCGCCCCGGCAACAAGATGGGCGACTGGTCGGACGTTATCGATCTGGACTATACGAACAGGGCCCTCTGGGACTATCAGATCGAGAGCCTGCAATTCTGGGCCGGGATCGTCGACGGCTTCCGTTGCGATGTGGCGTCCTTCGTGCCGCTCGCGTTCTGGAAGGCGGCAAGAAAGGCGGTTGCTGCGGTCAACCCCGGCTGCATCTGGCTGGCCGAGAGCGTGCACCGGAGCTTTGGCTGTCTGGCCCGGCACCGCGGCATCTACTCTTGCCTCGACTACGATCTGTATGAAGCGTTCGACATGGAGTATGAATATGATATCCGCGAGGCCTTCGACAAATATTTACAGGGAAAAATCGCGCTCAGCCACTATCTGGACCTGCTGGATTTTCAGGAGGCCATCTACCCCGCAAACTACAATAAGCTGCGCTTTCTGGAAAACCACGACCAGATGCGTATCTGCTCGTATGTGAAGGACGAAAAGGCGCTTCGGAATTACACCGCGATGCTGTATTTCCTCAAGGGCGCGACGCTTCTTTACGCCGGGCAGGAATTTGAAAACGACCATTTGCCGAGCCTTTTTGAAAAGGACCCGATCGACACGAAGACCGGCAGGGACCTGACGCCGCTTCTGAAAACGCTGGCCGGAATCAAGCAGCAACTCGGCACGCACGACTATTTCCGGAGCGAGGCAGACGACGAATCCGACATCGCCGTCATGCAGCGCTCCGGCGACCGCGGGCACTTTGTGGGCGTGTTCAGCCTGAAGGCAAGCTCTGCGGAAATTGCCGTTCCCGCGCCGGATGGGACGTATGAGGATCTGCTGGGCGGCGGCAGTGTGAAGGTCGAAAACGGAAAAACGCTCTGCTCGGGTGAGCCCATCATCTTCCGTTCGCCGGAAATTGCGTAAAACTGCGTTCTGCATAAAAAGCGTCAAATTTAATTGTGCATTTCTCCAAATTTCTTGACACAATACCCATTGTCACACCGAAAAAGTTGTGCTAAAATAGGGCCGTCCAAGCGAGAGGTGGAGTCTGTCATAGGATGCGTCCTGCGTCCTATTCGTTTGGAAGCCGGAAGCGATTTTCGGCCGGTGCACGCGCATCCGGGACAGAGCCGTTTGGTTCTGTCCCTTTTTCGGTCCAGAAAGGGGCGCTGCACCTGTGCAACGTAAAAAAGCGGCTGCGCAAAAGACGCGGCCGGATTCGGAAGGGATTTTACTATGAGAAAGACAAAAATCGTCGCGACCATCGGCCCTGCAAGCAGCGACCCGAAGGTCTTTGCCGCCATGTGCCGGGCGGGCGTCAATGTCGCCCGCCTGAATTTCTCGCACGGCACGCACGAAGAGCAGCTCGAAAAGCTCCGCATGATCAAAACCGTGCGCGAAGAGCTCGATCTTCCCATCGCCATCATGCTCGACACCAAAGGCCCCGAGTACCGCACGGGCACGTTCAAAAACGGAAAGATCCACCTCAATGACGGCGATCTTTTCACCTTCACCACGCGCGAGGTAGAAGGCGACGAGACCATCGTCTCCGTGAGCTACAAGAACCTCGCGAGGGAAATGCAGCCCGGAGACACGATCCTGGTCAACAACGGCCTGGTCATCTTCCGCGTGCTGGCCGTCGAAGGCCCCGACATCCGCTGTCAGGCGATCGTCGGCGGCGATCTTTCCGACCGCAAGAGCATGAGCTTTCCCAATAAGGTCCTCAAACAGCCGTATTTGAGCGAGCAGGACCGGAAGGACCTTCTTCTGGGCATTGAAAACGGCGTGGACTTCATTGCCGCATCCTTCGTCTCCAGCAAGGACGATATCCTCGACCTCAAGGCGTTTTTGTCCGCGCACGGCGGACGCTCCATCGACGTCATCGCGAAGATCGAAAACCGCGCGGGCGTGGACAATGCCGAGGAGATCTGCGAGGCCTGTGAGGGCATCATGGTAGCCCGCGGCGATCTCGGCGTCGAGGTTCCGTTTACAGAGCTTCCCGCCATCCAGAAGCAGCTCATCAACATCTGCCGCGTGAAGGGCCGCCGCGTCATCACCGCAACGGAGATGCTCGAGTCCATGATCCACAATCCCCGCCCCACACGCGCTGAAATTTCGGACGTTGCAAATGCCGTGTACGACGGCACGAGCGCCGTCATGCTCTCGGGCGAGACCGCCGCGGGCAAATATCCGGTGAAGGCTGTAGAAACGATGGCCGCCATCGCCGAAGAGACCGAGCAGCACATCCACTACGAGACCCGCTTCCGCAACTATCACTTCCAGATCAAAAATCTACTTGATGCCATCTCCCACGCTACCTGCGGCATGGCCATCGACATCGGGGCCAAGGCCATCGTGGTAAGCTCGCTGTCCGGAAGAACGGTGCGCATGGTCTCGCGCTTCCGCGTGCCGATGGATATCGTCGGCATGGCGACAAGCAAAGCCGTGTGGTACAAGCTCGCCCTTTCCTGGGGCGTGCAGCCGGTTCTGTGCGAGCATTTTGAGTCGACGGACGTTCTTTTTTACCACGCCAGAAAGGCCGCCAAGCAGGCCCTTCACTTGCAGCCCGGAGACAATATCGTTTTGACCGGCGGCACGGTCAACGGCGCGTCCGGCAATACGAACCTCATTCGCGTCGACACCATCCAGTAACAGACAAACAAAACGCGCACCGCAGATTGCGGTGCGCGTTTTTTCTTGCAATGCTCAGGCTTTCATGAGCTCGTTTGCGGTTTTCTTCATCGTTTCGATGACCGCGCAAGCCTCCTCCTTCGTCTTTCCGACGGCGGAGAGATAGACCTTGATCTTGGGCTCGGTGCCGGAGGGACGGGCCAGGATGGTGGTGCCGTCGGCAAGCTCAAAGCGCAGGACGTTGGAGCCGGAGAGCTCCATCTTCGTGACGGCGCCGGTGCGGCAGTCGTGGACGGTGCCGTCGTTGTAGTCCTTGCGGACCACCACCTCGGTGCCGGCGATCTCAGTGGGGGGCTCGTCCTTCAGCTTGCGCATGAGCTCCGCCATGTCCCGCAGGCCGTCCAGGCCGGGCATCACCAGGTTGTGGGTCTTCTCGGCGTAGTAGCCGTACTTCTCATAGAGGGCATTCAGGGCGTCGAAGAGGGTCATGCCCTGGGCGGCGTACCAGGCGGCCATCTCNNGGCTCGGTGCCGGAGGGACGGACGATGAGCTTGGCCTTGCCCTCTAACCGGTACTCGAGGACCTGCGCCTTGGGAAGGCCGGTGTCGTCGTTTTCGTAGTCGACCGAGGATACGACCTTGCGCCCTGCCAGCTCCTGCGGCTTTTCGGCGCGAAGGCGCTCCATGAGCGCTTTCATCGTCTGCATTCCCGAAACGCCTTCAAAGGTGAAGCTGCAAAGATCATTCCGGTAATAGCCGAAGGTTTCGTACAGGCTGTCGATGGCGTCGCCGAGGTTCATGCCCTTCTGCGCGTAGTAGGCGGCGGCCTCCATGATCAGAAGCGAAGCGTTCACCGCGTCCTTGTCGCGCACGTGCGTGCCGGAAAGGTAGCCGTAGCTCTCCTCGAAGCCGAAGATGAAGCGCTCCGGATGGCCCTGCGCCTCGAGCTCTCCGATCTGTTCGCCGATAAATTTGAAGCCCGTGAGCACGCGCCGCAGCTCCACGCCGTAGTGTGCGGCCACGGCGTCTACCATGTCGGTCGAGACGATCGTCGTGACGGCCACGGGGTCTTTGGGCATATGGCCGTTTGCAAGGCGGCTTTTGCAGATATAGTCCAGCAGAATCACGCCCATCTCGTTGCCGGAAATGAGGCGGTAGCCGCCCTTATGGTCGGGCACGGCCGTGCCGCAGCGGTCGCAGTCCGGATCGGTGCCAAGAAGAAGATCGGGCTTGACTTTTTCGCACAGCTCGAGTCCTTTTTGCATCGCCTGGCGGATTTCGGGGTTCGGATACGGGCAGGTCGGGAAATGGCCGTCGGGCTTTTCCTGCTCGGGAACGACCGTCATATTTTTGACGCCCAGCTTTTTGGCCAGCATCCGGATGCACTCGAGCCCCGCGCCGTTGAGCGGCGTATACACGAGCTTGAGGTTCTCGATGCCCTCGCCGCCGCCGACTCTCTGCGCGTACACCGCGTCAACGAACGCTTCCAAACAGCTGTTGGGGATCTCGATGATCGTTCCGGCTTTTTTCGCTTCTTCAAAATCGGCGTATTTGGGGCCGGTGAAATAGTCGAGCTGCTCGATTTTTGCCAGAACCGCGTCCGCGGTCTCCGGGCCGATCTGGCAGCCGTCCGGGCCGTAGACCTTGTAGCCGTTATACTGCGCGGGATTGTGGCTGGCTGTGACATTGATGCCCGCGCCGCAGCCGTAATAGCGAACGGCAAAGCTCAAAGCCGGGGTCGGCTCGAGCCGCGGATAGAGATAGACCGTGATGCCGTTGGCCGCCAGAACACGCGCCGCCGTCTCGGAAAACAGGACGTTATTGATGCGGCTGTCATAGGCGATGGCGACCTTCTGCGGAAGTGTGGTTTCGCCGAGCCATTCGGCAAGGCCCTGTGTGGCTCTGGCCACGGTGTAGATGTTCATGCGGTTCGTGCCCGCGCCGAGCACCCCGCGAAGTCCCGCCGTTCCGAAGGCAAGGTCGCAGGCAAAGCTGTCGGTGATTCTCTCCGCGTCGCCCTCCATCGCGGAAAGCTCTGCTGCCAGAGCCGCGTCCATCTGCGGCTGGCTGCGCCATGCTTTGTAACGCTCCATTGCAAGGCTCATATACATACCTCCTGCCAAGTTTTTTCATGCCAATTATGGCACGGTCTTATTCTGCCGTCAAGGCAAAATCCTGCGATATTTTTATCAAATTTCTGCTTTTTGCAGCAGGCGCAGCCCTTTGACAGGGGTCGTGATAAAATCCTGCCCATTGGTCACGATCGTCGCGGCAAGCCTTCCGCGTTTTGGTTTTCAACGACGCCGCGTCTTCCGTCTTCCCGGTACACAACGCTTGTGTCCGTGCATCTCAAGGGGCGCTAACTGCCAGCGGCCGTCCGGCCAAATGGGTAATGGGCGTTTCCTCTTTGTCGCTGCCAGCAGATTTTGAAGCCCTTTGCAATGCGGATCCTTGCTCCGTTCTTCCGTTTCTGCCGGAAACGTCCGGCCTTCGGGTGCTATCCGGCGCGAGCGCGTCATATACTCCAGTAGCATACACAGCTTTGGAGGTGCCCTACATGACAGAGGATCTGGAAACAAGAGCAAGGGAGCTTGCTGTGTACCTCATCGAGCGCCGCACGACCATCCGCGACGCAGCCAAACACTTTTCCGTCTCCAAATCGACGGTTCACAAGGACCTGTCCGAGCGGCTTCCGCGCATTGACCGCGGGCTTTACGTGCAGGTGCGCGAAATTTTAGCGCAGAATAAGGCCGAACGCCACATCCGCGGCGGGAACGCCACACGCCGGAAGTATCAGAAGCTGCACGAATAATACTGTTTTCTGATGAAATTCTTTCATCAGAAAGGTTCCGCCTTTGGCGTAACCGCTTCCGCGTTTTTCGAATAAAAACGCGAAAGCTCGTCTCATACGGATCTTCATATGAAAAACTTCCATTCTATGAATGAAAGTTTTTCATTGAATATCAGTATAACGACACTTGTCCGCACAGGCTGTACGTCTGCGGCGGACAAATTTTTTGGCATTCTAAAAATTTATGAGTTTCGCAAAAATTATTTTTGGAAACGGGTTGATTATTTTCCTCGGGCGGTATATACTGAGCATAGCGGGCAAATTCAACAAATGATTCGATTTCAAGGAGGCTCATATTATGAAATATGGTCGTACGTTTAACTTCTCTGCCGGTCCTGCGATGATGCCGGAGCCTGTTCTCGAAGAGATCCGCGACGAAATGATGAACTACCGCGGCAGCGGTATGTGCGTGATGGAAATGTCTCATCGCTCGCCGGTGTTCCAGCAGATCATCGACGAGG
>DJQK01000004.1:823-2280 GCA_002437575.1 Clostridiales bacterium UBA6388 | reverse complement strand
TGATCCCGATGAACCTGATGAAAAACGGCAAGGCTGTCTACATCGAGACCGGCGCTTGGTCCAAGAAGGCCATTGCCGAGGCTAGGAAGGTCGGCGAGGTCATCGTCGCTGCGTCCTCCAAGGACAAGAACTACACCTACGTTCCCGACTGCTCCGATCTGGACATTCCGGAAGACACCGACTACGTCTACATCTGCGAAAACGAAACCATCCACGGCGTGACGTGGAACAAGCTGCCCAACACCAAGGGCCACACGCTCGTTTCCGACCAGTCCTCCATGTTCCTGTCCAAGCCCTGCAACGTCTCCGATTACGGCATGATCTACGCAGGCGTGCAGAAGAACGTCGGCCCTGCGGGCATGGTCATCGTCATCATCCGCGACGACCTCATCCGTGACGATCTGACCGAGCTTCCCATCTACCTCCAGTACAGCACGCACGCAAACGCAGGCTCGATGTATAACACCCCGAACTGCTGGGCGATCTACTGCTGCGGCAAGGTCTTCAAGTACCTCAAGTCCATCGGCGGCCTCGAAGAGATGCACAAGCGCAACCTCGACAAGGCGAAGGTCTTCTATGACTTCCTGGATTCGTCCAAGATGTTCAAGGGCACCGTCGAGCCCGAGTTCCGCTCTCTCATGAACATTCCGTTCGTGACCGAGTCCAAGGAGCTCGATGCCGAGGTCGTCAAGGCCACGAAGGCCGCGGGTTACGACAACCTCAAGGGCCACAAGTCCGTCGGCGGTCTGCGCGCGTCCATCTACAACGCCATGCCCAAGGAAGGCGTCGAGGCGCTCGTTGACTTCCTGAAGAACTTCGAAGCCAACTACGGCAAATAATTTGCAGCTTTACAAGGCGCGGCAAATCTGTCGCGCCTTGTCTGACACAATTTTTCACACTACTTATAAATAAGGAGAAATTTATCATGCGCATTCTTGTTACCGATGGAATGGACAAGACCGCTATGGCGCAGCTGCGCGAGGCAGGTCACGAGGTCGTTGAGCAGTTCTATGCCCCCGAAGAGCTGGGCGCTGCGCTTCGCGAATTTGACGCGGTCGTCGTCCGCTCGAAGACCAAGGTCCGTGCCAACCACATTGACGAGGCCAAGGGCGGCAAGCTCAAGCTCATCATCCGCGGCGGCGTCGGCGTGGACAACATCGACGTGAAGTATGCAGAAGAAGCGGGCATCACCGTCAAGAACACCCCGAGAGCATCGTCTGAGTCCGTGGCTGAGCTCGCCATGGCCCATATGTTCGCCTGCGCGCGCTACATCTCCATCGCCGGCCACACCATGCGCGAGGACAAGTGGGAAAAGAAGGCCTACGGCAAGGGCATTGAGCTCAAGGGCAAGACCCTCGGCATCGTCGGCTTCGGCCGCATCGGCCAGCATCTGGGCGTCATGGCCAAGGCCATCGGCATGGACGTCATCGCCTTTGATATCTTCCACATCCCCGGCA
>DJQK01000004.1:0-784 GCA_002437575.1 Clostridiales bacterium UBA6388 | reverse complement strand
GCATTCCGTACGTCGAGATGGACGAGCTGCTGGCCAAGGCAGATTTCATCTCCGTCCACGCTCCGGCCGTTGACGGCGGCGCTCTCATTAACGCAGACCGCATCTCCAAGATGAAAGACGGCGTCGTCATCATCAACACCTCCCGCGGCACGAACGTCGACGAGGACGCGCTGCTGGCCGCTCTGGAGTCCGGCAAGGTCCGTTCGGCCGGTCTCGATGTCTACGCCGAAGAGCCCGCAAAGAACCATGCGCTGTACTGCCATCCGATGGTCTCCTGCACGCCGCACATCGGTGCAGCCACCGTTGAGGCCCAGAAGCGCATCGGCGCAGAGATCGTTGACATTATCAACAATTTCAAGGCCTGATTTTCGTCGTTTTTTCTGAACGAGCCGCTTGTATTTTGGTAAAAAATGCGGTAATATATTTCTTGTCAAAGTGCATAATCCAATAGCCTTAAGACATACTTTTTGAGGAGGATTCACTAAAATGAATGCTTATGTAGCAAGTGTCATCGATTATGTCAAGAACACCCACGGAGGCGAGCCTGAATTCGTTCAGACCGTTGAAGAAGTTCTGTCTTCCATCTCCCCGATCATGGACGCACATCCCGAGTACGAGAAGGTCGACCTGCTGAAGCGCATGGTCGAGCCCGAGCGTATGTTCACGTTCCGCGTCTGCTGGATGGACGACAAGGGCGAATATCACACCAACCGCGGCTGGCGCTGCCAGTTCAACGGCGCGATCGGCCCGTACAAGGGCGGTCTGCGCTTCCAGAAGAACGTCT
>DJQK01000009.1 GCA_002437575.1 Clostridiales bacterium UBA6388 | reverse complement strand
TTAAGTTCGTGACATTGCAGAGTCGTCCGCCCCTACAGAGATGGATGAATGGAAACGTGTGCAAACCGGGACCGGCCTCTTGGGGCCGGTTTTTGCTATCTTGCCCGCAGTTCCCAGAATGCAACCGCGCTGGCGGCGGCAACGTTGAGAGAGTCCACGCCGTGGCCCATCGGGATGCGCACCGTGTAGTCGCACGCGGCGATGGTCGAACCGGCAAGGCCGTCTCCTTCTGCGCCCAGCACGATCGCGAGGCGGTCGATTTTGGTGAGCCGCTCGTCTCCGAGGGGCACGGAATCGTCCCGCAGCGCCATCGCGCAGGTCTGAAAGCCTTCGTTTTTCAAAAGCGCCATGCCGCCTTGCGGCCAGAAGTCAAATGTGGCCCATGGGATCTGGAACACCGTCCCCATGCTTACGCGCACGGCCCGGCGGGTGAGGGGATCGCAGCACGTGGGAGAAAGCAGCACCGCGTCCATGCCAAGCGCCGCCGCCGAGCGGAAGATGGCCCCGATGTTCGTCGCGTCCACCACGCCCTCTAAAACCGCTGCGCGGCGTGCGTTTTGGAGCACGTCCTCGGGCTTTCTGGGAGCGGGCCTGCGCATTGCGCACAAAACGCCTCTGGTCAACGTATAGCCGGTGAGTGCGGCCAGAACCTCGCGCGGCGCGGTGTAGACCGGCGTGTCCGGGCATTTTTGCAGCAGAGGCGCAGCGTCGCCGTCCATGTGCCGCGCCTCCATCAAAAACGAGACGGGCTCGAGTCCCGCGTCCAGCGCCGTAGCGATGACCTTGGGGCTTTCGGCGATGAAAAGGCCTTTTTCGGGCTCTAACCGGTTTCGAAGCTGCGCCTGCGTGAGCCGGGCGTACACGTCCAGCTCGGGCGCGTCCAGGCTCGTAAGCTCGATGATCGTTGCCATGTCGTATCCTCCTGTCCGATTGTATCATACAGGTGCGGCGGCTAAAAATCAAGCGTCCGATTCCCGCTCGAGCTGCAAAAGCGCCTTGCGGAACTGGCGCGAGAAGAGAATCGCCGTAAACGTCACGGCGAGCGCGTCTGCGGCCGGCTCTGCCAGATACACGCCCATCGTCTGATCGGAGACAAGGTGCGGCAGCAGATAGATGAGCGGAATGAGCAGCACGAACTTGCGCACCACCGCCACGACGATCGAGCACGGCGCGTTGCCCATCGACACGAACGTCATCTGGCAGGCGATCTGGATGCCGAACAGAAGCAGCACCGCGCAGTAGATGCGAAGGGCCTTCGCGGCAAAGACGATGAGGTCCTCGTTCGGCGTAAAGATCGAGGCGAACACCTGCGGGAAAAGCTGGATGCAGCCCCAGAGAACGGTCGAGTAAACGAGAGACGCCGTCAGAAGCAGCTTGAAGGTCTTTTTCACACGGCCGGCGTTCTTTGCGCCGTAATTATAGCTCAAAATCGGCTGCGCGCCCTGCGATAAGCCTTGCAGGGGAAGCATCGCAAACTGCATGACGCTCGTCAAGATCGTCATCGCGCCGACGGCGATATCGCCGCCATATTTCAGCAAAGATGTGTTGAAGCAGACCGAAATGACGCTCTCGCTGGCCTGCATGATAAAGCTTGCCGTGCCGAGGGCCACGCAGGGAAGAAAGAACTTTGGCCGCAGCCGGATATTTTCGTTTTTGAGCCGCAGCAGCGTCTTTTTCCCGCGCAGAAACGCGACCACCCACACGCAAGAGACGCCCTGCGACAAGATCGTCGCCAGCGCCGCGCCCTGCACGCCCATATGGAACGCGAAGATGAAAAGCGGGTCTAACACAATGTTGCACACCGCGCCGATGAGCACGGTCAGCATTCCGGTTTTCGCGAAGCCCTGCGCGGTGATAAAGGCGTTCATGCCGAGCGTGAGCTGGACGAAGATCGTGCCGATGGCGTAGACGTTCATGTAGCGCACGGCGTATTCGATCGTATTGTCGCTCGCGCCGAAGGCCAGAAGAAGCTTCCGGTTAAAAAGAAGCAGCGCCGCCGTCAGGACAAGAGACACGATCAGCTGAAGCGTAAAGCAGCTGCCGAGCGTTTTTTCGGCCGAGTCATGGTCGTTTTTGCCCATGAAAATGGACGCTCTGGGCGCACCGCCGGTGCTGACGAGCGCTGCAAACGCGGAGACGATCATGATGATCGGCAGGCACACGCCCACGCCCGTTAAAGCCAGAGAACCGTCTTCCGGCATATGGCCGATGTAAATGCGGTCGACGATGTTGTAGAGCATATTGACCAGCTGCGCAATGACCGTGGGGACGGACAGGCGCAGAAGGAGCTTGCCGACCGGTTCTTTTCCGAGAAATGTTTTGTCCTGATTCATCGTGTACTGCCTTTCTGTTCGGGTGGATCGTGTGCGGCGCGTTCCAGATTCTGCGAGATCGTTTCCATGCAGCGGGCAAAAATCGCGAGCTCGTTCTCGCGCAGTCCCTGCGTCAGCGTCTGCGCAAACGATTCCTGCATGGCGCGGCCCTGGGCGATAATGGGCGCGGCTTTTTCCGTCGGCACGAGCCGGAGCTTTCGCCGGTCGCCGGGGACGGCTTTTCTCTCCAAAAGGCCCAGGGTCACGAGCGTGTCGACGTGCAGGGAAACAATGCCGGGCTTGAACCTGCGCAGGGCGCAGATGTCCTTTGCGGTGCGGTTTTCGGGGTTGTTCGCCAGAAACAGCAAGATCTCCGCCGCCGTCTGCGGAATGGAGAACGCACGGCTCAGCGGCTGCATGGCGGCCTCGTAGGCGTCCAGGAAACGCCTGGCCTGGGTGTGCAGCCGGGCTGCGGTCGGGAAAGGATCCATGCAAGCTTCCTCCTGATTTGAATTGTTCAACTTTGAACAATTTGATTATAATTAAAAAGCACTGCTTGTCAAGCGTCAGGGCAAAAAATTTCCCGCCCCCAGAAGAGCGGGAAAACGCTATTTTTTCGCGTGGATGATCAGAAGAATGCCGTCTGCGCAGGAAATTTTCGCCGTGCCCGCCCACTCGTTGCTCACGCCGATGGGGAAGGTGTTGGAGACGGTTTTTCCGTGCAGGGGATACTTGACGCCGGAGATGCAGACGTTTTTCACTTCGTCCGTCAGCGCCAGAACCGAAAGGGAATACCCCGGCATGGGCGGAATTTCGGCCGCGCCGTTTGTCAGCAGCCGCAGCCGCGCCGCTTCGCCCCAGAGCTCTGCCTGCACGCCGTGGGCGCACGCAAAGCTCAAGGCCTGGATATTTCCCAGCAGATGATCGAGCCTGCCGCCCAGGGCGCAGTAGAGCCGGATGGAGGAAAACCCCTCGGAAACTGCCCAGCGGACGGCGGCCATCGTGTCGGTGTCGTCCTTTTCGACCGGCAGATCGAGGACCGGAACGTCCTGCGGCATGGGGCCGTCGTAGGAATCAAAATCGCCGATGAGAAGATCGGGCCGGATCCCGGCGTTTTTCGCGTAGGCGTAGCCCCTGTCACAGGCGATGATATAGTCGGCAGCGTCGATACCGGTCAGGATATCCTCCTGCCCGCCGGAAACGATGGCGCAAAGCTGTTTCATAAGGCCTCCAAAGAAAAGCGGGACTGCGGGGAGGCAGTCCCGGAATGCGTTTATTCTATCACAGGTTTGGGCAAAATCAAGCTTCGTCTGCCAGAATTTCACCGTCGATGGAGATCGTCACCACGCGAAGCGGAAGCGGCTTTCCGCTTTCCTCGATGGCCTTTTTCGCCGCAAATTCCAGCCCGCCGCAGCAGGGGACCTCCATGCGCAGAAGCGTGACGCTTTTGACGTTGTTGGAGGCAATGATCGCGCCGAGCTTCTGGCTGTAGTCGATGGCGTCGAGCTTCGGACAGCCGATGAGCGTGATTCTCCCGCGCATGAATTCCTCGTGGCAATTGGCATAGGCGTAGGCCGTGCAGTCGGCGGCAATGAGAAGGTCGGCACCTTCAAAATACGGCGCGTTCATGGGCGCGAGCTTGATCTGGCACGGCCACTGGGCAAGGCGCGACGGACGCTTTTCCGCATTAGCGGGCGCGGCCTGTTCGTCCGGCTTGTGCATCTGCCGCAGCTGCGCCCCGGGACAGCCGGTGTGCGCCTGCTTGTGCGCCCTTGCCGCCAGAACGGCCGCTTCGTTATACGCAGGCGCTTCGCGCTCGACAAAATGGATCGCGTCCACCGGACACGCGGGCAGACAGTCGCCGAGCCCATCGCAGTAATCCTCGCGCAGGAGCCTGGCCTTGCCGCCGACCATCGCGATGGCCCCTTCGTGACACGCCTTTGCGCACGCGCCGCAGCCGTTGCAGCGTTCTTCGTCGATCTGGATGATTCTTCGTTTCATGGAAACTCCCCCGTTTCTTTAGGGCAGCACCGCACAATTGCGTCTTCGCGCTTCGCCGAATCTTTTCCGCCAATTCGGCGGTTTGAAAAGCGGGAAATACATACAGTATTCCTCCGCTTTCCAAACCTTGACTTGGCGAAAAATCTCTCGCCGAATC
>DJQK01000010.1 GCA_002437575.1 Clostridiales bacterium UBA6388 | reverse complement strand
TTAAGTTCGTGACATTGCAGAGTCGTCCGCCCCTACAGATGAAAAGGAACCCACCGAAGCGATTCGGTGGGTTTTTGCTACCGGCGAAGAGCCAGGAACAGTTCCAGAAGTCCGTAGACGATCGGCTGGTGCAGGAGATAAATGAACAGCGACTGCCGGCCGCACCAGCAGAAAAAGCGGGCAGGAGGGCTTTTTTGAAACGAGCCGGGCAGAAGCGACCGCTTTTCGCGGTACACGGTCTTGCCCAGGATCGCGCCCACGAGGAAATAGCCCAGCTGCGGGAAGATGGGAAAGTAGTCGCTCGACGTGAAGCCCTCGTACATGAGCCCGAACGGAAACAGGAAGTGCGGCTGCACCGTGAGGCCCTTGACGGCAAAGCCCGCCGCGATGAAAACGGCTGCAAAGGGCGCGAGCGCGATGGGCGAAAGGGTTTTGAACGCGGGGTAGACGATCATGCACACGCCAAGAAGATGCAGAACGCCGAATTTCACCACGACGTCGGGCCCAGCCATTTTGAGCTTGTACATTCCATAGGTCACGGCGGTGATGAGCATACCGGCTGAAAAAACGATGAGGCCTCTTCGAACGCTCCGAGAGCCCAGCGTCACGCATACGCCGGAGAGCACGACGAAGATCGCCCCGCCGTATTCCTGAAGAAACACGAACCAGCCCGGCAGTGTCAGATCAAACCCGCCGAAAAACGACAGGTCAAAGAGAAAATGCACGACGATCACGCACAAAATACACACACCGCGCAGCGCGTCGAGCTCCCAGATGCGATGTTTCGAATTTGCCATAAGTGCCTCCTGAAAGCAGATGCGGGCCCGAAGGCCCGCACTGAAAAATTACTTGTTGTCCGAGGCTTCCTGCGCGGCCTTGACAGCCTCTTCGGTGGCCTGACGGTCGGCCTCTTCCTCTTCGAGAATGCGGTAGGCGACCTTGCCGACGAGGGTCTTGGGAAGCTCGTCGCGGAACTCGATATCATACGGCATTGCGTATTTTGCTATACGCTGGCGGCAGTAGTCAAGAAGCTCCTGCTTCGTCTCGTCGTTTGCCGCAAAGCCCGGGCGCAGCACGACGAAGGCCTTGACCTTCTGCACCTTGTAGGGGTCCTTGACGCCGATGACGCAGGACAGCAGCACCTTCTCGTGGCCGTCGATGATGTTTTCCAGCTGGCCGGGGTAGACATTGTAGCCGGAGGTGATGATCATACGCTTCATGCGCTGCGAGAAGAAGACGAAGCCGTCTTCGTCCATCTTGCCGAGATCGCCGGTGTGCAGCCAGATCCGGCCGTCTTCGTGGCGGCGGAGGGTGTTTGCCGTTTCCTCGGGGTTATCGACATAGCGCAGCATGACCGACGGGCCCGAGATGCAGATCTCGCCTTCGAAGTTCGCGTCGAGTTCTTCCGTGGTGCCGGGCTTGACGATCTTATAATACGTGTCGGGGAAGGGAACGCCGATGGAGCCCACGCGGTTATAGTCCTTCGGGGTCAGGCAGCTGGCCGTGACGCATTCGGTAAGACCGTAGCCCTGCCGGATCTGCACGGACGCGTTGTGCGCCTTGAGGAAATCGTCGACCTTCTTTTTGAGCTCGATGGACAAGCTGTCGCCGCCGCAGAACACGCCCTTCAGGCAGCTTAAGTCCGCGCTTTCCAGCTTATCGGCGCGCAGCAGCGCCTCAAAGAGCGTCGGCACGCCGGGGATGATGTTGGGCTGCTTTTTAATGAGAAGATCTGCGTACGTCGCGACGTTGAACTTCGGAACAAGGATGCAGCACGCGCCGCCAATGAGCGCGGTGTGGATGCCGATGCCGAGACCGAAACCGTGGAACACGGGCATGACCGAGAGCATTTTGAGCCCATTGATGGGCGCAAAGCCGGAGGCCGCGATCGTTTGCAGGCCCAGCGCGTTAAAGTTCATGTTGGAGAGCAGAATGCCCTTTGTTGTGCCGGTCGTGCCGCCGGAATAGAGGATCGACGCGCCCTCTTCGGGCTTCTGCGGATTTTTCGGGAGGAAGGCGTTGAGCTTTTTGCCCTTGCGCAGAAAATCCTTCCACCAGATGTAATTGCCCCTGCGGTCGGGGTGCGGGTATTTCCGGCCGGCCGTCAGCGCGTAGCCGACAGCCAGGTGCGGGAACAACTCATCTTCAATTTTCGCGATGATGAGCTTCGTGTCGGGGTCATCGAGCTCGGGCATGATGGGCGCGATTTTGCTGTAGAACTGGTCGAGCGTCAAAATCGCCTTGGACTTCGAGAAGTTCAGGTAAAATTTGATTTCGCCGGCTGCTGACAGCGGATGGATCATGTTGGATACCGCGCCGATGCGGTTGAGCGCGTAGAAGCTGTCGACGGCCTGCGGGCAGTTCGGCATACAGATCGTGACGCGGTCGCCCTTCTGGATGCCGAGGGCCATGTAGGCCTTGGCCGCGGCGTCGATCTTCTGCATAAACTCGGCATACGTCGTCTTTTTGCCCATGAATTCGTAGGCGTAGTTCCTGGGGTACTTGTCGGCCGCGTCTTTGACCATTTCATAGATGGTCTTCTGCGGGTACTTTAAGTGGTGCGGCGTGTCGCCGTAGTATTTGAGCCAGGGAGCGGAAGAGGAAATGCTCATAAACTGTTCATCCTTTCATTTGTTATCACACCTGCGCGTTGAACGCGCCTCAATTATACAGGAACTGCCGCAAAAAGGCAATCTCTTTCTGCTTATTTGTTGAGCAGCCGGGCGATCGCAGGCCGGTAGACCCCCATCGCGCCCTTCGGGCAGAATTCCTGACAGCAGAAGCAGTGGATGCACGCCTTGCGGTCGATGACGGGGAGCTTGTTCTGCATGGTAATGGCTTTGGCGGGACAAATTTTTGCGCACTTGCCGCAGCCGATGCATTCGTTTTTCTTCACCTTCGGACACGGCGTGAGGGCGCGGAACAGGAAAGTATCGACGATCCTGCCGATAAAGCCTGTTCCGGCCTTGTGGAAAAAGACGCTCGACTGCGCGGGCATGGTCTTGAAATCCGGGATCAAAAACGGCGCGGCGTCTCCTGCGATCTCCAGCTCCTCTGCCGAATCCGGAATGAGGCCGCGGACCCTTGCCGCCTGAAGCGTGGGAACGTCGTCAATTTTGAGGCCAATGAGCTTTGCGGCCAGAAGATCGAGCTTGGAGGCAGACTCTGACGCCAGAATGCAGCCGATCTTGCGCGGCGAACCCTGCGTGGGGCCGTTTCCCTCCATGCCGACGACAGCGTCGCAGATGCAGATGCGCGGCTTAAAATACAGGCCGAGGTCGATCAGCATATTGGAAAAGTCCGAGATCTGCGGGTATTTGTAGTGGTATTCCGGCTTCATCGTGCCGGGGACGACGCCAAAGTAATTTTTGACGGCGTTGGTAAGACCCATCATGCCGTGCGTTTTGAGCTTGCAGAAGTCGATGATGGCATCTGCCCTGTCAAGATACGAGGTATACGTGAACTTTTTCGCGCACACGGCCTCCGGGAAGCTTGCGTCCTTCTGCGAAAAGTCCTGATTGAGCTCCGCGCCCACGGCTTCGCAGTCGTGCATTCCGCTCAGGTCATACACATGGTTCACGTGCGAAGACGTGTAGAGCCCGCCGGGGCTGTCTCCGAGCACGACGTGCGCCCCGCGCGAGACGAGCATTTTCGTCAGCTCGCACAGAAGCGTCGGGTGTGTCGTTGCGGCCTGCTCGGGCTTCATGGCCGAGACAAGATTGACCTTGATCACGACGCACATTCCCTCTGTTACCCAGTCGAGCCCGCCGAAGGGGGCCAGCGCCTTCGTGAGCGCCTCGCGGCAAACGTCTTCGTCATAGCTTCCGCACGGAACGATCGAAACGTCAACGGCCATAAAAGTTCCTCCAATTCGCTAATTATCCATTTTATATACTATACCACACACGTTACGGAAATTCAAACCAAATGCCGCTTTGCACGAAGATATTTACAAAACGGTTAAGATCTGATATAATAAGATGTCATTTTGTATCAGGAAGCAGTGCCAAAATGCTTTTTGAGAAGGGAGAAACCTGTATGGATGACCACAGCGTTTCTGAACAGGACCGCGAGCTTGACGCGCTTTTGAGCGAGGTCAAGGAGCTTCTGGGAGAAGAGCAGGCCGCGCCGTCTGACGCGCAGGATCGCTTTGACGCGCCGCAGCCGGCGGACGAAGCTTCCGCACCCATGACGGCCGGCGACGTCAGCATCGACTTTGAAAAGTTTTATGACGACGCGTCAAGCTTTGCCGACGAGGGCATTTACACCCCGCCGACGGCCTATGAGCAGTCGAAAAGCGCCTATCAGGTGGCGCGGCGCGCGGAAAACGACCGTGCGCGGGAGGCCGAGCGGCAAAAGCGCGACTTGCAGCGGCAGGCGCGGGACAAGGAAGAAGAGCGTGTGATGCGAAAGCTCGAAAGCCGGAACAAAAAGACCGCAGAAACAGTCAAAAATCCCCCGCGTTCGGACGAGGAATATGCCAAGTGGCTCTATGAGCAGGGCGTTGAGCCCGAGACCGAGGAACACCGGGAATTGCTGCGCCAGCGCGAGCTCGAGCAGCAGCCCGCGAAAAAGCCGAAAAAAACGCGCGGCGGCGGTTTCCTCAAAGCTGTACTTGCGATCGTTCTGGTGCTGGCGGTTCTGCTTTCCGGCGTGCATTTTCTGCTTGCAAAGCAGCCGGAGGCGGAGCTGGGCTTGGGCGCACGGAAGGCGGGCTGCGCGACGATTTTGATCGCGGGCACCGACGAGGGCGGCTACCGGACGGACACGATGATGCTCTTTTCTGTGGACCGCGCGTCGGGGACGATGAGCCTTGTCTCCATTCCTCGTGACACGCTGATCTACTGCGAATATGCGGTCCCGAAGATCAACTCGGCCTACGGCTGGGCCTCCGGCGGCGAGGCGGGAATGCAGGAGCTTCTCAAGCGCGTGACGGAGATCATCGGCTTTGCGCCCGACGGCTACGTGCTGGTCGATCTTTCGTGCTTTGAAGCGCTCGTCGACACGATGGGAGGGGTCACCTTTGACGTTCCCATGGATATGCACTACACGGATCCCAGTCAGGGCCTCACGATCGATATTTCCGCAGGCGAACAGCATTTAACCGGCGAACAGGCCATGCAGGTCGTGCGCTTCCGCTCGGGCTACGCGATGCAGGACCTGGGCAGGGTCGAAACGCAGCGCTCGTTTTTGTCTGCGGCCATTCACCAGTGGACGGGCTTCAAGGGGCTCATCCATCTTCCGGCGGCCCTGAAGCTGATCCTGGACGCGTCGCAGACAGATCTGTCGGCAAGAGAGCTCGTGTGGCTTTGTGAAAGCGCGCTTCTTTGCAGCCGGGGAGAGATCCGGACCCAGACGCTTCCGGGCGAGCCCAGCTACATTGCGGGCGGGTCTTACTATGTGCTCGACGCCGCGGGTGTGTGCCAGACGGTCAACGCCTGCTGCAATCCCTATGAACAGGCCGTCGCGGTCTCGAATCTTTATATCCGTGTGGGGTAAACCAATGAAAAACGTACTGTATACCGGCCGGCCTGACGACTGCGCGTCGCGTCTTGCCAAGGAAACGGCCTGTTATGATCTTCTCGATTCGCTCGGCATTTCCTACACCAGAGTCGACCACGACTTTGCCGACACGATCGAAGCGTGCGAGGCGGTGGAGAAAATTCTGGGCGAGAAGATCTGCAAGAACCTGTTTCTCTGCAACCGGCAGAAGACGAGCTTTTATCTGCTCATGATGCCGGGCGAGAAGGTCTTCAAGACGAAGGACTTATCGAAGCAGCTCGGTGTGGCGCGGCTGTCGTTTGCCTCGCCGGAGGATATGCTGAAATACCTCAACATCACGCCGGGCTCTGTGAGCGTGCTGGGTCTGATGAACGACACGGAAAACGCCGTCCAGCTCGTCATCGACAAGCCCGTTCTGGAGGACGAACGCTTCGGCTGCCACCCGGTGATCAACTCGTCGACGCTTGCCATCTCGACGAAGGACTTAACGGAAAAGCTTTTGCCCGCTGTGCATCACGAGGCGATCATCGTCGATCTTCCAGAGGCGCAGGAGGAATAAGGAGAGCCCGGACACACTGCGTCCGGGCTTTTCTGCGCAATTTCTGTTATTGTTTTTTGGGTTTATACGACTATAGGAGTGTCAGCTGACAAATCAACAGGGGAGGAAGCCTATGGACGAACAGGAGATGTTATCCCGCCTGCGCCGGGGAGACGAACAGGCGCTGACGGCGGTGATCGCGCAATACAGCGCGTATGTCATCACCGTTATTCACAACAAAAGCCGCGGACAGCTGCGGCCGGAGGATGAGGACGAGCTGGCCTCGAACGTCTTTTTTACGCTCTGGCAGTCCTGCCGCACCATCCGGACCGGGCGTCTGCGCTCGTGGCTCGGCAGTGTGGCGCGAAACAAAACGGTCGACAGGCTCCGGAAAAACAGGCTCGATGTGCCGCTCGACGAGACGATGGGCACGGAGGAAGACGTTTTGCTGGAAGAGGCGGCAAAGGGCGAACGGGCAGGTCAGCTTCGCCGCGCGGTCAGCAAGCTTTCCAAAACCGACCGCGCAATCATCGTACGCTATTATGATCTCTGCCAGAGCACGCCGGAAATCGCTGCGGCAATGGATATGACGGCTGCGGCGGTGCGGATGCGGCTGATGCGAAGCAGGGAGACCATCCGAAAAGAACTGAATCGGGGAGGGTTTGTATATGAATAGAATCGATCAATTGCTCAGCTGCATGGATATGCCGGAGCTTCCGGTGGAAGCACTTGCGCCGGAACGGATTTCCGGTATCACGGAAAAAACGCTTCAATTTGTTCACGCGCAGACGAAAACGCGTGCGCCGCACCGCACATTGCGTTGCGTTCTTGCCGCGGCAGCTGCGGCGGCAGTGCTCTGTACAAGCGCGTTTGCCGCGCAGAAGCTTGGACTGATTGATTTTACCGCCATTTTCGGCGCAAAGGGCGCGGAACTGGCCGAGCACACAAAGACGGTTGAAGCATATCCAGCTGAGCAGAAGGACGCCGAACACACGCCCGCCGCGAAGGCCGGAGACTATCAGATTACGCCGGTAAGCGCATACGCGACAAAGACGCTTCTTTCTGTAACAGTCGATTGCTCCCGGACGGAAGAAAGCGTTCCGGCGTTTCAGAAATCCGGGCTCAAGCTCGGGCTTTCAGGATTTGACGCCGTGCAGATGCTTTCTTTGGACGCGGAAGACCCACGCTATGTGCTCTGTGCGCCGCTGGATGAGCCGTTGGAGGCCGGAAAAGAGGCTGCGGTTTATTTGACAGACGGCGAAACGCAGACAGAGCTTCTGCACGTGCCGGTAGAAGCGGCAGAGGCAGGCGCGGAGACGGAATTCTCGTCCGGAACGCTGAAGCGGGCTGTCTTTACGCAGGTTTCTCTCTACGTGGAAGGGAACTGCGGCGCGGGAAGCGAGCCTGTGAAAAGCGGAACACTCGATTTCTCCGGCTTTTCCATCGAGCTCTATGACAGCGTACAGGTCCAGCCGGAATGGGACTTACAGGGGTATCTGGTCAGATGTGAAACGGAAGCGGACGGCACGTTCCGGCTGGAATGGGCGTTTACAAAGCAGACGCCGTTCAGCTTCCGGACGCTTCACTATGACGGTCTGGATTACGAGCTGCCTGAACTGACACCGGAAGAGACGGCAGTGGAGCAAACCGCACCGCGCTTCGGCACGACCGCGCAGACGCAGGACTATGCGTTCACGCTGGAATCCGTAACGGCCGATGAGAACGCCGCGTGCGCGATCGTGCGGGTGGAGCCCAGAACGGACTACGGCGCGGCGCATATGGGGGAAACGATGCCGCAGTGGTCGGCGGCGCTCAGCAACCAGACGGCGGGAACAGGCTCGTTCGGAAGCACGTTGGTCGAGAACGGAGAGGATGCTTGCCGGTATCTTCTCTGGTGCACCGGAAACGGAACGCCGTTTGCGGAAGGGGATGTTCTGGACGCACAGATTCTGGACATTTTGGAGCCAGGCGACACAAGCACGCACAGCTATGATCTTTTCTGCGAAACGCTTGGCCCAGTTTTGCAGGGAAGCGTCCGCGCCGAAGGTGGAGCGTACCGCGTTATCCTGACACCGCTGACATTCCGGCTGGAGGATATGCGCGGTGGAAATGTGGACGGAAGAGAATTTCCTGAGGTCTCGCTTTCCTTCCGGGATGGAACAGTGCAGGCGCTTTGCCGGAACGAAAATTTCGGAACATTCGGACTTGCGCGGCTGCACATGAGCGGTACGGAAGAAAAGCTCGTCTGGGAGGGACTTTTCACGGCGGCCATTGACCCCGCGGAGGTGACCGGCGTCACGATCGATGGCGTTTTCTACTCGGTAGAATAACAAAAAGAAGGGGCTGTCTCAAATCAGGAATAATTTAACTTAAATTCGCATTTAAGGGCATTTCCCTTTTTTTAAAGTTAGAAAAGGCATACGAACTCAATTAAAAAGCAGAGTTCGTATGCCTTTATTTTTGGAAGTTACACCCAAAAGGTCGTTTTGAGACAGCCCCTTTCGCATATCCTTGTTCTCTCAGCCTTCCCCTTCGCGGACGAAGTGGTTGCCGCTGTCTTTATGCAGGAGGCTGCCGTCGTCCTGGAGCTCCAGAAAGATGCCGGAGATCCCGCCGAGGTCTGCGATGTAGAGGTCGAGTTCGCCATCGTCTGCATAGCACGTGCCTTCGTGGATGATGCCGAGCTCGTCGTAGCTTTCCCACGTGTTGTCTTCATGGACGCGAAGATACAGCGCCTGCGAGTCCTCCTTCCAGAGACCGACGTAGGGTTCGAGCGCGTTCTGCTCTTCGGCGCGGGTGATCTCGCCCTGCCCGTGGTCGTCGTAGACGCTGCCTGCTTCACTGTAGACGAAAGCAAGCTCGCCGGTGTCCCAAAGCCAGACCTCGGTGCGGTCGCCTGCGCCGCTGTGATGGAACGTGGCCGTGATGTCGCTGTTGCCGTCGCCGTTCAAGTCTTCAAACGACACGTCGGTCAAATCCTCCTGCGCGTCCGTCAGCGTGTAGGGAAACGGTGCGGTCTCAAAAAGCTCGTGCCCATCTGCCTCGTCATAGCAGAACGCGAAACCGTCTTCGTTCACGTATACGCGCACGTCGACCGCGACGCCGTCCTGCTCGATCGTGCCTGCGGCGCAGCTTTCGGCAAACTCGTACCAGTGCTCGCGTTCATAGCGCTCCTGCTCGATCTGCGCGTCGAGCTCGGCCCAATAGGGGTCTTCCTCTTCCGTATCGGGCGAAAGCGTTTCTTCTTCGGCCGTATCGATTTCCTCAATGGGAGCGGCTTCTTCCGCCGGACCGGCACAGGCCGCGAGGCTCAAAATAAGCAGCAGCGAAAGCAGAAGCGCGAGAATGCGCATTTGGTTTTTCAATGCAGCGCCTCCTTCGAAAAATCACTCCATACGGTAGAACGTGCCTTCCTTGTCCCAGACGAGAACGCCGGTGTCAAAGTCAAACACGCGGTAGCTCACGCCGTCATACCAGTACGATTCGGCGTAATACGCGCTCGTTTCGCCCTCTGCAATGGTGAGCGTGCCGCAGTCGAGCTCGGAGGCCTCGGCGTCGCCCGCGGACCGGCCATAGCAGTACCAGCCGCCATAGGCGTCGATCTCGATGAAGCGGTCGGAGGAAGGATCGCCGTCATAGTACCACGTGCCTTCAAAGGACGAAATGTCGACGTGAAATTCGTCGTCAATGTAGTCACCGTCCGGAGACTCGATCTGATAGCCGTCTTCATCCTCATATTGCACATACTCGCCCTCGCCGCCTGCGTCTTCGTTCTGGGGGACAGAGCCGTCTTCGGGTTCAAAATAGCCGTAGGCGGCCATATAGACCGTGCCGTCGTCTTCCCTGCGGAACATACAGCCCGAGCCGTCGGCGTCGTTGTAGGCGTAGTACGCCTCGTTCGCTTCGTCCCACTCGATGCGGCCGGTGAGCGCGGCGTTGTCGCCAAAAAGATCCCAGCTGTCGTCGTCATAAATGTTGAGGGCGTACCACTCGGCGCCGTCGCAAACGCAGACATAGCTGCCCGCAAATTCGCTCGTGCCGTAGTAGTTGGCCCAGTCGGACGTGTCGCCGCCGAGGCCGTCTTCTTCGGGCGCGGTGTCGGGCGTCAGGATCTCAGTCGGGGCGGTCTCGGCTTCGGCATCTTCCGAAGCGCAGGCGTACAAAAGCAGCGCCAGCACCAGCGCCATGCACAAAGCAAGCAAGCGAAGCCATTTTTTCATGGAAATCTCTCCTGTCTTATAAAACTTGGGATCTTCTATATACGCAGTATACGGCACGGAAGACGTCCGCGCGAGTAACCAAAGGTTATAACTTCCGCTGCGCATTTTGCAATTCGGCGCTTGCATGAAATCCGTTCTTATAGTAAAATACACAAAGACAAAAAAGCGCATATGCGCGGCTTGTCCGGAAGACAACGGAAAACAAACGTGAAAAGGAAGGTGCGTTTCTTTGACAGAGGAAATGAAGCTTGCATTGAAAAAGAAGGCCTGCCGGATCCGTATGGGCGTCGTCGCGTCGACCCATGCAGCCAAGGCCGGCCATCCCGGCGGAAGCCTTTCCGCGGCGGATCTGTTTGCTTACCTGTATAACGGCGAACTGCGAATTGACCCCCAAAACCCGAAAGACCCCAAGCGCGACCGGTTTGTCCTGTCCAAGGGCCACACGGCGCCGGGCCTTTACGCTGCGCTGGCAGAGCGCGGATTTTTCCCGGTGAAGGATCTTCTGACACTGCGGCACATTGACAGCTATCTTCAGGGCCACCCCAACATGAACACCGTCCCCGGCGTCGATATGTCCACCGGCAGCCTCGGTCAGGGCATTTCCGCCGCAGCGGGCATGGCCAAGGGCGCAAAATTCCTGCTCGAGGACGTGAACGTCTACACCCTGCTCGGAGACGGCGAGATCGCCGAGGGCGAGGTCTGGGAGGCAATGCTCTTTGCCGCGCACTACAAGCTCGACAATTTCTGCATGATCGTCGACCTCAACGGCTTGCAGATCGACGGCCGCACCTGCGACGTGATGAACACCGCGCCGGTGGATGAAAAGGCGAAGGCCTTCGGCTTCCAGACGATCTCGATCGACGGCCATGACTTTGACCAGATGGAACAGGCCTTTGCCGCCTTCCACGCCTGCACCGGCAAGCCCACCTGCATCCTGATGCACACCGTCAAGGGAAAGGGCGTCAGCTTCATGGAAAATCAGGTCGGCTGGCACGGCAAAGCGCCCAATGACGAAGAATACAAACTGGCTATGGAAGAGCTGAATGCGGCCATGGCAGAACTGGAGGCAGCGAAATGAGCGAAGTGAAGAAAATCGCGACCCGGGACAGCTACGGCAACGCGCTCGTAGAGCTGGCGCAGAGCGGCGCGGACGATCTGGTCGTGCTGGACGCTGACCTGGCCGCCGCCACCAAGACCGGCATTTTCAAAAAAGCCTTCCCCGACCGGCATTTTGACTGCGGCATCGCCGAGTGCAACATGGTGGGCGCAGCGGCCGGTTTATCTACGATGGGCCTTGTGCCCTTTGCCAGCAGCTTTGCGATGTTTGCCGCGGGCAGAGCCTTTGAGCAGATCCGCAACTCTGTCGGCTACCCGCACCTGAACGTGAAGATCGCAGCGACGCACGGCGGCATTTCCGTCGGCGAAGACGGCGCGAGCCACCAGTGCTGCGAGGATTTTGCGCTGATGCGCTCCATCCCCGGTATGGTGGTTCTGTCTCCGAGCGACGATGTCGAGGCTAGAGCCGCCGTGAAGGCAGCCTATGCGTACAAAGGCCCGGTCTATATCCGCTTCGGCCGTCTGGCCACGCCGGTGTTCCATGACGCGCAAGCTTACACCTTCGAGCTCGGCAAGGGCGAACAGCTCACGGACGGCAATGACGTCGCCATCATCGCAACGGGCCTCATGGTCGCAGAAGCCCTGACGGCTGCGGAAAACCTCGCCAAAGACGGCATCCACGCCCGCGTCATCAACATCTGCACCATCAAGCCCCTCGACGAACAGATCGTTCTGAAGGCGGCAAAGGAATGCGGCAAGGTCATCACCTGCGAAGAGCACAACATCATCGGCGGCCTCGGCGAGGCAGTCGCGGCTGTGCTCGGTGAACACTGCCCCACGACGCTGCGCCGCATCGGCGTGAACGATGTCTTCGGCCATTCCGGCCCCGCTGCCGCGCTTCTCAAGCAGTTTGGCCTCAGCGCCGAGCACGTGGAGGCAGTCGCGCGCGAACTGGTCAAGGGTTAACCTTTCCGATGATCAGAAAAAGCCTTGAAACGTCACGTTTCAAGGCTTTTTTGCGCTTTCGGGTGCTTTCTATAGATTTCTGCCGTTTTCCCGGGCGGTGCGCGAGAACCAGCCGGCACTGTCCTTCAGCGTGCGCTTTTGCGTCGAAAAGTCAATGTAGACGAGGCCGAAGCGATCGCCATAGCCGCTGTGCCACTCGAAATTGTCGGTCAGCGACCAGTGGAAAAAACCGCGGATGTCCGCTTTTTCAGCGCCTTTTCGAAGCGAAAGAAGGTAGCGGTGCAGAAAATCGATGCGATCGAGGTCGTGCACCTGTCCGTCGAGATAAATTCGGTCGTTGCAGCTCAGGCCGCACTCGGTCACGTAAAGGGCAAGCCCATAGCGGTCAAAAAGATACGAAAGCCCATCTTCCATGATCTCCGGCGTGATCGGCCATTTGAGCGCCGTGCGGGGCGCACCGACCGGCCGCGGCAGATAAACCGGCATTCCACCCGGCCCGGCGGCAATTTCGCTGCCGTTGTATGCGTTGACGCCGATAAAATCCGGCTTGGCGTGCATCACGTCCCACTCCCCGGGCGTTACGGCGCTTATCAGCTCGCGAAGCGTTTCACCTTCCGGCTCGACGCGGCCAAAGCATACGGCGTCTAAAACGATCGGGTGCGTGAACATCCAGTCGGTATCCGTCAGGCGGAAGGTCTCCTGCCGCGCGGCAGTTTCGTCGGAAGGGCTGTGCGGATAGCAGAGCTTTCCGGTCGAGGCTATGCCGATCTGCGCTTGCGGCGCGGCGTTTCGGATGGCGCGGAAGGAAAGACCGTGCGCGAGCATGAGGTTTTTCCAGCACGAAACGAGTTTGGGAAGGGAAAGCCGCTTTCCGGGTGCGTGAACGCCGTCGCTGTAGCCGAGCTTCAGGACGATCTGCGGTTCGTTGAGGGTGATAAAATGCCGCACGCGATCTTTGAAGCGCTCGGCCATCATGCCGGCAAAGCGCGAAAAAGCCTCTGCCGTCTTGCAATTCTGCCAGCCGCCTTTTTCCTCCAGCGCCTGCGGAAGCTCCCAGTGGAAAAGCGTCATCCATGGGCTCACGCCGTTTTTGAGGCAGCAGTCCACCACGCGGTCATAGTACCGAAGACCTGCCTCGTTCCAGCATCCGTCGCCGTTCGGATCGATGCGCGCCCAGCTGGTTGAAAAGCGGTAGGCAGACAGGCCGAGCGAGGCCAAGAGCCCGATGTCCTCTTCAAAGCGGTGATAGCCGTCGCAGGCGACCGAGCCGTCGTCTCCATTTGCGATCGCGCCGGGGGCTCGGCAGAACACGTCCCAGACGCTCTCGCCGCCGCCGTCGGCCGTTGGATACCCTTCGGTCTGATACGCGCTCGAGGCCGCGCCCCAGACAAAATCCTCGCAAAACGCCATCTCAAGCCCCCATCACCACGCGCACCGAAACGTGCTCGCCGGATGCAGCCGGTGCAAGAAGCTCGCCGGTTTGCAGTGCGCCGTCGACAATAAGCGCTTTGACGCCGTGCTCGGCGCCCATCGGGTTTTCGATCGCGATCTCATACACTGCGCCGCGGAAGCGCCGTGTCAGCCGGACTGTTTTCCATTCCGGCGGGATGCACGGGTCGATGCGAAGTCCGTCGAGCTCCGGCTGCACGCCCAATATCGCCTGCGAAATGGACACAAACGTCCAAGCCGCCGTGCCGGTCAGCCAGCTGTTTTTGGCCTCGCCGAAGGTGGGCGCGTCCTTGCCAGCGACCATCTGGCTGTAGACATACGGCTCGGTGCGGTGGATCTCGCTGACCGGCTCTAAATACGCCGGGCAGATCCTGCGGTAGGTCTCAAAGGCGCGTGCGCCGTGGCCCAGAACCGTTTCCGCGCAGGTGATCCAGGGGTTATTGTGGCAGAAGATGCCTGCGTTTTCCTTGTATCCGGGCGGATACGAGCTGATCTCGCCGAGATTCAGATAATATTTCGTGTACGCCGGCTGCAAAAGGACGATGCCGAATTTGCTGTCGAGGCGTTCTTCGACGCTTTGAAGCGCTTTTTCAGCCTCGCCGGTATTCTTGCCGATGCCCGCCATGACGCACATGCCCTGCGGCTCGATGAAGATCTGGCCTTCAAGGCAGTCTTTGCTTCCGACGGGAGCGCCGAATGCGTCGTAGGCCCGGCGGAACCATGCACCGTCCCAGCCCGCGTCCAGCACGGTTTTTTCCATCGAAGCTGCGGCCGTCTCTACCTGTGCCGCTTCCTCGGAAAGACCCTGATGGCGGAGAATTCCGGCGTAGGCTCTGCCGTATTTGACGAACATACCCGCGATGAACACGGACTCCGCGACGGGGCCCTCGCTGGGGCCGGTGATCTGGAAGCTCTCGCCGGGGTGCGCGGAGAAGCAGTTAAGGTTCAGGCAGTCGTTCCAGTCGGCTCTGCCGATGAGCGGCAGCTTGTGCGGGCCCAGATGCGTCAGCGTATACCGGAAGCTGCGGCGCAGGTGCTCGAGCAGGGGCGCCGTATTGTCGGGGTTGGAGTCAAAGCTGACCGCTTCATCCAGAACCGACCAGTCGCCGGTTTCACGCAAATACGCGTCCACGCCTGCGATCAGCCACAACGGATCGTCGTTGAAGCCGCTGCCGACGGCGAGATTGCCTTTCTTCGTGAGCGGCTGGTACTGGTGGTACGCGCTGCCGTCGGGGAACTGTGTTGCGGCGATGTCCAGAATGCGCTCCCGGGCGCGTTCGGGGATGATGTGCACGAAGCCGAGTAAGTCCTGACACGAGTCGCGGAAACCCATGCCGCGGCCCATGCCGCTTTCAAAATAGCTTGCAGACCGGCTCATATTGAACGTGACCATGCACTGGTACTGGTTCCAGATGTTCACCATCCGGTCGACCTTTTCATCGCCGGTCTCGGCGTGGAAGTTGGAAAGAAGCTTGTTCCAGTATTTTTCAAGCGCTTCCTTTGCTGTGTCAAACTGCGCGCCGGTGCGGTAGTTTTCGATCATCGCGCGGGCTCTGGTTTTGTTGATCACGCCGGGCGCTTCGAACTTTTCATTCTCCGGGTTTTCGATATAGCCGAGGCCGAGCAGCAGCTCCGTTTCCTCGCCGGCAGGCAGCTCCACATGGAACTGCATCGCGCCGACCGGGGCCCAGCCGTGCGCCACGGAATTCGTGCAGCGTCCGTTCTGCACCGCCTCGGGTGCGCCGGGAGAGGCGTAAACACCCACAAAGGCGTCTCGCGCGGTGTCAAAGCCGTCGTATGGCCGGTTCGCCCACAGAACCGCATAATGGTTCCGCCGCTCGCGGTACTCCGTTTTGTGATAGATCGCGTCGGGCTCGACCTCCACCTCGCCGATGGAGAAATTGCGCTGGAAATTGGAGCTGTCGTCCATCGCGTCCCAGAGGCAGAACTCGACGTAAGGGAAAATATCGAGCGTCTTCGCTTCCTGCGTTTCGTTTTTGAGTCTCAGGCGCAGCAGAAGGCAGTTTTCGCCCTGCGGCACGAAAAGCGTCTGCGAGGCGGCCACGCCGTCTTTCCGTCCCTCAATGACGCTGTAGCCCAGACCGTGGCGGCAGGTGTAACCGTCCAGCTCCGTTTTGGAAGGCTGCCAGCCGGGGTTCCAGATAGTCTTGCCGTCTTTGATGTAGACGTGGAAGCCCTCCTGATCGAGCGGGCAGTTATTGTAGCGGTAGCGCGTGAGTCTTCTCAGGCGCGCGTCGCGGTAGAAGCAGTAGCCGCCCGCAGTGTTGGACACGAGCGCGAAAAAATCCTCGCTTCCGAGATAGTTGATCCACGGAAGCGGCGTGCGCGGACTGGTGATCACGTACTCGCGCTTCTGATCGTCGAAGAAACCAAATTGCATCGAAAACCCCTCCTTCGCCGGAAACGCAGGCAGGCGCCGGCAAAATCGAAATCGTTTAAGTCAGCGAAGTGACAAAATCATAGCTTTACAATAGCGGCTTTTAGAGCAAAATGCAAGACGTTTTTTCACGTTTTCCACCGAAAATACGAATTTTTTTATTTTCTGGCCAAGGAAAAGAGAAAATGGCAAAAAGTTTCGAAGCGTTAAGCTGTCAAATGCGCCAAATTTACGTGCCGGACTTGAGCAAAACAGACAAAGTTGCTGCCAAAGGCCGAAAAACGTAAAATCCCTCTTGCTTTTTTGGCGCAAATCCGCTATTTTGAAATTACGAAAACGATTAAGAAATTTCGCGGAACGAACGGAGGGACGCGGCATGGTTTCCATGAAGGACATCGCAAAGGCCTGCGGCGTTTCGGTCGCGACGGTCAGCAAGGCCCTCTCCGGACAGCCGGACATCGGCGAGCAGACGAGGCAGCTCATCTGCAAAACGGCGGATGAGCTTGGCTACATGACAAACTCCGCCGCGCGTGCGCTTAAAACGAACAGGACCTATAATATCGGCGTTCTTTTTGTCGACGAGCGAAGAAGCGGTCTTGCGCACGAGTATTTCTCCGCCGTCCTGGAGAGCCTCAAGGTCGAGGCCGAGGCCAACGGCTACGATATCACGTTTATCAACCGCAACGTCGGCAAGAAGGCCACGACCTATTTGCAGCACTGCCAGTACCGGGGCGTCGACGGCGTGGTCATCGCCTGTGTCGATTTTGACGATCCGCAGGTTTTGGAGCTTGTCAATTCCAGATTGCCGCTGGTGACGATCGACCACGTGTTCAATAACCGCGCGGCCGTTGTTTCTGATAACGTGCGCGGCATGGAAGAGCTGGTGCGCTATGTTTACGCCAAGGGTCACCGCCGCATCGCGTTCATCCACGGCGAGCGCACCGCCGTCACCGAAAACCGCCTGACGGGCTTTTACCGGGCGTGCGACGAGCTGGGGCTGGAGATCCCTGAGGAATACGTCCGCGAGGGCGTTTACCATGACCCCGACCGGTGCGCGGAGCTGACGCGGGAGCTTTTGAAGCTCGACGTGCCGCCGACGTGCATTCTGATGCCCGACGATATCTCCAGCATCGGCGGCGGAAACGCCATCCGGCGCATGGGCTTCCGGCTTCCCGGGGATGTCAGCGCGGCGGGCTACGACGGCATTCAGCTCTCGAGCGTCATGAGCCCCGCGCTCACCACCTACCGGCAGGACACGCAGGCCCTCGGAAAAACCGCTGCGGCCAAGCTCATCGAGCTCATCGAAAAGCCGCGCACGGCGCTGGTCGACCGCATTTTAATTCCGGGCAGGCTGATCGAAGGCGCTTCTGTTCAGGCCATCGCGCCGGAAACCTGAGGTGATATCTGCATTTTGCAGAGCACATAGATTCGTTGACCCTATCTACTAATATCAACAGGAGGAATTCACATGAAAAAGTATCTTGCGCTGCTTCTGGCGGTTCTGATGCTCGCAGCCATCTTCGCAGGCTGCGCCAGCACCGCGGAAACGACCACCGACACCCCCGCCGCTTCCACCGAGACGGCCGAGCCCGCCAAGACCGAAGAGGCAGCTGCCGAACAGACGACCACCGAAGAAGCGCCCGCTTCCGAGGAAGGCAAGGTCTTCAACATCTACGCATGGAACGAAGAGTTCAAGGGCTTCTTTGAAAAGTACTACACCGTTCCCGAGGGCGTGACGGTCAACTGGATCATCACCCCGAGCGCAGACGGCGCGTATCAGGATAAGCTCGACGAGGCGCTTTTGAACCAGGAGAACGCATCGGACGACGACAAGGTAGACCTCTTCCTGGCTGAGGCCGACTACATCCTCAAGTACACGCAGTCTTCCGTCACGCAGGACATCACCGCCCTCGGTGTGACCGACTTCACCAACACCTATGAATACACCGTGCAGGCCGCGTCTGACGCAGACGGCGTCATCAAGGGCGTTTCCTTCCAGTGCTGCCCGGCGGCTCTCATTTACCGCCGTTCGATCGCCAAGGACGTTCTGGGCACGGACGATCCTGCCGAGGTGCAGGAAAAGCTCAACAGCTGGGAGAAGTTTGACGCTGTCGCCGCAGAGGCCAAGGCCAAGGGCTATCTGATGACCGCCTCCGAGGCCGCGACCTACCGCGTCTTCTCCAACAACGTCACCTCCCCGTGGGTCGACGAGAACAACAACCTTCAGTTCGACTCCGCCATCCAGACCTGGATGCAGCAGGCCAAGGACTTCTCCGACAAAGGCTACACGCAGGACTGCGACATCTGGTCCGACGAGTGCACCGCGCAGATGTTCGCCGACGGCAAGGCCATGTGCTACTTTGGCCCGGCCTGGTACTTCAACTTCTCCATGGGCAACGCGCAGGACGCGGAAAAAGGCTGCTTCGGCGACTGGGCGATCTGCGAAGGCCCGCAGGCACACTTCTGGGGCGGCACGTGGCTGCTGGCGCCTGCCGGCACGGATAACCCCACGATGGTTGCCGATATCATGAACACCTTCATCAACAACGAAGAGGTCTGCACGAACCTTGTCAAGAACGAGGCACAGTTCTCCAACAACCAGGAGGTCAACGAGACCGTTGCGCAGGATCCGTCCTACGGCAGCGACTTCCTCGGCGGCCAGAACGATATCGCGCTGTTCTGCGATCTTGCCAAGAACATCAAGTTCGAAAACAACACCATCTACGATCAGCTCCTGAACGAAGGCCTCCAGGCCAACTGGAGAGAGTACTGCAAGGGTACTGTTACCGAGGACGAGGCCATGAGCAACTTCTACAAGTACATCAACGAAAAGTATCCGACCATCGTCACGCCGTAAGGATTTTACCGTTCCGGGGCAGGGAAGCATCTCTGCCCCGGAAGGGCGATTTCGGAAGCGGTTTCGAGCAGAGCAGACGCTCTGCTGGCAACTGCATCCGAACAGGGAAGGAGAGGTCTTATGCAGTCGACAAAAGCACCGAAGCTCAAAACCAGACGCTCGAAGATCAGCTACGCAAAATGGGGCTATATTTTCATCGCGCCGTTTTTTATCGCCTACGCGCTGTTCCATTTTGCGCCGCAGATGCTCACGATCTACAACAGCTTTTTTGAAAACTACCGCGAAGGGCTGACGCAGGTGGGGCCGAATTTTGTGGGCTTCAAGAACTATATTACGCTCTTCACGCCGGACAAAAACGGCACGATCGACATTCTCAAATACGCGGGGAACACGATCGTCCTCTGGCTCGGCTGCGCAGTTCCGCAGATCGTGATCTCCCTGATGCTCGCGTGCTTCTTCACGAGCTACCGGCTGAAGATCCGCGGCCAGCAGTTTTTCAAAACCGTCATCTATATGCCGAACCTCATCATGGCCTCGGCGTTTTCGATGCTGTTTTATATGCTGTTTTCGAACGTCGGTCCGGTCAACCAGATCTTAACGCAGGCAGGGCTCATCGACACGCCGATCGACTTCTTTAATATCCGCTTCACCGTGCGGAGTTTAATCAGCCTCATGAACTTCCTCATGTGGTTCGGAAACACCACGATCCTGCTCATGGCCGGTATCATGGGCATCGACCAGAGCCTTTTTGAGGCGGCGAACATTGACGGCGCGAGCTCTTTGCAGGTCTTTTTCAAGGTGACGCTGCCGCTTCTGATGCCGATCCTCGTTTACACGGTCATCACCGCACTCATCGGCGGCCTTCAGATGTTCGATGTGCCGCAGGTGCTGACGAACGGCCTCGGCACGCCGAACCGCAGCTCGACGACGCTTGTCATGTATCTCAACAACTACCTCAAGACGAGCAAGAACTACGGAATGTCCGGTGCGATCTCCGTCGTGATTTTCATCATCACGGGCCTTCTGAGCCTGGCGGTGTTCAAGTCGCTGACGAAGCAGGAAGAAAACTGAGGGGGCGCGTGCTATGAAGAAAAATTCTGCCGACAGCCGCAAAGCAAGAGCCATGCTGATCATAAGCCGGGTGCTTGTCTACGCGCTTCTGATTTTCCTGTCGATTTTGTGCCTGTTCTCGTTTTACATGCTGATCGTAAACGCCTCGCGGACGAACGCGGACCTGCAGGGCGGGTTCAAGTTCCTGCCGCAGGGACATTTTCTGGAGAACCTCAAAAACGCGTGGAACGACAGCTCCATCAACATCCCGCGCGGTATGCGCAACAGCTTCATCATCGCCGCGGCGACCGCGCTTTTGTCCACGTATTTCTCCGCGCTGACGGCTTATGGGCTTCACGCCTACCAGTTTCGGTTCAAGCGCATCGCGTTCCTCTTTATCATGGCCGTCATGGTCATCCCCAAGCAGGTTTCCGCCGCAGGCTTTGTGCAGCTGTGCTACAAGCTGAAGCTGACGAACAGCTATCTGCCCCTGATCCTCCCCGGCATTGCCGCGCCGGTCGTGTTCTTCTACATGATCCAGTACATGAAAAGCGTCCTTCCGATGGAGATCGTGGAGGCTGCGCGCGTGGACGGCTCGGGCGAGTTCTTTACCTTCAACCGCATCATCCTTCCCATGCTCAAGCCCGCCATTTCCGTGCAGCTGATCTTCACGTTCGTCGAGTCGTGGAACAACTATTTCCTGCCTGCGCTGCTTCTTGACAAAGCGGAAATGAAGACCGTTCCCATCATGATCGCGCAGCTGCGCGCGGCGGACTATTCGAAGTTCGATCTCGGCAAGGTGTATATGTTCATCCTGCTGGCAATTTTGCCGGTGCTGCTGGTGTATGTTTTCCTCTCGCGCTATATCGTCAAGGGCGTGACCGCCGGCTCTGTCAAGGGCTAAAAAGAGTATTCGAAATAATGACGCAAGCCGCCCGCCGGGACCCCGGCGGGCGGCAATTTTCCTGCGCCGACACAATTGTGCGGTGCTGCCTCAGCTTTTCTTCACACTGGCATCCGGGCAGGCCTTCTGGCGGCTGCGCGTGGCGGGCTGCACCGGAAGCAGGACGCTGCGGAAGCTGGGCTGCGATCCGGAGCTGGCAAAGCTCCCGCCGAACGAGCATTACCGGTACCTGACAACCGGAAACTACCCGTGTTAGCGCACCTTATTTTGTCATTGACTGTGGGAGCGGTTTCATTCCGCGTGTTGGTCAGACAGAAAAGCAGCGGCGCAGTTTTTGCGCCGCTGGAAACAAAGAAAAGAAGCCTCTGAAAATCAGACCGCTAAAGTATGGATCTCGACCCCGATGCAAGGCTGCATATTTCCGTGGGAATTGACCTGCTAATACGAAAAAGCAGAAGCAATCTGAACGGAGCGTCCGTACACCGGGCGGCTGCAAACAGGATCTGGTGTGCGCTGCACGCTTTCGCCGATTTGATTCCGGCGCACCTGCACGAAGCGTATGGGAAAACAATGCAGCGCACATACCCTCAGCCCTCTAAGAAGGAACGGGCGGTCATCAGCTCTATGGGATCTTTCGCCGTAAAGGAAACCGTACAGGCGCCGGTGCGCACCGCGCCGGGATACCACGACGCCCGGCGCGCCATCCGATGCTCCTTGAAGCAGATCTCCAGTGTATAGGAATCCTTCAGGGGCATCGGCGCAGGGGGGTGCGCGAGCGCTTCGAGAACACCGGCGTAGATCCCTTCCACGGCCTCATCCGGATGGAGCCCCCAGACGGCGCTGCCGGTACAGTCTTTGGTCGCATAGGTCCGGATACCCGGGCAGAGCGCTTCGGCAGACTGGCAGATGAAGCGGTCGCCGGAAAGAAATACCGACGGTACGCCCATGGCTGCGGCCCAGAGCGCGTTCATGCTGAACTCCGAGGCAAGCACGCCGTCGAGCTTCATCCAGGCATAGAGCGGATGTTCAATCGTGTGTGCAAGCGGGCTTCCGTCGCTTCCTTCCGGCGCATGATAGCCGATATAGATGGCCGCGTCATAGCTTGGGTCAAGACCGCACATCATGGCGGCAGGTTCGTTCTGCCAGCCGCGGTGCAGCACAACGCCCCGGGGAAGACCGGTAGGATCGATGTTGCGGGCATCTTCATGACCGTCTTTGACCAATACCGCATATCCAAGCTCCTGCGCCGCATAACACGCTGCGGCGACCTCCCGGGTCATCTGGCGGCACGCTTCGTCGTAGCCCTGTCCGCCATAGCGCGTTTCTTCCCAGCTCGAGACGCCGGAGACCCCCTCCAGATCTGCGCTGATAAACAGTTTTTTCATGGGAATTCCTCCTTTTGTTATTCGGTTCGCTCATACACGATGCGGCCGTCGGTCATGGTCAGAACCGGCGACGCGCTGCGGATCTGCATGGGATCAATGGTGAAAATATCCCGGTCCAGAACCGTAAGATCTGCATAATAACCGGGCTTCAGCCGTCCTTTACAATGCTCCTGAAACTCTGCATAGGCGCTTTCCGCGGTATAAGCATCCACGGCTGTCTCCACATCCACACGCTCAGATGGGACAAAGCCGCCTGCTGGCGTTCCGTCTGCGGCGCAGCGGGTCACGGCAGCACCGAGATTCCAGAGCGGCGCACAGGATTCCACCGGACAGTCGGTCCCATAAGACAGCGGAACACCCGCGCGAAGCAGACTGCCAAAGGCGTAGGACGTTTCGGCAAGTGCTCTGCCGCAGAGCGTTTGCGCAAGTATGCGATCGGTATCGAGAAATACAGGCTGCGCCATGACGAGAACGCCGAGGTCCGCAATCCGGCGGCACAGAGCGCGATCTGTGATCTGGCAGTGGATCAGCGCATGGCGCAGGGGATTGCGCTGTCCGGCGGGAATGACCGCTTCATAGGCGTCCAGCACACGCGAGATGGCCTCGTCGCCGATGGCATGAGTCACGACCTGCACGCCGTGTTCCGATGCAAGGGCGCAGAAAGCAGCCATATCCGCTTTTGACGTCCAGGAAAGTCCGTGATTGTCCGGCTCACCGGGATAGCCGCCGCGCAGCATTGCCGTCCTTGCGCCAAGGCTTCCGTCCTGAAAGAGCTTCAGCGGTCCGAGCGTCAGGAAGCCGCCATGCGGATTCCGCCGGCTGTATTCGCCGTGCAGCAGGCTTTCCCGGAAGGCGGCAAGATCGTGGAAGCAGACCTGATGGCGATAGCGGATGGGCGCACGGCCGGAAGTGCAGATCTCCCGCAGCAGCGAGAAGGCAAGACCGGCGTCTTCCGTGCTGGTGCCGACGTCGTTGCTCTGGACGCTGGTGAGTCCCACCGAGGCGGCGTAGTCCATGGCGCTGCGGAGCATGGCGAGAAGCTGATCGCGGGTAAAGTCCGGAATCTGCGATTTTACAAGGTTGCAGGCGTTGCCGCGGAAGACACCGCAGAGCGTTCCGTCCGGCGCGCGGAGCACCTCCCCGGGCAGGCAGTGCCGAAATGCCGGGGAATCCGCAAAGCGCTGCGTCGCCAGCGTATTGGCAGAAACAATATGACCGCAGACCCGCTCCAGCACCACGGGGACCGTTGTGCTGATGCGGTCCAGATCGTGCCGGTCCGGCAGACGCCCATCCGGGAAGTTGTCCTGGTTCCAGCCGATGGCGTGAAGCCCCTGCTCTGCCCGCTCCGGATGGCTCGCGAGAAACTCACGGCAGCGCGCAATCAGATCATCCACAGAGCAAACCCCGGAAATGGGCGCTTCATAGCGTGTCTGCGCCAGCTGCATGAGGTGCATATGGCTGTCGTTGAAGCCCGGCACCACGGTACGCCCGCCGCAGTCGATGCGGCGGCAGCCGGGGCGGGCAAGCGCGAGAATTTCCGCGTCTGTGCCAACCGCGCGGATGATACCGTCTTCGGCGCAGAGTGCGCTGCGGAAGTCGCCGCGCTCCACATAGAGCTTTGCGTGATATAAAATGGTCTGCATGGTTTTCCTCCCGGGCAAAAGCCCGCGTCCATTCCAGGACAGGCGGCTGCGCCCGGCAAGCAAACCGCCGCAGGGCGCTTATGGCGCGGAACACCGCACCGGTGTTCGGGGTTTTTGAAAAGCGGACGAGGCACCCAAAAACTTCAGAGCCTACTGAACGGAAAATTCCGTGATTTCCTGCGTGGATTCGAACTCGCCGTCCTGAAGTCCACGTTCTTCTGTTTCCATTTCACCGCACTGGCTGTCATAGGGGTCGATGCGGAAGAAATTCTCCGGCGCGTCGAAGCCCGCCTGATAGCCTGTGTTCGTCACGACACGCAGCGGATCTGCGTTGCCGAAATTGAAGTTCCACGCCGTCTCGTCGCCCGCGCGCCATGCTGCGCCGCCGTAGGCGGGATCTGCAAAGAGCCAGCCAACCGGTGCAATGTAAAACTGCGCCCAATCGTGGCACATACATTCGCGAAGGCCGCGCTGCCAGTCTTCCCGGCCGTTATACGAACGCAGACCTGCGCGCCAGCCGCCGTGGAACACGGCGGGAATGCCGACACACCGGCAGAGCGTTACGAACATCAGCACCTGCACGCCGCAGTCGCCGACGAGGTTGCGCGCACAGCCGTCGGAAATACTCTCCAGGCAGAAGTAGCTGCGCATATAGCTGTAGCGCACGTTCGTCGTGACATAGTCATAGAATCGACGCGCCTTGTCCAGCGGACTGGTAAGGCCTTCGGTCAGCTCTTCTGCCAGAATACGAAGGTAGGGCGTAAAGGCGATGTGCGGAAGCTGCTCTTCCAGATCGAAATATGGCTGGTCGGCGCTGGGTGTGAGCGAGGCAAGGTCCACATACTGCGCCTGCCGGGTCAGCTGGTACTCCGCTGTAAAATCCCGGTTCTCCTGGAGTGTTTGTTCAAAGAAAGCTACAGGCTGCGCAGCCGAAGGCGTCGAGATATGCACTGCATCCGGGGCCTTGACCGTGATGCCGCCTTGCCCTTCGGAAGCGCATGGCAGGGGAAGATAGGCACGCAGGCGCATACCGGGGCGGAACAGATCCTCGCGCAGGCGCAGCGTTTCCCGAACGCCGAAGGTAAGGCGCAGCGAGCCTGCCGCTTTCATCCTGCCGATGATCTCCCGGCGGACGCTGCCGATGTGCGCGGCATCGACGCCGCCGCCCCATGCGCTGCCCGCGCGTGCGGCAAAAGCCGGATCGGTTTTGCAGAGCGTATCAAGGAAGCTGGCGCTGTAGCGGGGCTCGCCGGCATATGCGATCCAGTCGATGCGCCCGGCGCGTTCGAGTGCGTCCAGCTCTTCGCCGTCAAAGCCGGGGAGAATGGATGCGGCATAAGCGACGGCAGTCTGCCGGGTATATGGATAATCCAGCGGCAGCCGCCGCAGAATTTCCCGGTGCGCGATCAGACTCTGGCGCATGGCCCTGGGCAGTTCGCCCTCCAGCTTTTCATCGATGCGGCGGATGGCTTCTTCAAACGCGCCGATGCCCTGCAGCCGGGCAATGTCGTCTGGTACGCCGATATGCAGATACCGAAAAGCGTCGTTCTGATTCATGTCGCATCCCCCTTTCAGCCTACAACGCTGCGCAGCACGCGCAGGAAATTGCCGCTGGCAATGCCGTCAATGTCTGCTTCAGAGAAGCCGCGCCGGCGCAGCGCGTCAATGAAATTCCGGCTGTCACCGGAGTTTGCAAGATCCGGCGTTTCATTGGCAATGGTATCCGGGTCGTTCTCGCTGAGATAGCCGCAGAAGTCAAAGCCGCACGCCACGTGCTCGGCACCGACCAGATCCGCGATGTAAGCGGCGTGATCGGCAAGACGGTCGACGCTGGCATGGACGGGGTCAACGAAGCTGCCCCAGGCATTCATGCCGATGACGCCGCCGCGTTCTGCGATGGCGCGGATCTGATCATCCTTCAGGTTCCGCTTGGCTGGGCAGAGCGACCATGCGTTGGAGTGGGAGGCAATAAAGGGCTTTTCCGTATAGCAGACGATATCCCAGAAGGTCTTTTCGCTGGCATGAGAGACGTCGACAAGCATCCCAAGGCGTTCCATGATATGCAGCGCCTCTATGCCGCGCGCGGTAATGCCGTCGCCGGGACCCTCATGCGCAGAGCCTGCGGCAAAGGCGTTATCTGTGCTCCAGGTGAGCATGGCGTGGCGGAAGCCCATGTGATAGAGCGCATGGAGCCACTCGGGCTCTGCGCCCAGACCGTCCAGCCCTTCAAGACCCAGCAGCACAGCGGTCTTGCCGCTGTCCATGATGCGGGAGAGCTCTCCGGCAGTATAGCCCAGCGCCAGCCGGTCCTGCACGGCGTCGAACTCTGCAAAGCTGGTGCGCAGGATCTCCAGCATGGTGCGCTGCGGATCGCCGAGATCCGCGTCCAGATAGATGGCGTAGAGCAGACCGTTGACGCCGCCCTTGTCGTACAGCGGCAGATGGCGGGTACGGATCACGTCGTGTTCTCCTGCAAAGACCCGGTTGCGGATGTCGGCCATGGTGTCGGAATGGCAGTCAAAAATCTTCATTGCGAAGCTCCTTTCAGATAATCAGGGGTAAAAGCGGACGACTCCGCGCCCGGCGAAGGGCCAGACGCGGAGCGCTGCGCGGGGGGGAGTGCAGACGCCGGAGTGCATTTCGCGGCGCCTGCGTGTGAAAAGAAAAGAAATAGAGGAGAGAAGAACCGGGAGCGGTCAGCTCCGGACTTTTTTGTCGTGACGGACAACCATGGTCAGCGCGATCGCGAAGAAGAACAGCGGGCCTACGATCGACCAGACGGTAGACGACCAGTCGCCGCTCATGGCAGGCTCAAAGATGCAGAAGACGTTGGCGAAGAGGATGACGCCGGTGACAACGAGCGATGCGATCTTTGCGCTGGATTTCGTCTTGTAGAACACATAGGGACGCTCCAAATCCAGCTTTTTGAATGCGGGGAATGCGCCGGAGAGGAACGCATAGGGAATGGTGTTGGCAATGGTGGTCATGATGAGCAGGAGGTTGAAGAACTCGTCGATGCCCTTGCCACCGAAGGCAACAGCCAGAACGAAGATAGAAATGATGCCGCACTGCAGCCACAAGGCGTTTTTCAGCGTGCCGGTCTTGGGATCGACCTTCTGGATCCACGCAGGCCACAGACCCTTGGGGGTGCCCTGGATGGTGGATTTCAAGGAGGTATACATGCATTCGAGGATGCAGCTCGTGGTGCTGCAGAAGAGGATCAGACCCACGATACGGGCAAACCAGTGGGAGATGGTCAGCGCAGCGGCTTCGGAAGCGCCGAGACCGGCGGCAACGGTGTAGCCGAGGTTCTTCATAATGATGATCGCGGCGTTGCCCATGTTGATCTGGCCGCTGAATTCGGTCCAGTTCGTGAACATACCGCAGACAAAGATGCCCAGGCAATAGGCGACGGTGATGAAGCCGGCAGAGAAGAGCATGGCCTTCGGAACGGTCTTTCCGGCGTCTCTCGTCTGGTCGGTGACGCTGGAGAAGATCTCACTGCCGCCGTAGGCCAGAATGGCGAAGGCGAAGAAGGAAATAACGCCGCCGGTGCTCTGATAGTCTTCGTTGGGGGAATGGAAGAAGCCATAGGCGCTCAGAGGCTGGGCAAACTGGCCGCCGTTGAGGATGAGAACAAGAACGCCGCCCACCATCAGCACGCCGACAAGACCCATGACCAGAGAACCGCCGACACTGAAGAACTTGGAGATGTTTTCAAGACCGCTGACCGCAATAATGGTCAGAACCAGCGTCAGAACGACGCCGAGAATGCCAAGCGTCTGCGCAGAGGTGAGACCCAGAATGGACCAGGTGCCGGTCGTGTCGCCGCCGCTGATCAGTGCCGACAGATAGACCCACTCGGAGGAGGCGACGACCAGCATGAACCACACCAGCGTGCCTGCGTAGTTGAGCAGCGCGCCGCAGAAGGCAAACTTTGTGCCGAGCGAGCGCTCCATCCAGTTGTAAAGGCCGCCGGCTTCGTCACGCAGCGCAGAGCCGTACTCCGCCATCATGAAGGAATAGGGGACAAAGAACAGCAGTGCCGCCAGGATCAGGATCGGAATGGCGGAATAGCCCATCTGATAGTAGCATCGAGGGATGTTGTTGAAGGCGAGGACCTGCACGATGATCATGAAGACAATGTGCTTAACGCTTAAAAATTTCTTTGGTTCAGACATTTCAGTTTCTCCTTTTCGAATTTTTTCAGTCTGTTGTGATCTGGTCGTTTCCCGCTGCCGGGAAGCGGCCGGATGGCTCCCGTTCCCGGGAACAAACCGCCCCACCGGGACGCATGGTTCATAAGGCTGCCGCCGTCCGGATATTCCCCCCAATCTGTTCTCATCTTTTCGGTGCGCGTCTCAGTCCTTGACCGAAACGCCGGCCGCTTTGATCGCATCGCGCAGGCAGAGCACGTGCCTGCTGCGAACGCCTGTTACGCTCTGCGCGTGATCCAGAGAGCTGATAATTGCCTCTTCCACGGCCTCGACCGCCGCCTCAAAAACAGGATCCATCCGGTCGTCCAGAAGCATTTTCGTTTCCAGCACTGCGGCTTGCGCAAAATGAGGTACGCGGTTTGCTGTCGTAAAGGCAAGGGCAATATCGCCGCTGCCGTTGCCGAGGAAGGAGCCGACTCGGCCAAGTGCCGCCGCAGACCGCCGTGCAACGCGCCGGAGCTGCCGGTCGCTCAGAGGAAGGTCGGTCGCGAGAATGATGATGATGGAGCCCTTCTCCGGCTTGTCTGCGTCTGCCTTGCGCAGGCCTTCGGCGATCTCCCGGCCCACATGACGGCCGCCGATGATCAGATTGCCTGCTACGCCGAAATTGCTCATGACCAGCGCCCCGATGGTATATTCCTTCTCATCCATCGGCACAAGGCGCGAAGCAGAGCCGATGCCGCCTTTCAGGTCCATACATACCATGCCGGTGCCGCCGCCCACAGCGCCCTCGGCAAAGACGCTGTCTGCTGCGGCGATGGCGTGATGTACGTCGTCCTCGGTAAGATGGCAGCCGCGGATGTCGTTCAGTTCGCCGTCATTGCATTCCATCACCATGCTGTTGACCGTGCCGGTGGTGACGCCGATCTCCGGGTTTTCTTCCGTGGCGCGGCGGACCAGCGCGTTGAGCGCTGTGCCGACGGAAAACGTGCTGGTCAGAACGATGGGCGTTTCGATGGTGCCTAGCTCTTCTACCTGAATCAGACCGGCGCTCTTACCGAAGCCGTTGAGTACCGCCGCACCTGCCATACACTTGTCGCGGAACAGATTTCCGCTGTGGGGCACAATTGCAGTGCAGCCCGTGTGAATGCCCGCCTCCGGATCGGTGAGCGTTGTGTGCCCGACCCGTACGCCGGGGACATCCGTAATTAGATTCAGCGCGCCGCGCTGCCATTTGTGATAAAGTTCAAATTCAAAATCCAGTCCAAGTCCCATTCCAATCTCCTCATTTCCTGTGCCGGCTCCGTCCGGACACGGTGTTCCGGACAGGCCCTGCTTATTTCTCAGCAAAATCTGTTCCAGCTCGTCGCTTTTTTTCGAAAAAGCAAAAAGATTGGTCCATGTCGCTGAAAAACGCTTCGGAATTTGGCTATTTTGCCGAAAAAATCAGCTGCAGCGGCTTGACACAGAGAAAAAAGACCGCTAAAATAAAAGTATTAACAGGATAAAACAAGATGAATCCGGATGATCCGGATGCGGGAGGAATGAAATGAAGACACTGGCGCTCGTATTTCAGAATGCAGACACGCCCCAGGTCATTGATCTGCTGCGGCGCACGTTTGAAGAGGTGTTTGCCAGCAGCGTTGCGGTCACGGTCTATTTTATGGACCGGATCGGTCCATCCGAACAGATCTGCGCCGATGTGCTGGTGGTGAACAGGACCGTGTCGCTGCTGGCGCTGCGGCCGCATACGCCGACGGTTCAGAATGTTGTGTTCATGACGCGAAGCATCCGCAAGACCTATCTCGACAGCATCCTTGCCATTCCGGCAGGCACGGACGTTCTGCTGGTCAACGACACGGCGGACAGCGCCCGGGAAATGATCGTGACGCTTTATGAGCTTGGCATCGGGCATCTGAATCTGATCCCATTTGAGGCGGAGCGGGAGAAAAGCGGCGCTTATCGCAAGATCGCGTATGCCATTACGCCAAATGAGCCGCAGCTTGTGCCGCCGTATATTCCGCACGTGCTGAACACGGAATACCGTGTGGTCGGCTTCGATACCATGGTCAATGCGGCGGCGGTGCTGAATCTGACCTCCGACCGCATCGCCAGCAATCTGATCCGCTATATTTCCGGCATTGTCGAGCCGCTGCACGGTTATCGTACCAGCTACTTTAACAGCTTTCTCAAAGAGCGGCTGCTCAATGAATATGTCTACGATGCCGCCTCTGCCATTTTTGCAGCAGATCCGGCAGGGCGCATCATCTACCACAACCGCCGGGCGGCAGAGCTGTTTCGGCTGGACGGCGAAGCTTCCAGAACCATCCGGGACTGTCTGCCGCCGGAACTGCTGGAGGCGCTCGACTCCGCACCGGATCTGCGGCGCTGCCCGGTGAGTCTCGATGCCGGAGATTTCCTCGTGCGGAAATCTACCATCATTGTGGGCGAAGAGACGCTTGGCTGCTTCGTGTCGCTGCAGGACGAGATCACCCTGCGCGGCGACGAGGCTGCCTTCCGCCGCCGCCTGCGGGAGAAGGGGTTTTATGCAAAGCATACCTTCTCGGATATTCTTCACCGCTCGGCCAGCATGGACAAGTGCATCGCTCTGGCAAAAAAGGCGGCGGCGACGGAGTACACGCTGCTCATTGAAGGAGAGAGCGGCACAGGCAAGGAGCTGTTTGCGCAGGCGATCCACAATGCCTCGCCCCGGCGCGACCAACCGTTCATCGCCGTGAACTGCGCGGCGATCTCTGAGTCGCTGCTGGAATCAGAGCTGTTCGGCTACGAGGAGGGCGCGTTCACCGGCGCGAAGAAAAAAGGACGGCTCGGCTATTTTGAGATGGCAGACCGGGGAACCATTTTTCTCGATGAGATCGGCGATATCTCGCCGCGGCTCCAGCTGGGGCTGCTGCGTGTTCTTCAGGAGAAACAGGTCATGCGCGTCGGCAGCGACCGCATTGTAAGCATTGACGTTCGGGTCGTGGCTGCTACAAACAAGGACCTCTGGCGCGAGGTGGAGCTGGGGCATTTCCGGCGCGATCTTTTTTTCCGGCTGCACACCATATCCATTCTTCTGCCGCCGCTGCGGCAGCGGCAGGAGGACATTCCGGCGCTGTTCCGGGATTTTATGGGCAAGGACTTCTACCGGATTTCGCCGGAGCAGCTCACGGCGCTGCAGCGCTATGATTGGCCCGGCAATATCCGGGAGCTGGAAAACTGTGCGCTTTACTGCAAGGCGATGGGGGAATTGCCGCAATGGCTGCTGGCGCAGGAAAGCGTGCCGGGATCCGGTACAGACAGTGCAGATTTGCAGACGGCAGTGCTGCGCGCTGTTGCGGCGGGGGAAAGCGCCGGCAGCGGCGCCGGACGGGAGCGGATCCTGCATACCCTCCGAGACCAGGGATTGCGCCTGAGCGATGCTGCGCTGCGGAAGGTGCTTCGCGAACTGGCGGAGGAAGGGCTGCTTGCGATCGGCAGCGGACGCCAGGGCACCCGCCTTACCGATGCGGGGCGCTGTGCGTTCACGCGGGCGGAGATGCCGCAAAACGTACGTTCTGCCGGCCTGTAAAATACACCGCAAGCGTTCTTTGCAGAAATCGCGCAAAATTGCCCGCTGGCGTTCCCAGCGGGCAATTTTTTGTGGGTCGTTATTGGTGCTTGCCTGAAATAACAGAAACCTCATACGTTATTTGGAACCACGCTGATTTGCAGCGGCGATGCCGAGCTGCGCGCGGTATTTTGCCACGGTTCGGCGCGAGACATCGAGTCCTGCGGCACTGAGCGCAAGGCGCAGCGCTTCGTCTGACAGCGGCGCTGCCGGATCCTCCCGGGACACGAACCATGCGAGCTTCTGCCGTACGGTTTCGCCCGCAACAGCGCCGCCCGCCGTAGAAGGCGCGGGAAAGAAAATGCGCAGCGGAAGACTCCGACCGCGGAATTCCAGCGTCTTTTCGTTGACAGCCCGGCTGACCGTAGAGACACTGACGCCCAGCCGTTGCGCCATTTCGCACATGGTGAGGGGGCGGAGCATTCCGCCGCGGAAGTAGTCGCCCTGCAGATCTCCCAGTGCGCGGAGCAGTGCAGTAAGCGTATCCCTGCGCGCCTGAAGCGCACCGGACAGTGCATTTGCCTCTGTCAGCTTTTCGCGTACATAGGTCCGGACCGAACTGTCGCCGCTTTCCTGAAGCGCTGCGGCATAGCTCCGGTCCACTGTGAGCCGGGGCAGCGCCCGTTCGTTCAGCTCCATGACCACGGCGTCCCCCTCTATATGAACCACGGCGTCCGGCACCGCATACAAAGTAGGCGCCGCAGTACCGAAGCCTGCGGCAGGAATGGGATTCAGCGACAACAGGACGGCGGAGGCCCGGCGGACGTCCGCCTCCGAAGCATGAAACTGGCGGCTCAGCTCCGCGTAGTTTCGTGCGGCCAGCGCTTCCAGCCCATCTCGCGCCATGCGGACTGTCAGAGCATTGAAATCCGGACCCTGAGCAAGCTGAAGGATCAGGCATTCTGCCAGATCGCGCGCACCGACGCCGGGTGGGTCCAGCATCTGAATGGCAAACAGCGCCTGTTCTGCCTCTGCTGCTGTGCAGCCCTGCTCTGCTGCAAGCTCTTCCAGCGGGATGGTCAGATAGCCCCGCGAATCCAGACAATCTGTCAGATAGAGACAAAGCCGGAGAAACGGCCCCGGCTCCAGAAGGCGGGACTGCCGCAGCTGGGCCGCCAGATGCTCGGCAAATGTTTCCGTATGCGCACCTGCCAGACGTTCCAAAGAATTTCCGCCGCCTTCGCCGGGCAAACTGTCCCAGCGGGAGGCTTCGCGCAGCACGGTGCGTCTCTCTGCTGGGAGCGCTCCGGCTCCGGGCAGCTCGACCTCCAGAAGCGGATTGGAAAGAGCCGCATCCTGAAGACGCGAGGCCAGATCACACGCAGGCAGCTGTAAAAGCTCCAGCGACTGCTGCATGGCAGCCGTCATACTGAGCTGCTGGCTCTGCTTCTGTGTCAGTTTCATCCTGCGCGGTCTCCTTTCTCTTTCTGCAAAGTTCTGTGTTTCGGATGCTGTTCTGCGTGCGCCGGGCAGGCGAGCAGGGGAATGCGGCGCAGCGTCACGCACAAAGCGGCCCCGAAGCGTGCTGCTGCGGATGAAAAGGGAGCAGCCGCGCTGCGGCTGCCCGGTATATATCCGGTGGGGCAATTCTGTCGATTGCGCGGTATGTGCTGCCGTGTTTCCGCAGCTGCGGAAACGCCCGAAAAACATCACGTGTGCTATCAAATCTGATTTCTGATATCATACCACAGGTTTTTCCTGATTTCAATGTGCCGCGGTCCGGAAGGAGAAGGATTTTCCATAGGGCGCGGCGCGCAGGAATCGGAACATGTACATCCGCAGGGTATCCGGAAACAGCCGCTTCATACGGATATTCAAGGAAAAACGTTCCTTCATAGCATGGAAGATTTTCATAGGAAGATCCGCATGAGACGAGGCTCGCGGTTTTCTTTGAAAAACGCGAAATCGGTTCGGTCAAAGGCGGAACCTTTCTGAGGAAAGAATGGAATCAGAAAACAGGATTAGGGCAGCACTGCGCAATTCGGCAAGCAGCTCCGGCGCGAGTTTTTTCGTCAGGTCAAGGTTTGAAAAGCGCACGAATACCGTATGTATTTCAGACTTTCCAAACCGAAGGATTGACGGAAAAGATCCGTCGAAGCGCGAAGACGTAATTGTGCGGCGCTGCCGTACAATGCGGTCATTGATGCCGCCATATGCCCGTGTCCGTTCAATTTCAAAAACCTCCTGAATTGGATCTGCAGATACAATAACGGGAAGTCCACTATTTTCTCCGCGTGTCTTTTTATCTCTGCGTGCTTGGGTGCTGCATAACACTGCGCGATCTTTCGGCCTTTCCACTCGGAAATCTCACAGCAGCATCCGTTCCAGTACGGATCATTTCGGCTGATTTTCCGCGTTTGGGTCACGGTTTGGGTCAGGGCAGTAAACCAGCGGCGCAGAAGCTGCGCCGCTGGAAACAAAGATCAGTTTTGATGGATTTTCGCTGCTGCAAGCCATGCGGTGGTCAAGGAAACGTATGATCGAATCCGCATTTCTGCGCAGGTGCAGCTTGGAATTGGAGCAAAAACCGGCGAAGACCTCCTGAGGCATTGTGCGATGCTGTCTTCGTATGCACGGCTCTGCTTCGTACCGTCACGATGCCGTGTCGGTGGAAGTCAGCGATTTGCGGCGCTTTTTGGCTCGCTGCAAGCTTTCCTTGATGACCGGACCAATGGTCTGGATCAGGACCACAATGATCAGGACCATACCCTGGAACGTGTCCTGAATGTCCACGCTGAGAGACGGAATGGAAACGATGATGAAATTGATGGTCGTATAGGACAGCGCACCGAACAGAACGCCGAATACCTTGCCGCGTCCGCCGGCCATACTGACGCCTGCCAGGACTACCGAGGCGATCGCATACATTTCATAGCTCTGACCGGAAGACGCCGGCGTTACATTGCCGATCTTGCAGGCCTGAATGATACTGGCCACGCCAACCATCAAACCGGTGATAATGAA
>DJQK01000002.1:1088-4168 GCA_002437575.1 Clostridiales bacterium UBA6388 | reverse complement strand
ACCTGCTGGACGGCGGCTTTCCCTCCGCGCCGTATTTTCAGCTGCAAAGAGCGGGGACCTATCTGGCGGACTTTCATCCGTTTGCGTTTGCCCTCGTCGATCTGACCGCATACCGCAGCCTGTATCTCGGCCGGCGGCATCTGAAAGAGGATATCGCGTCGGTGTTCCCGGACTCTCATGCCTTTTTGTATCAGGGAAATATCTTTTTCTTCCTGTGCCGTCAGAGCGACCGCAGCCAGCTGTCTGCGCTGGCAGAGGAATTTCAGCTGAAGATCATCGTGTCGGAAGAGATCGGCGACCTGTTTTCCCTGCCTGCGCTCTATCGCACGGCAGGCGAGGCGCTGGCGCTGATGACGGACGAACGGTTCCACGGTGGACGGGTCTACACCGTCTCGCAGCTGCGCACGCCGCTGCTGCTGAAAAACGTCGAAGAGCGAAAAGATCTCATCGCGCAGGAGGTGCAGACGCTTGCCGCGCATGACCGGGAAAAGGGCACGCAGTACTGCGAAACGCTCTATTACTACCTCATCTGCTGCCGGTCGCTGCAAAAGACCTGCGAGGCGCTTTTTACCCATCGCAATACGGTGCTCTACCGCATCCGAAGAATGCAGGAGGAATTCGGCATCCCGCTGGATGAACCGGCGCAGCACGCCGATCTGCTGCTGAGCGTGTCGCTTCTGCTGTTTGAAGCGAAGGGACCGGATTTCTTCCTGCCGCAGCTGCCGCTTGAAAATTCATAGTTCGGTCATCTTTCCGGCAAGATTTTGTCACAACTTCCTGTCACAATAACGTCGGTTCAAAAAAACGGAACGACCCTTGAGGAAAGGAAGCTTGAATGATGAAAAAAGTATTGGCAATTCTGCTGGCGCTTTCGGTGCTGGCGTTGAGCGCCTGCGCAGCCAGGCAGGCAAATTCGGATACACAGAAGGACTCCAACACAGCGGAAACGGAGCAGCAGCCGGACTCTGCACAGACCGCAGAAACGCAGCAGCCCGCGCAGGAAGCAAAGCGCATCGAGCCGCTGCCGGAAAGCCTAGATCTGAACGCGCTGACCGACGCTACCGTCGCTGTGAGCTTCGGCGCGGAGGACATCTCCGAAAAAGACGGCAAGATGGAAATTTCTCTGACGGTCTATGATTACGACGTCTACGACATGGTGGACATTTCGCAGCTCACCGTCGGCGATACCATTGTTGTGGACGGCAAGGACATGGTCGTTACCTCCCGAGAAGACAAGGACGGCTCTGTTTCAATCAACGGCGGTCTGGAACAGGGCGGCGTCGATCTGACGAGCGATGATTCGGGCGTCTATTATGCCGTTGGTCTGGATGATGCAAAATCGTACCACGAGCTTGGCAGGATCACCGTGCCGGTCGCCGAGGGCTTTGTCCTGACGGACAATTCCGATCTCGAGCATCCGGATGAGACCTATGCCGCGTCTGACCTTGCAAGGCTGGCAGGCGAAAGCGCCGGCTTCACCGCCAACAACACGCTGGCGACCATCGAGCACGGCGAACTGACCGTTCTGGCCAGAAGCTATACGCCGTAAAAACAGGATACACCCAGAGGCGCAGGCTTCCCTGCCGCAAGGAACGATACGTCGGGCAGCTGGGCAGAAAACGGTGCGGCCGGGACAGCCGCGCCGTTTTTCTGTACGCAGGCGCAGACTTTACAATTTTTTTACACAAAAAATATTGCTGCATTTCTATTGGTCTGCTAATATAATATATTGAGTATTCAGCAAAATGAGAAGAGAAAACCGACGATACCAACCATACAAAATACGAAAGGATGTATGTATCATGATGTATAAGACAATGGTGACCAGCTATGAGCCGAAGGCAAAGAAAATGGCGGCGGAGATTGAGAAAACGATCAATGAGGTGTCCTTGAAGGGCTGGGAATTCGTGACGTTCTCTGTAACCAACTCCGGCAAAGCCATCCTTGTATTTCTGGTCCCGGGCACACCGGAGCAGGATCTGGCGCAGCAGCAGGACGTAACGCCGGAAGCAGCCGGTGACGCGGAATGAAGCAGGCGATCATCGACATCGGCTCGAACTCCATCCGCCTGACGCTCTACGAAACAGAAGGACAAAGCTTCAAAATTCTCTTCCGGGAGAAGATCATGGCGGGGCTTGCCGGATATGTGGAGGACGGAAGGCTCAGCGCCGAGGGCATCGAGTGCGCCTGCGCAGGTCTTCTGACGTTCCGCAAAATTCTGCAGACGCTGCAAATTGAAAACGTCCGCATTTTTGCGACTGCCTCTCTGCGCAACATCTCCAACACCGACCGGGCGCTGTCTGTGATCCGCGCGGCGACCGGATTTTCGGTGGAGGTCCTTTCCGGCGAGGACGAAGCGCTCTTCGGCTACGCAGGCGCGATGCAGGAGCTGCACCTGACCGGTGGTGCATTTCTCGATATCGGCGGCGCGAGCACGGAAATCGTCACCTTTGAAGACGGAAAGCCCGTGGATTTTGCCAGCTTTCCCATCGGCTCTCTGAGCTTATACCGCCGCTGCGTCAAGAAGATCCTGCCGGGAGACGGCTCTTTGAAGCGTCTGCGGCAGGAAATATCCAGAACCATCGATGTCAGCGAAGGCGCGCTGGAGCCTCGGGCACTGCTTGTCGGCGTCGGCGGCACAGCGAGAGCCGCGCTGAAATTAGCAAAACACTATTTTGGCACATCAGACGATTGCCGCAGCATGACCGCCGAACAGCTCGACGGCCTCTGTGCATTCCTGTGCAGCGGCAAAAAAGAGGCCAGCGACCTCATTTTGCGGCTGGAAGCCGAGCGCATCCACACGCTCGTGCCGGGACTTCTCATTTTGCAGCACGTGCTCCATCTGTTTCACGCAGAGCAGCTGGTCGTCAGCAAATACGGCGTCAGGGAAGGATATTTATGCCAAAGAATCTTGAAGGACAATACCGATACACCCAGAACCGGGAATTAAGCTGGCTGCGCTTTGACCGGCGCGTGCTGGAAGAAGCGGCAGACCCAAACGTTCCTGCGCTCGAGCGGCTGAAATTTGTCTCGATCTTTTCCAGCAACCTCGATGAGTTTTTCATGGTGCGCGTGGGCAG
>DJQK01000002.1:775-1049 GCA_002437575.1 Clostridiales bacterium UBA6388 | reverse complement strand
ATGACGCCGGACGATACCGACAACAAAACCGGCTGGACGCCGGCCGAGCAGCTGCACCACATTTACCGTGCCATTCCGGGGCTGCTTGCCATGAAAGAGCAGATCTATACGGCCGTTACGGAAGCACTCGCAAAAAGCGGCATTCGTGATCTTTCTCCGGAAACGCTGGATGCGAGCGAACTGAAGCAGGTCAATCGGTTTTTCAAAACAGAGCTGCTGCCGGTCCTGTCTCCGATCGTGATCGCGCCAAACCATCCGGTGCCGCATCTGGTCA
>DJQK01000002.1:0-703 GCA_002437575.1 Clostridiales bacterium UBA6388 | reverse complement strand
GACAGTGCGCCGCCGTATCTGCTGCTTGCGGATGGAAAGCGCTTCGTGCGCACGGAAAACATCCTCCTGCGCTGGCTGCCGACACTGTTCGATGCTTACACCGTGAAGGAAGGCTGCATTCTCGCCGTAACGCGTAATGCGGACATCAGCTTCGACGACGAGAAATTTGAGGACAGTGAAGAGGATTTCCGCCGACAGATGGCAAAGCTGCTCAAGCAGCGCGACCATCTTGCCGTCGTGCGGCTGGAGCTGAGCAGAACGGTCTCGGAGGAATTTCGGAAAATTCTATCCATGCTTGTGCGCGTGCAGACCCATCAGGTGTTTGCAGACACGTGCCCGCTCAATATGCATTATGTGTTCCGGCTGATCGGGAATCTGCCGAAGGACGCTTCCGCCCACCTTCTGTATCCGCCTTATCACCCGCGCTGGGCAGAAGACCTGCGGAACGATCTGCCCATGCTTACGCAGATCCAGCAAAAAGACCGGCTGCTGTTTTATCCCTACGATTCCGTCGAGCCGTTTCTGCGCCTTTTGAACGAGGCGGCGGAGAACCCGCAGGTGCTGTCGATCAAAATTACGATCTACCGATTGGCGTCCTCATCCAAGATCGCACAGACGCTCTGCCGCGCGGCGGAAAACGGCAAGGAAGTATTGGTTCTCATGGAGCTTCGCGCCCGGTTTGACGAGGAAAATAACCTTGCGT
>DJQK01000119.1:1390-3824 GCA_002437575.1 Clostridiales bacterium UBA6388 | reverse complement strand
ATACGCAGATCGTCTATCTGTGCCTTGACAACGACGAAGCTGGTCGCGCCGCGAGTGAACGGATGGCAGAGCAATTACGCGAACGCGACGTCATGACGGAGCGGCTTGTGCCAGAGCTGAAAGACTGGAATGAGGACTTGCTTGCAGAGCAGAGGGAGGAACTTGCGCCATGCCTGAGTCTGTAACGCCGCTGATCGCGGTCGGCGTGGTGATCGTCTTGTTCATCGTTCTGCTTTCCGTTCTCACAAACAATTACTCGCTCAACGGCATCAAATCCAAAACCGTGGGCGACGGCCAGCACGGAACCGCGCGCTGGGCGACCGCGCAGGAGATCAAAAAGACGTTTGCCAGCGTGCCGTTTGATGTCGCTTCATGGCGTGCGGGAAAGAATTTGCCGGAGGTGCAGGGGCTGATTCTCGGCAGCACGCAGCGCGGCAAGCAGCTCGATGCGCTGGTCGACCGCGACGATGTGCATTGCCTGATGATCGGTGCGTCTGGTGTCGGCAAAACCGCCTTTTTTCTGTATCCAAATCTCGAATTTGCCTGTGCCAGCGGCATGAGCTATGTCGCGTTTGATACGAAGGGGGATTTGGAAAGAAATTACGGCACGATTGCGAAAAAATACTACGGCTACCACGTTTCCGTGATCGATCTTCGCAACCCGACGCGCTCGGACGGGAGCAATCTTTTGACACTCATCAACCGTTACATGGACATTGCGCGGGAGCATCCGGACAACCTTGCGGCGCGCGCGAAAGCGGAAAAATACGCAAAGATTCTCGCTAAAACCATCGTCAATCCGGGCGGCAATGATCAGGATCGAGGACAGAACGCCTTCTTCTACGATGCCGCCGAGGGTCTTCTCACGTCGGTCATTCTGCTGCTTGCCGAATACGTTCCACCCGACAGCGCCGGTCACGAGAAGCGGCACATTGTGTCCGTGTTCAAGCTGGTGCAAGAGCTTCTCGCACCCAGCGGTCAGAACAAGAAAACGGGCTTTCAGGTCCTAATGGACAACCTGCCCTCGACGCACAAAGCCAGATGGTTCGCGGGCGCGGCGCTCAACACATCGGAACAAGGCATGGCATCCGTCATGTCCACGGTGCTTTCCCGGTTGAACGCATTTCTGGATTCCGAGCTGGAGCAGGTGCTTTGTTTTGACAGCGCCATCGACGCAGAACGCTTCGCGGCAGAAAAATCCGCGATCTTTCTGGTACTTCCGGAGGAAGACAACACCAAAAACTTTATGGCGGGTTTGATGATCCAAAACCTCTCGCGGGAGCTTTTCTCTGTAGCCGACGAGCATGGCGGCAAGCTGCAAAACCGCGTCGTCTTCTACTGCGACGAGCTTGGCACGATGCCGCCATTCGATATTCTGCCGCTGTTCTCCGCAGGTCGATCACGCAAGCTGACGCTCGTGCCGATCATCCAGAGTCTCGCGCAGTTAGAGAAGAATTACGGCAAAGAGGGTGCGGAAATTATTGGTGACAACTGTCAGGACACCATCTTCGGCGGCTTCGCTCCGAACAGCCAGACGGCGGAGACGCTCTCCAAAGCCCTCGGCAGTCGCACCGTTTTGACCGGCTCCGTCAGCAAAGGCAAGGACAATACAAGCCAGAGCTTGCAGATGGCGGAACGTGCTTTGCTCTCTCCGGACGAATTGAAAAATCTCCCGAAGGGCAGCTTCATCGTCATGAAAACCGGCACGCATCCGATGCGCACGAAGCTGCAATTATACTTCGAATGGGGCATTTCGTTTGAAGAACCGTATCAGGTGCCGGAACGCGCCCAGCGCGAGGTTTATTACGCAGGAAAGGAGGAATTGCTGATGAATATTAAAAAGAGTCTATATGCTCAACACCAACCGCCCGCAACGCCGAAAGCAGACGACTATATGAGCAGCTACGGCGAGAAATGAGCTTCTTCGGTGAAATTTACGCCGATCCTGACTTGCCGCACCGGGCGCGAACGGTCTACATGTATCTCCGTGACTGGGCAGGCGGCGGAAGCTGCTGGCCGGGTGTGAAAACCATTGCCCGCGACCTGCACCTCTCGCCGCGCACAGTGCAGAGAGCTTTGAACGATTTAGAACGCGCCGGATACATCGAACGACAGCACCGCTACCGTGAAAACGGAAGCTGTACGTCAAACTTATACATTATAAATATGGATGGCAAATAGCGAAGCGGACGCTCCCCGCCAAGGGGAACGTCCGCGCTTTTGCTGTCATGAGCGCTGCGACACCACGGCGCAGCTTGAAGGGCCAACTCTAGCGGAGAAGCAATGCAGAAAAGAAAATTCTGAGATATGAAAGAGCCATCCCACAAAAGCGGGATGGCTCCTTGCGCTTATTTGAGGGTAATGCTCTTTCTCGTCGAAGTCTCGAACATTCTGAGCAGAATGGCCGCAGCTTCGCTGCGCTTGATGGTGCTCG
>DJQK01000119.1:0-1305 GCA_002437575.1 Clostridiales bacterium UBA6388 | reverse complement strand
AACTTGTCGGTCGTCTTCACGTCGGGGATCGCGTTGTCCGCCACGGTGTTGATGGCCTTGTAGGCTTCCTCCGCGCCGTGGAAGATGTGGACGAATTCGCCGCGCGTGACCGGCGCATTCATCTGCGCCTTGGTGTAGTTCGCGTAGTCCTTTTCAATGATGCCGTTCGTGACTGCGTAGTTGATAGCTGTCGTACCAGTTTGCGCCGCCATTTTTCAGGCTGACTTCGCCGGTGCGATCAAGCTGATGGAGCGCAGCCGCCAGCTTGATGGTCTGCGCAACGGTCAGCGTCGCGTTCGGCTTGAACTCGTTCGCCGTCACGCCGTCGATCAGGTCATTCCCCCAAGCGGCCTTGACGCTCGAATAGTACCAGCTATCGGACGGAACGTCGCCGAACGGGAAGTTGCTCACGCTGGAACCGGCGTTCGGATTGAACGGGTTCTGCGCAGGTTCACTCGGCGTCACCGGGATGACCGGCGTCGGTGCGGGCGTCAGCTTCGGGAGCGTCACGTTGAAGACCTCGTTCACGCCGCTCTCATCCGTAAACATTCTGCCGCAGCCGGTGCATTCCCAATATTCGATATTGCCCTCGGCTTCTGTTGTCGGCTCTACACGGTCGACATGGTTGAGCGAATGAGCTTCTGCCGGGATCGTGACAGAATCCAGAACAGTCTGGCAGCCTTCATCCGAGGAGTTCTGACCGCAGTCCGCGCAGTGCCAATGCTCCTTGGTTCCTGGCTGCGTGCAGGTCGCGCTCTTAGCTTCAACATGATTTTTGTTCTCATGCAGGCAAATCAAGGAGAACACTTTATCAGACATATGTAATTCTACATCACCGACATATCCGTTGGAGATGTCAGTTACGGGCGTTGTATAATGCCAATTAGGATTACCTTTTTGAAGCCATAAGGTGTTCAAATTAAAGCGAACAGCCCCGTCTTCCAGCACTTGCGCACGAACGGATGCGGTTGTTCCATCGCTTGTGCCTTTCTCCTTCGGCTTATTTTCTGCATACAATATTGCTCCATTGTCAAATGTCAGCGCAGCGTAATAGTAATTTGTTTTTCTGCTTCGGAAATCGTTACTGCCGCGGTTTCCCTGATCGTTGTCTCCAAACAGAAAATAGTTTTGCATATCTTCTGCCCATGTGCTGCCTGGCATAATGGCAGGACGATAATAGCCATTTTCGTAGTTTTTCATGGCGATACCTTCGTTCCGGCCTAAGTGGTCTTCCGGATAAGTTGACCAATAGCCATTTCGTTTCCACCGCAAATTGCAAGTGCAAGTTGGACACCTGCACGGTAG
>DJQK01000014.1 GCA_002437575.1 Clostridiales bacterium UBA6388 | reverse complement strand
GGATATAGCTCTGGCAGAGCATCTTGAGAATGCCGACGGGGTCGCTCGAATTATACAGGTACTTGACCGGGTCCGTGACGCGGTACTCGATATAAAAGTCGACGTTCACGAAGTTGTAGTCATACGTGATCATGAGAGACTCTTCGTCCACAGACTCGTCGCTTCCGGCGCGGTAGCCGAGCGGGAAGCCCTGAATGGCCTTCGGCACGAGGTGCACGCGCTGCACGAGCGGAATTTTCATCTGAAGACCCGAGGCCGAGACGGTCGCAGGCTTTCCGAAGGTCGTGATGACGGCGTACTGGTCTTCCTTGAGCGTGTAAAATGAATCCATCGCCAGACCCGCGATGATGAGAACCACCGGGATCAGCCACAGAAGCTTCCAGAGCCCGCGCTTTTTGGGCCGCTGGGGGCGGGAAGGGCCGGGATCGGCGTCATTTCCCGGGTAATAGCTGTTGTCGTTGTATTCCATGCTGTGCTCCTTTCGCGTTTGAGGGTTTGACGAAATCGGGTGGGGAATTGTTCCCTTCTATCATAGCAGAAGTCTCTTGATCGCGGTAGTGGCATTTGCGGAAAATTTGTGCTATACTCTTTGCACGTACTTTTAATAAAGGAAGTTTTGCTATGACGACAAAAGAGATCGGCGAGCTGCGGCGAAGACTTCGCCCGGACCGCACCAATATGACCGCCGTGCGCGGCTGCTATGTATCATCCAGCGGCGAGATCCTATCCACCTTCCGCGCACCCATCGCGCTCATGAGCCAGGAGGACAAGGAGAGCTATCTCGGCCTTCTCCGAAAAGCCCTTTCCGGGACGCCGGACAAAAACCTCATCGACCTCAGCTTCAAGACCAGTCAGGTGGCCGATTCCGACGAGCACCGGCTCTTAATGGCGCTGCGGGACTCGGGGCTTGACGATGAAGAAGCGCTCGAAAAATTTTACAAGACCGTCATTGAGGCCCTGCAAACGGACGAACACTATCTGATTTTGCTTGGCCATGAGCGCTACGACGTGCCCTTCAAGGCCAAGGATGGGGCGCATCTGGACGACGGCAGCGACGTGTATTCCTACGTGCTCTGCGCAATCTGCCCCGTGAAGCCCGGAAAGGCCGCGCTTCGCTATGACGCGGCGGAAAAGGAATTCCACAACCAGGGCGGGGCGTATACCGTAGCTTCGCCGGAGCTGGGCTTCTTGTTCCCGGCGTTCGATGGGCGGCGGACGAATCTTTATAACTGCCTGTATTATTCCCACAACCTCGCGAACAATCACCCCGAGCTCGTGCAGGCGCTTTTCAAGCTGGAGCCGCCTGAGCCCGCCGAGGCGCAGAAGGAGTCCTTTGGAGAGTTACTCAGCCAGTCGCTCGAGGACGCGTGCAGTCTGCCTCTTGTGCAGAAGGTGCATGAGCAGTTGCGGCAGAACATTGAGGCGCACAAGGAGCTAAAGTCCGACGAGCCGCTCGTTGTCAGCCGGCAGGAGGTCTCCGAGGTGCTTTCCACCTGCGGCGTGGAAGAGGCGAAGCTTGCCAAATTCAACGTCGAGTTTGATCAGCACTTCGGCCCCGACGCGGCGCTGAGCCCTGCGAACCTCATTGACGCAAAAAAGTTCCAGCTGAAAACGCCCGACGTGACCATTCAGGTAAACCCCGAGCGCACCGACCTTGTGCAGACGCGCGTCATCGGCGGGGTCAAATATCTTCTCATCTGCGCCGACGACGGCGTGGAGGTCAACGGCATTTGCGTAGACGTAGAATAATGGAAAAGGAGAAAATGCTATGAAACAGGCGCATATTTGTCTGGACGAAACGCTCGGCATCCGGTACGCGATCCTGCCCGGAGACCCGGCGAGATTAGATCGCATTGCGAAGGAGCTCGAAAATGTGAAGGCCCTGGCGTATAACCGCGAGTTTCGCAGCTTGAGGGGAACGTACAAGGGCGTGGACGTGCTGGCGCTTTCGACCGGCATCGGCGGAAGCTCGGCGGGCATTGCCGTAGAAGAGATCCACAACATCGGCGTGAACGCCGCCATCCGCATCGGCTCTTGCGGGGCTTTGCAGAAGGGTATCGGGCTGGGAGAGCTGATCCTGGTCTCCGGCGCGGTGCGAGACGACGGCGCGTCCAAGGCGTATGTGCCCGCGATCTATCCGGCCGTGGCGGATTTTACGCTCTATCATTGCTGCGTCGAAGCGGCAAAAAAAGTCGGCGCGGTGACGCACGAGGGCATCTGCCACAGCCACGAGAGCTTTTACCACGAGGAAAATGAACAAGAGAGCGCCTTCTGGTCTCATAAGGGCGTTCTGGGCGCGGACATGGAGACGGCGGCGCTTTTCACGATCGGAAGATTACGCGGCATGAAAACGGCGTCCATTCTCAATAACGTCGTTTTGTACGGAGAAGACACCGCGGACGCCATCGGCGACTATGTTGGCGGCGAAAACGCCACGGCAAAGGGCGAACGGCTGGAAATTTTGACGGCGCTCGAGGCGTTTTATCTGCTGGAAAAGGGGAAAAATGTATGAGAAAGCTTTTATTGATCGACTGCTGCATCCGAAAAGAAGAAAGCCGCACAAGGCGCATCCTGGACGCGTTTTTGAGCGCCGTGCCGGACGACTGCGCGGTCGAGCGGCTGGTGCTTACCGAGGAAAATCTTTCGCCGCTCGCAGGGGATTATTTCGCCCAGCGGCAGCGGCTTCTGGAAAGCGGCGAGTATTCGCACCCGCGCTTTCGCTACGCCAGACAGTTTGCAAGCGCCGACCTCATCGTCATCGCCGCGCCGTTCTGGGACCTTGCGTTCCCGGCGCTGCTGAAAATATATATTGAGCAGGTGAGCCTCGACGGCGTCACCTTCGGCGCGAATGAAGCCGGGCTCGTGGGCCTGTGCCGGGCGACGGATATGGTGTTTCTGACGGCAAGAGGCGGGTTCTATACGAACGACGCTTTGGAGATGGGAAGCCGGTATTTAGACGCGCTTCACACCTTTTTCGGCATCGGCCGCTACCGCTGCATCGCCGCCGACGGCATGGACGTGGCCGGCTTTGACGGCGAAGCCGCGCTGGAAAAAGCCTGCGCCGAAGCAAAAGAGCTTGCTCGGGAAATTTAAAGCATAAAAAAGCTGGACCTTCACGAGAAGGTCCAGCTTTTTTATGCCGTTGAAAGGGACTTCTACTGATATTCCATGAAAATGACTCCCTTGCAGGAATGGAACATTTTCATGCTGTTTTCATATACGCCCTAAGGCAGCACCGCGCAATTCGGGAAGAAGCCTTCGGCAAGGTTTTTGTCAAGCCAAGATTTGAAACGTGCAGGAATCCAGTATGTATTTCAAGCTTTTCCAACCGCAGAATTGACGGAAAAGATCCGCCGAAGCGCAAAGACGCAATTGTGCGGTGCTGTCTTACTTGATATCAGGATAAAATCAGTCGCGGTAAGCCGCCATAATGGTTTTGAACAGCTCCTGCGCAGACGGCGGCGTGTAGGTGATGGCATTGGCCCCGGCGAGGATCGTCTCGCGGACGGTCTCGTTTGTCTTGCCGCCGGATGCAATTAAGGGCACCTGCGGGAACTGCACCCGGATCCTGCGCACGACCTCCGCCGTCCGGTAGCCGCAGGCAACGTTCAGGATCGACGCGCCGCTCTCCAGTCGTGCGGCGATGTCGGCGTCTTCCCTGGCGACCGTCGCGATGACCGGGATGTCGACCGCTTTGGATACCGCGAGCAGATTCAGATCCGAGATCGGCGCGTTCAGAACCACGCCCATCGCGCCCTGCGACTCGACGTCTTTTGCAAGCGACACCGTGCGCATCCCCTTCGTCGTGCCGCCGCCTACGCCGCAGAAGACCGGAATATAGGACGCTTTGATAATGGCGTCGCTGATGGCCTGCTGCGGCGTGAAGGGATAGACGGCGAAGACCGCGTCGGCGTCGCAGTTGCGGATGATGGCCAGATCGGTCGTAAAGACGAAGCTTTTGATCCTCCGGCCGTTAATGACTATGCCGCTGGCCTGAAAGACGGCTTCGGGCATCCGCAGAATATTTTTTCGCAAACGGCTGTCGATCTGCGGCAGCTGGGTGTAGGCGTCCTGCATGGTGCGCTCCTTTCTGCGGAAAAACCGGCGTTCGGGTAAAGTCCGCTTTTTATTGCATCAGCATACCACACGCGAAGCTTGCCGGACATGGACAGATGGCGCGGCGATGTCCCGAATTGCGGCATTTTCGGGCGTTTGCCCAATAAGGGCGCATTCCTCCAACCGCCAACGCCTCTGGACGGCGGCCTCTGCACGCTGCGCCGTTTTATCTTTTCTTGAAACGCGGCGGTTTGATTTTTGCGCCGCTGTTTGCTATAGTTAGAGAAGACGAACGGAAGAGACACCTGCAAGAGAGCTTGGGCCAGCGTGCATCGAGCATCGGAAGCTGGCGGGAAACGCGGAAGCGTTATTTGCAAAAGAGGGGGCTTGTAATGAAAATTCTGGTATTTGGCGCGGGCGTTCTGGGCTGCAATCTGGCGCGGAACCTGTTTCGCGCGGGCAAGGACGTGACGCTTCTGGCGCGGGGCGCGTGGGCAGACGAGATCCGGCAAAACGGCCTTCGGATCAAGGACAAATTCTCCCCGCGCCTGTCCGTCAGCCGCATCCCGGTCGTGACGGAGCTGAAGCCGGAGGAGCGGTACGATGTGATTTTCGTCGTGCTTCGCTATACGCAGCTGGACGCGATTTTGGACACGGTGCGAAATAGCGCGGCAAAAAACATCGTCTTCGTCGGCAACAATGTGCGGGCAGGGGCGCTGCGTGAGGCGCTGCCGAAAAAGAACGTTCTGTTTGCGTTTGCGCTGTCTGCGGGTCATCGCGAGAAGACCAGAGTCTGCTCCATCGACCTCAAAAAGATCACCATCGGCCAGCTTAGAAACGGATCGTCCAACGAAGCGCTGATCCGCGAAGTGTTTGCCGGAACGAAGTACAGGGTCGCTTATGAGCCCAATATGGAGGACTATCTGCTCTGCCACGCGGCGTTTGTGCTGCCCGCGGCCTTCGCGTGCTACAAAACGGACGGCGAGCTCCAAAGACGCAAGGGAAACACCGCCTATTTGAGCCGCTTGATCGATGCCAATATCGAAGCCTACCGCGCCATCCGCAGCGCCGGGCACGAAATTCTGCCGAAAGCGGACGCCGATTTTGAAAGCGCCGCCTACCGCAAGACCTGCCTGCGCTTTTTCAGGCTCATGTGCGCAACAAGCCTCGGAAAGATCTGCGCGTCTGACCACGCGATGAACGCCGCGGACGAAATGGCGGCCTTGAACCGCGACCTCAAGCAGTTTTTTGATGAGGCCGGCGCAACGTATCCAACCTGGCTGGCACTCGAAAAAGAGGCGGGGAAGTATTTATAAAAACCACCTGTTTCGAAGATGCTATTCCTGTATCAGCAAGCCGCGCGGCAGCTGTGCGGGTCGCGGAGCCTGCGGCGAAGAACAGAAAATCCTGCCAGGGGTCTGACGGCTGGAAGCTTGCGATCATACGTTTGATGCGGCGCACGAGGAAACCATGGCTGCTCCTGTGCAAAAAACAGGAAGACGCGTTGGAACGCGTCCGGTTTCGTCGGAAATAGTCGACAAAAAGTGGAAAATAATTATTACAAAAGAATTGCAATTATTACAATAATATGCTATAATCTGCATATC
>DJQK01000025.1:31461-33063 GCA_002437575.1 Clostridiales bacterium UBA6388 | reverse complement strand
ACCGCTACTTCTTTGACAACGGCCCCGAAATCGCGCGGACGCTGGACGGCGGCAAAACATGGGCGCGGTTGGAACTGGATATTCCGGCAGAATATGCGCAGTACAATATGCAGCCGCAGAATCCAACGTTCTCCGGCAATGACGGCAGCTATCCGATCATACTGCTTGACAAGGACGGAAACGAGCGCACCACGACGCTTCAGACGCACGACGGCGGCATGACTTGGACGTGGCCAACGCCCGGCGATGATGCACCGTCTGCTGCGCTCTCAACACCGGCGGCAATTTTGGATGGCAGCACCGACCTTTCGGCGATGTCCCTTGACGCGCTGGGAAAGCTCCTGGACAAGCTGAACGCGCTGCGGCCGGAGGGCGAGACGGCGCAGAATGAAAAATGGGCGGCGGTCTCGGCGGTCAAGACGGAGCTTGTCGACCGCGCGAAGGAAAGCGGGTATTCCTATCGCGAGCCTGTGACGTTCGAGACGCTGAACGAAATGATCGGCTACCGGCTGATGAACAATGAAAGCCTGATGAAGGCCTTCCCGGACGATGCTGCGCAGATGGAAGCCTGCCGGAAGGAAAACGCGGCGATCGAGGCGTTCCGCGCGATGCTTCCCGAAAACGGGAGCGACGAAGAGGCCTATGCGTACTGGAAGACGTATTGGGAAGACGTGCTCCAGCAGGACGCGCCGTCGTATTTTGTCCCGTCGATGTCGCAGACGGACTTTGAGACGCATATGCTGGCGCTTTCGAACGGAAAAACGGCGGAAGAACTGACGATCGATACCTTCCCGGACGTTTTGGCACAGGACGCGGCGCTGGAAAGCTTCCTGCGTGATCTGCCGGAAAGGGCGGCGTTTTACTGCGCGAATTATCTGATCGAAAAACTATGGTATGGCGCGGACGGAAACGAACCGTATACGCCGGACTTCGCCTTGACCGCGCTGGGGCGGCTGTACGTGCTTTCCATGCAGTATCTCATGGAGACGTACAACCACTCGACCGGGCAGCTGGCGGCGATTTTATCGCATGAGCTCACGCCGGAGGACTGGCTTTACCAGTTCTGGGGCGAGGTGGGGCTTGCGTTCGCAGGGCAAGCGTATACGATGGATGGGATCTATTATGACGAGCATCCGATCGAAAAGCAGTGCATGACCGCCCTTCTTCGAAGCCCGAAGCGGCTTCTGACCGCGACGCTTTTTGATTATGCAAGCCCGGTCGACAGCGAACGGATAGAAGACGACCGGTTTACGCTGTATGAATTCCTGACCGAAGGCAAAACGAACGACCGCCTGCGCATCGAGCCTGCCGAAACGACGCGCGAAGACCTGCTTGCTGCGTGTACGGAAACGGCATATTGGGAAGTTGAAGCAGAAGATGATGCAGCCGTCCTGCGTATCACACCGGAAAGCGGGCAGGAGCTGCGGCTTGTATATTCGCCCAGCACAAATTAAGGATTTTTAAGAAAATCTTTCCATGCGGGTGTGGTATACTGGCGGTGAGAAAGGCCTTTTGGCGAAAGGAAGAGAACAATGAAGAAACTGCTTGCCGCGCTGCTGGCGCTGTTGCTGCTCACCGGTTGTCAGGAAAAAAAGACACAGG
>DJQK01000025.1:24183-31445 GCA_002437575.1 Clostridiales bacterium UBA6388 | reverse complement strand
CCCGAGCCGGAACCGGCGGTTACGGAACCAACGCCGGAGCCTTCGGGCGCAGAGGAAACGATCGCCGAACCTGCGGAAGAACCGGAGGACGCGCAGCCGGAGGAACAGCCGGAACCGCAGAGGTGGCCCACGCCGTCGGCTTCCATGTTCGGCCTCACCGGAATTGACGCGGCGCTCTATGACGCGGCGGTCTCGCAAAAATATCCGCGGGAGGACAACGACATCGTTCTGCCGAGTCTTCGCGTGCGCGGCTCGTTTGAAGAAGACGGAAAAACCGTGGTCATCTGCGACATTCACTACGCGTATTACTACGACTATTCTGGCCCTGACTGGGAATGGAACTGGGGCGGCGAGACTACGTATCTGCGGGCGGAGTTCGAAACGCAGGACGGCGCGGAGGTCTGCACGAGCTTTGAAAGCTTCCCGGGCGGAATCTTAAGTGATTGGGTCTTTGACAAGTGCGGCCCGCTTGCTGTGCAGGACGAGTACGGTGCGTGGGTGCTGCCGGAAACGACGGAAAGCTGGTTCCCATCGGACGGCGATATGCTCCGGCAATATCTGACTGCGGCGGAAGCGGCGCAGGAACCGTCGGACAGATTTCTGCGAGACGAATCGCTGCGCGAAAAATTCACGCCGGACGCGTCGCAGGTGACGGACGAAGATCTGCTGGAAATTTTCCGCGGTATCGATCTCGCGCTGGTGGGGCATGGAGAACAGACGTTTGACGACCCAAGAGCGCTTTCCTCGGAGCAGCTTTACGTGCTGTTTCTCCGCTGGACGCACTATGACGCGCTGAAACCGTATCAGGACCCGGACAGCGGTTATTACTACATTCCGCGCAAGGCCATCGAGCGGACGTTAGCGTGCTATCTGGACAGGTACAACTTTGATATCACGCAGTGTCCGGGCTATGACGCGGAAAGCGATACCGTCGTTGACCGGATGCCGGAGGGCTACGGCGGAGACCCGAACGTAAAAATGGCGTCGCGAACGATGGACGGAAATACGCTTACCTGCGTCGTGGACTTTTATCCGATGGAGCTGGACTTCGAGAAAGAGCCGGAGCCTATTGACCGCAAAGAATACACACTTTGCTGCTATGCGGGCGGCTTTTACCTGGAGAGCATCCGCGATGTCCCGCTGGAAAGCAGATGAGGAAGAGAACCATGAAAAGAGCGTATCAAATCATTTTTGCGTTAATGGCTTTTTTGCTGCTCACCGGCTGTCAGGAAAAAAAGACACAGGCCGAAATCACGCTCCCCGAGCCGCCGATGCAGGAGACCGCCAGTACGGAGCAGGAGCGAAAGACGCTCGATACGCGCCTTTTTTCCGCGACGGTTTGCACGTGTTTGACGGAAGACAGCACGCGCTGGCATTTGCGCGAACTCGGCATCAAAGCGGACGCACCGTCGGAGGAGTTTTCCACCGCGATGGAAGCCTTCCGGCAGGCGCTTTCCGTGCAGTACACTGCGGACACGTTCTGGCTGATCGACACGAGAGAAGGCGGTTTTGCGCTGCAATTCTGGAAGGTTGACGAAGAAAGCCACGCGGGGAATTTTTCCTGCACAGACGCGCTCTATTGGGAGCCGGGCATGGACCAGGCCAGCCCCATCGGAGAAAGCCTCGTGCTGGATCTTTTATACTTCGCTCCGTGTGCGGCGGGTGCGCCCGAGGAAGAGCGCACGCGCATCGAGGAAAAATACGAGCGCCTGTCGGAGGATCACGCCTCCGACACCGGCTGGCGTGTGAGTCTGGCGCAGGACGGGAAGCTGGCGCTCATGGCGCTCGACCCGGAACGCGGCGGAGAGCTCTTTTATGCGTGCAGCCAGACGAGCGGGGCGCTTGTCCGGAACGCCGGGGATGTGCCGGAAGGGGTAAATGATGAACTCTATCGGGCGCTTTGCGGCGTAGACTTCGACGAGAGTGTGATTGCTTCAGAGGAAGAAAACCTTCTGCGCGGCTTTCTTGCTTCGAGCCTCTATACATACGATTTTATCCCATGGGATGGGCCGTACCCCGTGGAGAGGCTCGACGATGTGTATCTGGCCTACGATCTCAAAAACGCGCTCTGGCCGCTCTTGAAGGAATTGCGCGCGGACGAAACGCAGGCAGAAGACTTCCTGAAAAACAGCCCGTGGACGCTTTTCCATGACGGCGGCGCGACCTTCTATCTGACGAACGAGGCAGGACAGAACATCGAGTTATCTGCGCCGCTGCCATAGAAGACTAGGCAATGTGACCGGCAGCGAGACGGTCTTATATCTCAACGACGAGGCGCAGAGCGTCTATGCCTCCGCCGAATACCCCGAGAAGATCGAAGGCGCGCACGACGCGTTCGTCTCGGCGGGCTTTGAGGACCGCAACGGCGACGGCGAAAGCGAATTCCAGCTGACGCTCGACTCGGGAAACGGCGAGACGACGCTGAACTTTCTCTGGGATGCGTCCACCGGCACGCTCGTGTATCAGGCGGAATAAAAAAGAGCAGTCCGTATCGCACGAGCTGCTTTTTTGCGGTCTTCAGGAAAATTTAAAATTTTTGCGTGCGAAGCGGTGCGGCTTTTGTGCTATACTGAAAAAAACGATCAAAGGAGGAGACCCTATGAGACGAAGGCTGCTTGCAGTTCTTTTGCTGCTGGCCGTGTGCCTGAGCGCCTGCTCGTCCGGTAAACCTGCGCAGGAAGAAGCACGGCAGGAAACTGCCTCCGCACCGCAGAAGACGGCGGCCGCAGCGCAGGAGACGGAAAAAAGTGCCGAGCCTGTCATCGACGAAGCAACGGGAAAGAAAAAGCTCATACTCGCGGGCATCCGGCTGAACGACTACGGCTGGGATACCCTCGCTGCGCAGTTTAACGCCCAGAGTGACGGCTATATCGTAGAGCTGCGCGACTATTATGCGGGAGACTATGACGGTGTAAGCATAGATAAGGACGCTATCGACCGCCTGCGGGCCGATATTGAGGACGCGAAGACGCGGCTGCACACCGACCTCATCGTCGGCAAGCTGCCGGATCTTCTCGTGTTTGACCAGCTTTCGCCGCTGACCTGCCTCGGCAAGGGGATGCTTTTGGACTTGGACCCATATGTCGCGCAGGACGAGGATATTTCCGGCGAAGATTTTCTGTGCTGGAACGCGCTTCATGAATACGGCGGGCTTTACATTCTGGCAAAGCAGTTCGTTGTGGAAACGCTCATGTGCTCACAGGATTTTTATGCGGCACATAAGGGCTGGACGATCGCGGACTATCTTGCAGTCGAGCAAAGCCTTCGCGGCGACCAGCAGATGATCTATTTCATGTCGCAGGAAGAATTTTTGACGCAGATGGGCGGGCAGTATCTCAAAAAAGCGCTGGACCTAAAGAATGCGTCGTGCGACTTTTACAACGAGGAATTCATCGGGATCCTGAAGGGGGCGCTTTCCTGCGGGCAGTACGAGGCGCTCGACTATGCCGGAACGCCGGTTCCGCAGCGGCTGGAATCGGGAGAGCTGCAATGCAGCGCGGCAAAGCTTTATGCACCGGATGACATTTCGTTTGACCGCATACGCGGCGGCAGGCAGCTTTCCTACATCGGCTGGCCGACGGTTGACGGAAGCGTCGGTTCGAGCGCTGCGCTTTACGGCGCGATCGGCGCGTTTTCTTCCACCGCCTGCGCAGAAGGCTGTTGGGAATTTATCAAATTCGCTGTTATGCGCGAAACCGTTTCTCTCTATGACTACTATGGCACTCCGGTCTACGAGCCCTTGATGCGCGAACAGGTCGCGAAGAAAAATGACGAGGGCGGCAAATACACGACTGCGACAGAGGAAGACGTGGACGCATATATCGCCGTTGCGCAGGCCTGTCCCGCGATGGGCTTTCGCGACGAAAACATCACGGACATCATCACCCGCGAGACTGCGCCCATGTTTGTAGGGGACATCACGCCGGAGGACGCCGCGCGGAATATCCAGTCAAGCGTCAGCCTCTACATGACCGAGCAATATGGCTGAAAAAGGAAAACCAAGCAGCGCACCGCATAAGGGGGGTCATGCGGTGCGCTGCTTGCAGTTGTTCCATTCTATGCAGGATATATTATAAGATAAATTGCAGAATCAGGACCGTGCCGCAGCAAAGAAGCGACACCGGCAGAAGTCCCAGCCCGAGCCACGCCGCGGCGATGCCCACGACCATCGCGCACGCACCGGCGATCGGAGAGCCCGTCGCGGTGACGATGGCGGGGAAGGTCATGACGGCGAGCGTCACATAGGGGACATAGTATAAAAACGAGCGCAGGAAGACGCTTTTGATGGGCTTTCGGATGAGCGTCAGGGGAAGCACGCGGATGACGTAGGTCGTCAGAGCCATGATGGCGATATACCCATAGGTGCTCATACCGTTCGTGCCTCCTTTTGCGCGGCCGCTTCACATTCCGCGTCGGGCGCTTTGCGTGGGAACAAAATTGCCGCGCCTGCGGAAATGATGATTGTCAGAAGCAGAATGCGCATGGCCTCGGAGAGCATCGGAAGAAGCTCGTAGGCAAGTAAGCTCAGGGCAAAGCTTCCGATGATGCAGCCCAGCACGACGCCGTTTTTCCTTCCCTCGGGTATGATGATCGCGAGGAACATTCCGTATAGCATGACCGAAAAGCCGCTTACCGCCCACGCGGGGAGTAAACTACCGGCCAAAGCGCCCAGAAGCGTGCCCACGCTCCAGCCCGGAAGCGCCGCGCACATTGCGCCGACAAAATACCAGACGTTCAAAAAGCCCTCCTGCGCAATGGCGATGCCGAACAGCTCGTCCGTCACGTCAAAGCCGATGAGAAGCCGGAAGCAAAGCGGCGTGTCGGGTGAAAGCTTCTGGCTCAAAGCGCAGCTCATAAGAAGATACCGGGCGTTGATGATGAGCGTCATGAGGATCATCATCCACACGCCGGAGTTTTCCGTGATGACCGTGATGCCGCCGTACTCGCCCGCGGACGCGTTGTTCAATAAACTCATGAGAAAGCTCTGCACCGGTGTGATGCCGGCGCCGCTGCACGTAATGCCGATGCCGAAGCTGACGGCCAGATACCCGAGCGCGATCGGGACGCCGTCGCGCAGACCCTCAAAAAACTTCCTTCTGTTCATGCTGCATTGTCCTTCTCTCTTTTTACAACGCTATTATACTGCGCCCCTTGACATAAGAAAAGCGAATAATTATAATATAATCATAAGAGAAGGTGATAATTTTGCTCTCCAGATACACGATCTTCTGCACCGTCGTCGAATGCGGCAGCTTCACGCAGGCGGCGGTCAAGCTCAACTATTCCCAGAGCGCGGTGAGTCAGGCCGTGCGGAGTTTAGAACAGGAGCTTGGAGCGACGCTGGTCGACCGCACGAGGCACCGCTTGACGCTCACCATCGACGGCGCGTCGTATCTTCCGTTTTTGCAGCAGATCGCCGCGGCAGAGGCGGGGCTGGAGCGAAGGAAGGAAGAGCTCTCGAATCTGCAAACGAGCGAAATCCGCCTCGGCACGTTCACGAGCGTCAGCCGGACCTTCCTCCCGCCGCGCATCCAGGCCTTTGCCGCACGCTTTCCCGGCGTGCGCTTTACCATGCGGCAGGGAGAATACGACGAGATCGCCCAGTGGCTCGCGGACGGCAGGATCGACCTCGGCTTTACGAATCTCGACGCGCAGCAGCCGCAGGAGAGAAGGCTTCTCTACGAAGACCGGATGGTCGCGGTGCTGCCAAAACATCACGCGCTGGCGGGAAGGAAAGAAATTTCGCTGCGGGATCTGACTAACGAGCCGTTTTTGCTTCTGGACGAGGGCGCGTTCAGTGTCGCGCTGCGGGCCTTTCAGGCGGAGGGCTTGACGCCGGACGTGCGGTATCTGGTCTACGACGATTACACGATCTTGTCGATGGTGCAGCATGGGCTTGGGAACTCGCTTCTCTATGAGCGCGTGGCGCGGGGCTTTGAGGACATGGTGGCGCTGGTGCCGCTGCAAAACGCGCCGACCCGGCCCGTGGCGCTGGCATGGAAAAACTGGGACACGCTTCCCGTTGCGGCGCGGAAATTTGCGGACTTTCTGCTCGAAAAAGCGGCGGCCGCGCGTTGACTCGCCGATTGACAAGCTTGCCCGGTGAGACTATAATGCGAAGAGAAGAAAAAATGGGAGGCGCTTTTTATGGCGGCAGTTGTCAGAAAAATTCCCTTTGGAAAAACAAAGCTGGGCCAGGCGGTCACACGCTTTGAGATCGTCACGCAGGCGCTCACGCTCAGCGTTCTCGACTACGGCGCGACGGTACAGGAGATTTTGGTTCCGGATAAGGACGGTCTTCTTGTCGATGCGGCGCTCGGCTACGACACCGTTGAAGGCTACGAGACGCACGACGGCTTTCTCGGCGCGACGGTGGGGCGGGTCGCGAACCGGCTCGGCGGCGGTGCGTTCGACTTAAACGGCAGGCACTATACGCTTTACAAAAACGACGGAGAAAACACGCTCCACGGCGGAAAACGCGGCTTTGACAAATATGTCTGGGACGCGGAAATCGTGCCGGACGGTGTGAAGTTCTCGCGGCTTTCTCCGGATGGAGAAGAGGGCTTCCCCGGGAATTTACACGTCAGCGTGACGTATCTTGTCAAAGACGGCGCGATCTCGATCATCTACGACGCCGTGAGCGATCAGGACACGCTCTGCGATCTTACGAACCACACGTATTTTAACTTAAGCGGCGGCGGCACGGTGCTGCACCATACCCTGCAAATAGGCGCCAGTCAATTTACCGAAAACAGCGATCAGTGTATGCCGGACGGAAATCTCCTCGATGTTGCCGGCACGCCCTTTGATTTCCGCACGCCGAAAGAGATCGGACGCGACATCGGCATGGACGATATCCAGCTCAAAAACTGCGGCGGCTACGATCACAATTTCTGCCTGCCCGATACCGGCGAGCTTGTGGAGGCGGCGGTGCTTCGCAGCGAAAAAACGGGCATCACGATGAAAACGTTCACCACCATGCCCGGAATGCAGCTCTACACGGCAAACTTTTTGGGCCCATGGAAGGGAAAGGGCGGCAAGCTCTATGAAAACCGCGGGGCTGTCTGTCTGGAGACGCAGTTCTATCCCAACGCCATGCAGTGCGCGGCCTTCCGCAAGCCCATCTTAAAGGCCGGAGAGAAGTACCACGAGGAAACGATCTACGCATTCTCGCACGAATAAAAACGATCGCAGGAACACGCCTTGTGCTCCTGCGATTTTTTGTTGAAATCAAGGGAAACTCTGATTCAATCAGCGGTTGT
>DJQK01000025.1:183-24122 GCA_002437575.1 Clostridiales bacterium UBA6388 | reverse complement strand
ATTTCCCATTTTTCAAACCGCAGGATTGGCGAAAAAGATCCGTCATCCGCGGCCGGGGATTGAATCAGAGGTTCCCAAGTATTATACGCTGAAAAACCGATGGAACACGACGTCCGCGGCAGAAAGCGTGCCGACGTTCGGATCCTGACTCGACGGATAAATGCGAAGATGGACAGTACCGGGGTCGAGCGCTTTGGCGGCGATCTCGCGGTGCAGGCGCTCAGCCAGAAGCTCGTAGCGGTAGCAGATATCGCCCGAGAGGTAGATCGTGTCGACCGGAATGAGGTTTACGAGGTTCGTTAAGCCCGCCGACAGATACAGGGCCTCCTGATCGAGCAGACGCTGCGCCGCGGGGCTTTCTTCTGCACGGTCTGCAAGCTCCCGCCACGTGGAAAAGCCGGAGCCTTCCAGAAGCGCGGGGATAGACGCGTAGGTCTCGAGACAGCCCCTGTTTCCGCACGCGCACTGCCGGCCATCGAAGCGGATGGTGGTGTGGCCGACCTCGCCGGTGAAGTGCCCGGTGCTGCCGATGAGCTCTCCGTCTGACATGACCGACGCGCCGATACCGATATCGACGAAGACGAGCATAAAGTTCTCGCTCGGCCCCATTTCCAGCTGGTGAAGCGCCAATGCGCATACGTCGTGTTCGAGATAGGCCGGAAGCCCAAGCGCCTGCGAAAGAATCGTGCCGATCTCCACACCGTGCCAGCGGTCAAACTGCGGCGGGTTCAAGATCCGTCCGCCCGCGCAGTCCAAAGGACCCGGAGAGCTGATGCCGACGCCGAGGATCTTACTCTTGTCGACGCTCCCGGCCATTTTGCGCAGTGCTTCGAGGATGTGCTCCAGCAGCCCTTCCTGATCGGAAAAGGCGCGGTATTGGAGCAAATGCCCCGCCATATCGCAGAGCCCGACGCTGCACCCTTTTCTCGCCAGATCGACGGCCAGCGCGTAATAGACGTCGGCGCAGATGGTAAGCGGCGTCGCGCTGCGGCCCCGGCCGACCGACTGCGGCGGAAGCTCCCGCACGATGCCCTCTTTTAAGAGCTCTTCGGCGATGAGGGAAGTCGCGGCTCTGGTAAGACCCGTGGCTCTTGCAAGCTCGGCTCTGCTCATCGCGCTGCGGCGCAGGATCCGAAGGACGGATTTGCGGTTATATTCCTTTGTATAATCGGCGTTTCTCGGTTTCTGCGTCATATGTGTATTCCTGTCGTTTTATGCTTCTTTGCCGCCCTTGCAGATCAGAAGCTCCAGCGTGCCATCCAGCACGGTTTCGCTAGATGCGCAGGCGGGAAGGAAGAAGTAGTCGCCCTTTTTGAGCGGATGCGTAAAATCGCTGCAGGTCACGCTGCCCTCGCCGCTTGCGGCGATGCACACGCCCGCGGGCGCGTCCAGCGTCGTTTTCCCGCCGGAAAGCGTCAAGCGGTCGACCGAGAAGCAGTCGGTGTCGTCGGGGCCGATGAGGCTCTCGAGCCTTGCGTTTTCGCAGCTCCAGACAAGGCGCGGCGTTTTTCTGCCTTCTTCCACGACGCGCACGCCGTATCTTGTAAAATCAAAGCAGCTGTTGGCGATTTCGCGCTCCAGCCCTAAATACATTTCGTGGTCGCTCAGCAAATGCTCGCCGCACCAGTGCTCGGGTTGAACGGTGAAATCCGACGGCTCCTGCGCCTCTAAAAGAAGGCACCCCGGCCCGATGGCGTGGATCACGCCCGCAGGAACGAAAAAGACGTCTCCGGGCCGTACCTCCACGCGGTTTACAAAGTCCGTCATGCAGGTTTTCGACTGCATCGACGCATCGACCGCACGTTCAAATTCCTCCCGCGTCACCTGCCGCGAAAAGCCGTAGTAGATGCAGGCGCCCGGACGCGTGGCCAGTACGACCCACGACTCGGCCTTTCCGTAGGGGCTGTGAAAGAACTTCCGCGAAAAGTCCCGCGTGGGATGGACCTGCATCGGAAGGCGGATGGCGCTGTCGAGATATTTGACGAGCACGCCGAGCGTTTTGCGGCTGCCCAGACAGTCCTCCCGGTGCTCGTCTAAAAGGGTCGTGAGCGGAATGTCCGTTCCTTCAACGATCGAAATGCCCTCCAGCGGGCCCTTGCTCACGGCGTTCATCGCGTGAACGGTCGACGAGACCCACTCTTCGGGGTAGAAGCCGTCTTCCGGCGCGTCGCCCATGAAATCGTGAAAGAGCTTGCCGCCGAGATAGACGCGGTAAACGCGGTTGCGTTCAAAAAAGACCGGCCGCTGCCAAAGCTGCTTGTCCATACAAATACCTCCTGAATTATATGTGGTAGAACACTTTTTGTCAATCTCCCTGACAAATTCCCGCCCAACGCGCCGCCCCGCAGGCGGCTTCCTCTTCGTATCGCGAGAGCGTCATCGGGCAGGAAAACACGCGCTCGAAGGCTTTTTGCAGATGGCGGTTTTTGCGCAGACCGTTGCCGGAGCCTACCATTTTAGAGGGCGTCCTGCCGCCCGCGTCGAGATAGCCGCGGTACATTCCGTAAAGCTCCTGCGCCATGCCGTTCATGACGCTGTGCATGAAGTGTACCGGCGTGAAGTTTTCCGCGCTGATGCTCTGAAAGCTCCCGCGAAGAGATGGGTCTTCGCGCGTGCCCTCAAAGGTCGTGATGGCCTCGGGCGCGTCCGAAATGTCTCCCGCTGCGTCCAAAGCCCGCTCCATTGCGCGATAAAGGCTTTCGTCTTTTCCGGTCGCCATCTGTACCGTCTGCCGGAAAAAGCGCTCGAGAAGCGCGTAGCTCCTGCCGCCGCAGAGGGCCGCGCCGACGAGAAGAAAACCCCCGCCGGGAAACGGCCTTGTTTCCAGCCCCGGCGCGCACAGATACTCCGGCGTAAACACCGCGACCTGACTTCCCGTGCCGACGTTTATAAGAAGCGCGTCCGATTTTTCGTCGACCGCGCCCAGAAACGCCGCCTGATTGTCTCCGATGGCTGCATAGACGGGTTTTCCCAAGCGGCCCGTTCCGAGACAGGCGTTTTTCGCGAGCTGCGGCAAAAACTTCTTGTCCATCCCGGCCTTTTGAAGCGCCGCCTCGTCGAAGCAGCCTCCTTGCAGGTCGAAAAGCCCGAGGCTTGCCGCGTTCGAAGCGTCGAGCAGGGGAGAGGTCCTGCCTGAAAGGCGCATGGCAGCGTAGTCCGCGATCGTGCAGAAGCGGGCCGCTCCTTCCGGAACGAGCGCGTGGTTAACGTTATAATCATGCGTTGCAAGACCGTATCCCGCGGAAACCGGAAAGCCTGTCAGGCGGGACAGGTGTTCTGCCCAGCTTTCCGCTTCGTCAAAGGGCAAAGCGGCTCTGCCGTCCTGCCACGTGTAAAGCGGGCTCACGCAGCGGCCTTGCGCGTCGAGATATAAAATGCCGTGCATCTGCCCTGTGACGCCGATGGCCGAAACGTCTGGAAATTGCTCCAGAAGCTCCTGCACGAGAGAAAAAGCGATGTCAAGGATCGCCGCCGCGTCCTGCGTCCTCTGCCAGCTTTCACCCGGTAAAAAGGCTGCGTTCCGGACGGTTTTTGCCGCCAAAACGCCGGTTTTCTCTTCAAAAACGACGGCGCAGATTGAGGTGGTGCCCAAATCCAGTCCGAATGTTTTCATGCGCGCACTCCTTTTTGCATCGCGGCCAGCACCGCGCTTTTTTCCGGAATGCTCGGAATGCCGCCGGAGCGCTCGGTCGACAAGCTTGCTGCGGTAAGCGCGTAGCTGCCGATGAAGGAAAGATCCTCGTCCGTCAGGCTGTCCAGCGGCTTTTTCAGATCCAGAAGCCTTGCCACGGCGCTGCCGCCGAAAATATCGCCGGCTCCGGTCGTGTCGACAGGGTGCACCTTCGGGCAGTAGCCGCGGAAGGATGCGGTTTTCGTTTGCAGCAAGCACCCATCAGGGCCCAGCGTGAGCATCGCAAGACCCACGCCGAATTCGTCAACGAGACGCTTCGCGCCCTCTTCCGGTGTGCAGTGCCATAAGAACTCGACCTCGTTGTCGCTGATCTTCACAACGTCCGCTTGCTGGAGGCTCCAGAGCATCTGCTCTTTTGCGGCCTCGGGGGAAGGCCAGAGGGGCTGCCGCAGATTGGGGTCGCAGGTGATGAGCTTGCCTTTGGCCTTTGCGTAGGCGACGGCCTTTTGCGTGGCCGAACGGACCGGCTCCTGCGTTAAGCTGAGCGTTCCGAAGTGGAAGACCTTCGCTTCGTCCAGGACCGAAAGATCGACCTCGTCCCAGCGAAGCTGCGTATCCGCGCCGGGCTTGCGGGCAAAGGAGAAAGAACGGTCACCGGCGTCGTCAAAGGTCACGAAGGCAAGCGTCGTAAAAACCGAGGGGTCAACGACAATGCCCTTTGTCTCGATCCCGGCCTTTTGGAGTGTGCCGAGCAGAAGATGCCCGAACGCGTCGTCTCCGACCTTGCCGAGAAAGGCCGTCTTGCAGCCGTAAGCGTTCAGCGCGGCGAGGAAATTGCCCGGCGCGCCGCCGGGGTTTGCGGCCATCGTGGGGTAGCCGTCCGCGTCTTTTGATTTTGCGGCAAAATCAATGAGTAATTCACCCAGAGCAGCAACGTCGATCATATTGGTATCCTCTTAGTCCTTCGCTTGCGGGTATTCGTTGCACAAAAGCCGGTATGGCGCTTCGTCCTCTTCAATTTCCGGGAAGCGGCCCATAGGGGGATTGAAACGGTTATCCGTATTGTCGTCGTTGCACTGGCTGACCTCGCCCAGAAGCACATCGCCCGTGCCGGGCTCGACGGTGAAATCGTGATACAGCCTCTGATAGACGTAGATGCTCTCGCCCGGGGTCAGGCGGATCTGCGTACCGGCGGGGACGGTATACGATCTTCCGTCGGTATGGACGACGACGTCGGATTCATAGTCGATCGACTCGTCTTCTTTGGAATTATACACGCGGATGAGCACGTTGCCGCCGCCGCGGTTGATGATGTCTTCGGTCTTGAACCAGTGGAAGTGGTTGGGGGAGTACTGGCCCTCCTTCAAAAACAGGAGCTTTTCGGCGTAGACCTTCGGGTATTTTTCACGCATCTTCCGGTTGCCGTTGCGGATGGTGATGAGCGAGAAGCCGAGCTCGTCGAACTTGCCCTGGCCGTAGTCGGTGATGTCCCAGCCGAGCATACACTCGCGCACCTCGTCATACTCATGCCCTTTTGTTTTCCATTCTTCGGGCGTAAAATTGCAGAACGGCGGCAGATAGCAGTGATGCTTTTTGCACATGGCCTCGAGCTCTCTGAGGGCCTTATTGATTTCCGAACGCTTCATATATCATGACTCCTTTTGAGATTATTCATTACATAGTGTAGGGGCATACGTTCAAGCCATGTGAACATATCCCGCCGCACTGTGTATCCTATCGTATTTTCAGCACGTGTCAAGCGTTTTTTCGCGCTCCGTTCGGCAAAAGCGCCGGAGGACCGGCGCTTTTGCTAGGGTGCATCATGGAAACTGCCAATGCACCCGAGCAGCGGTCCTTTCCGCGCTGTGTCTGCGCCATTTTTCCTTGAAATACATCAAGTATTCCTGCGGGAAAATGGCTTGCTCAGCACGAAAAATCCGCGCTGTCGGTCGCATTTTCAGTTCCCAGATGCACCCTTGGGAAAACTTACTTGGTCAGAACGGAGACGCCGGTGTCGGTGACAGCGCCGCCGAGGTCCTTGCCATTGAGCGCGTCGACAGCAGCCTTCACGCCCTCGTAGCCCATGACGTCGGGGTTCTGGGCCATCGTTGCAAGGATGTAGCCGTCTTCAATGAGGCCGAGGATGGCGTCGGACTTATCAAAGCCCACGCAAACGATATCTGCGCCCGCAGCCTTGACCGCGTTGCCCGCGCCGTTGGTGGAGCCTTCGTTGCAGCCGAAGATGCCGACGACGCCCTGCGTGATGTAGTTTTCAGCAATGCCCTGCGATTTCGCGGCGTCGCCTTCGCCGTACTGGGTCTCGAGAAGCTCGAAGTCGGTGCCTTCAAAGGCCTCGCGGAAGCCGGCCTCACGCGCGACGGTGGAAGCGGTCGCGGCGTTGACGTTCACGATGCCGATCTTGCCGGAGGTGACGCCCTTTTCGGTCAGCGCGTTGATCATGGTCTCGCCTGCGGTCTTGCCGGCGGCGGTGTTGTCGGTGGAGAAGGTGGCCTCCGCCGGAACGTTTGCCGGGGAGTCGACGTAGACGATCTTGATGCCCGCAGCGGAAGCCTCGTTCAGCGCCGAGGAGATGGCGTCGGGGCCGTTGGCGGCGACGATGATGGCGTTGCAGCCGCCCGCGACGGCGTTATTGACCTGCTCGATCTGCTGGGCGTCGTCCTTGGTGTTGGGGGCCATGAAGACGAGCTCGACGCCGAGCTCGGACGCGGCCTTTTCCGCGCCTTCCTTCAGGGTGATCCAGTGCTGGTCGATGGAGTCCATCGTGATGAGCGCGATCTTGTAGTCGCCGGCGGCAGCGGCAGTCTCTTCACCGGCCGTCGCGGCCTTTTCAGCTTTCAGAACGGAGACGCCGGTGTCGGTGACAGCGCCGCCGAGGTCCTTGCCGTTCAGCGCGTCGACAGCGGCCTTCACGCCCTCGTAGCCCATGACGTCGGGGTTCTGGGCCATCGTCGCGAGAATGTAGCCGTCTTCAATGAGGCCGAGGATGGCGTCGGACTTATCAAAGCCCACGCAGACAACGTCCGCGCCTGCGGCCTTGACGGCGTTGCCCGCGCCGTTGGTGGAGCCTTCGTTGCAGCCGAAGATGCCGACAACACCCTGGGTGATGTAGTTTTCGGCGATGGACTGGGATTTCGCGGCGTCGCCTTCGCCGTACTGGGTCTCAAGAAGCTCAAAATCGGTGCCCTCGAAGGCCTCGCGGAAGCCTGCTTCACGCGCGACAGTGGAAGCGGTCGCGGCGTTGACGTTCACGATGCCGATCTTGCCGGAGGTGACGCCCTTTTCGGTCAGCGCGTCGATCATGGTCTGGCCCGCAGTCTTACCTGCGGCAGTGTTGTCGGTGGAGAAGGTGGCTTCCGCCGGAACGTTTGCCGGAGAGTCGACGTAGATGATCTTGATGCCTTTGTCGGCAGCTTCCTTCAGCGCCGAGGAAATCGCGTCGGGGCCGTTGGCGGCGACAATGATGGCCTGGTTGCCGGCGGAGACGGCGTTATTGACCTGCTCGATCTGGAGCGCGTCGTCCTTGGTGTTGGGGGCCATGAAGGTGAGCTGTACGCCGAGCTCGGATGCGGCCTTTTCGGCGCCCTCCTTCAGGGTGATCCAGTGCTGGTCGATGGAGTCCATCGTGATGAGTGCGATCTTGTAGCCCTCACCCGTCGAGGCGGTCTCGGTGGACGCTGTTTCGCCGCTTGCGCAGCCGGTCAGTACGCAGGCCAGCATCGCAAGGCAAAGCAGAATGGATAATGCCTTTTTCATTTTTGTTCCTCCTTAAAAAATTTCAGTTCGGGTTTATTCACGCGGCGTTCCGCGAAAATAACGGATGGATAGGCGAGCGCAGGCAGGGCTGCCAGTTATTTTTTGGCCTTTTTCGTGCCCTGACGGAAGACGACGTCGATGAGGACCGCGCCCGTGACAATGACGCCGATGACGATCCTCTGGATGCCGACCGGCGCGCCGATGATGCCGAGGCCGTTTTCCAGCGTCTGCCACACGCCGGCGCCCGCGAACGCGCCGAGAAGCAGGCCGCTTCCTCCAAGAGGCGAAATGCCGCCGATGACGCCAGCCGCGACGCCGTACATTTCATAGGAGTTTCCCGCTTCCATGTTGCCCATACCGGCCTGACCGGCGAGGATCAAACCGACGACAGCCGCGCAGAAGGCGCTGATGAGGTAGGCCTTCGTGGTGGTCGCAAAGACGTTGATGCCGGAGAGCTTTGCCGCGTCCACGTTCGAGCCGATGGCGTAGATGTGGCGGCCCGTGCGGGTCTTGTTCATCAGGAAAAAGACGACGGCGAAGATGACGAAGGCGATCCAGAAGGCGTTGTAGATGCCGAGGGTCTTTCCATAATAGAAGAAGTTCTGGAAAGCGTCGCCCGCTTCTTTGCCGAGACCCGAGACGATCGCGTCGGTGTTGCGGTTGCCGTTTGCAAGATACGCCACGCCTCTTGCGCAGAACATTGTGCCGAGCGTTGCGATAAAGGGCGGGAGCTTGAACTTGCCGACGAGAAGACCGTTGATCACGCCGACAGCCAGGCAGCAGACGATCGCCGCACAGACCGCGACGATGGCGGCCGTGCCGTGGCTCATCATCGTGGCCGAGATCATCGCGGACATCGCGACGACCGAGCCGATGGAAAGGTCAATGTTGCCGGTGATCAGGATCACGCCCTGTCCGACGCCGACGAGCAGATATTTCGCCATCGAACGCAGAAGGTTCAGCATATTGTTCGTGGTAAAGATGTTCGGTTCAATGAGGCCGAAGACGACATACAGCACGATCCAGCCCGCGAAGCCGACCAGCGCCGCGCCCATGCCGCGCACGGCAGTAAGTTTCCTTCTGTTTTCCATTACGCTTCTTCCTCCTTAGCGTCCTGCGCCGCAAATTTATTTTCAAACCGGGTCGCCAGCGTCAGGATCTCTTCCTGTGTCGTTTCCCGCGCCATCACTTCTCCGGTGATCCTGCCGTCGCACATGACGAGGATGCGGTCGGCGATGCCCATGACCTCGGGCATTTCCGAAGAGACGAACATGACGGCGATGCCCTGCTGCTTGAGCTGGTTCATGAGGTTGTAAATTTCGACCTTTGCCGCCACATCGATGCCGCGCGTGGGCTCGTCGAAAATGACGACCTTCGAGTTCCGCGCCAGCCACTTTCCGACGACGACCTTCTGCTGGTTGCCGCCGGAAAGACCGGCCGCGTCAATTTCGACGTTCGGCGTCTTGATGCGAAGGTCCCGCACGACCTTATCGCACATTTCGTCTTCCTTCTTCCGGTCGATGACGCCGAGGGCATTGCAGAGAAGATCAAGGTTCGGCAGCGCGATGTTCTCGCGGATGGGAAGCTTGGTGCAAAGTCCGTCCTTTTTCCGGTCCTCCGGGGCCAGGACGAGGCCAGCCTTGATGGCGTCGGATGGGGAGCGGATGACGATCTTTTTGCCGTTCAGGAAAATTTCGCCGGTTTCCTTGGGGTCGGCTCCGAAAATCGCGCGCGTCGTTTCCGTGCGGCCCGCGCCCATGAGGCCGGCAAAGCCGACGATCTCGCCCGCGTAAAGGGAGAAATTGATATCGCGCACCATGCGCCCGGCGTTGAGGTTTTTGACCTCGAAGATCTTTTCACCCTTTTCGCACGAAACGCGGGGGAACTGCTCTTTGATCTCGCGGCCGACCATGTTGGTGATGATCTCGGGCATGGTGGTGTCGGCGAAGTTCATGGAGGTGATGTACTGGCCGTCTCGCATGATGGTCACGCGGTCGACGATGTGCTGAAGCTCTTCCAGCCGGTGCGAGATATACACGATGCCGCAGCCGGATTCCTTGAGCCGCCGGATAATGCGGAACAGCTCGTCAATTTCCTTCGCCGTCAGCGCGGACGTTGGCTCGTCCATGATGAGGATTTTGGCGTTGATGGAAAGCGCCTTCGCGATCTCGACCATCTGCTGCTTGGAAACGGGAAGATCTCCGACCGTCTCGCTCGGGGAAATGTCGATGCACAGATCATCGAGGATTTGTTTGGCTGAAGCCTCCATGCCGCGCCTGTCGACGATGAGGCCCTTGTACCGCTCACGGCCGAGGAACATATTTTCCGTGACGGACAAATGCGGGCACATATTGAGCTCCTGATGGATGATCGCCACGCCGAGGCTCTGGGCCTGCTTGGGCGTCAGATCGCCGTATTCCTTGCCGAAAATTTCGACCGTTCCGCTGTCCCGGGTGTAGACGCCGCTCAAAATTTTCATCAGCGTCGACTTTCCCGCTCCGTTTTCTCCAAGCAAAGCCATGACCTCGCCGGAACGGAGCTCGAAGTGCACATTGTCCAGCGCCTTCACGCCGGGGAAGGTCTTGCAGATACCCCGCATGGAAACAATGGTTTCGTTCATTCGCTCACGCACCTTTCGCCTGTATTCTGCGCAGTTTGCACGAAATTCGTTTTGCTATCGTTGCTTCCACTGTAGCATCTCCCAAATAATTTGTCAACCGGTTTTACAAAAAGAATTACTTTTCGCCGCGTTTCCAACGGATTTCTTGCAACTGCAACAAAAAAGCAAAACGATTTTCGTACAGAATTACCATACCGGAAGACGAACGCCCGCCCCGCAAAGCGAAATTCCGCGCGGCAGAATGAAAAAAGCGGCGCTTCAAGCGGCTGCGGCAGGGGAAACCTACCGGACAGAGTGGTCGCTCACCTGCTTCTGAAAGCAGGAGAGACCGAAAATAAGGACAGAAAAAATATCCCGCTTACCGGACTTTTGATAGAGTCCAATAAACGGGATATCCTGTTTTATGTACGCTTACAGGCTGAAATCCTGCTTGTCGAATTTCGAAAAATCCTTCGGCTTCACGCGGCCGGGCACGCGCTTTAACGGATCGTACCGGAACCGTCGGCAGTGATGTTCACATGGGACGATGCCGTAGTACGGACAGACCATCGTCTCGTCGTCAATGCGCCCAGCGAACTGGCAGTAGGTGCAGTACCGGTCGATCGTTTTACGAAAGAGCATAAACAGGCCGCCTTTCCCGAAGGTTTATGCCGACATTATACACGATTTCTCTGCGGATTTCCAGCCCCCAATTTCAGGTACGCAAGACAAATTCCGCCGCCAAGCGCAAGCTGCGCCGCCGCCGCGAAAAGCCAGCTCGAATCAGCCGCGAAAAGCCAGCTCGAATCAGCCGCAAACGCCGCCTGCGCCTCCAGCCGCTTTTGGAACAGCGCGTAGACCGGCACGCTCAGAGCCCCCGCCAGAGCCGCGTGCAGAAGCTTCGGCAGAAATACGCGAAGGCCGCGCAGCCCCGCCTGCTCCAGGACTGCCTTCGTCTGCGCGTGCACGCTCAGGCCGCCGAACGCCAGCAGCATGGACGAGAGCACGAACTTCGCGCCCTGTGAGATAGACACTGCACCCAGCGCCGCCGCGCCGCCGGAAAGCTCCAGAATGCCGGTCAGCACTGCGCCCGCCCAAGCAGGCAAAAACTGCGCCAAAACGCCGGTTGCCATCGAAGACAGGACGCCAAAAACGATGGCAAACAGGCAGACCGAAAAGGCCGTCTTCCCCGCGAGAAGGACGCTTTTTGTAAACGCTGCGGAAAACGAGACCGGCGGCGTTTTTTCCTCCGGGTGCGGCTTTGCTTCCGCACGCTTCGATGTTCCGCGGCCAAAAAGCACGCCCAGCGCCAGTGCCGAGCCGATGTGCACGAGGTATAATAAAAGCCCTGCCAGCGTGCTTCCGAAAACCTCTCCGCCCACGACGCCGAAGATGAACGCAGGTCCGCAGTTGTTGCAGAAAAGAAGCAGCTTCTGCGCCGCGCGTTCATCGATGCTTCCGGCGGCATATAAGCTCCCGACCGCCTGCGCGCCCGAGGGGTACCCGCCCGTGAGCCCCAGAACGAGCGCCGCCGCGCCCGAGCCCGAGACGCCGAACACCGGCCCCATCACGCGCGAAAAGGGCTTTTCCAGCCGCTTTGTAAGACCCAACGCGCAAAAAAGATTCGCGCACACGAAAAACGGAAACAGCGACGGCACGAGCACCCTCGCGCAGAGCGATAGGCTCGAAGCTGCCGCAGCGCTTGCCGCCTTCGGGCAGAGGATCAGGTAGACATAACAACTACCGATCAAAAGCGCCTGCAAAAATTCAGACGATGTTTTTTCCCGCATCCAAAATCACCCCGAACCAATCTATGTCTGTCCGGCAAGATTTCATGCCGACGGCATAAGCTGTTTATGAAATGGGGTGGGAGGATGAACAAATTCAGAAAGCTTCTCGAACGCGCGGCGCAACGGCTGGAGCTTCCGGCGGACATCGCGCTCGAGCTGCCGCACATCGAAGTAAACGGCTTTTGCGCGTGCAGCCTGGACTGTCATCGAGCGATTTTGGCCTATGAGCCGGAGAAGATCGTCATCCGGGTCAATACCGGCGCGGTGACGATCGAAGGGGCGGGACTCGAGCTCCGGCATATGCACCGCGACCGCTTGTCGGTGACGGGCGAGATTCACGCGCTGACGTTTTCGGAGGAAGGCTAGATGTGGCGGATCATCTGGTTTTTGCAGGGCTATGTCCGCGCGAAGATCAAAGGCGCAAGTCCCGAGTGGGCGCTCGAGCGGCTGACGCAGGCCAGAGCCGCGTTTTTAGAGCCGAAGCGCGAAGACGGCGTGACGATCTCGCTGTTGCTTCTCAAAAAAGACGTCTGCAAAGCGCAAACCGCCGCGCAGAAGGCCATGTGCGAGCTCGAAATTGCGGCGGAATACGGCCTGCCTAAAAGCCTCGGCGGGCTGTTTCGCAGGAAGGCGTTCTGTATCGCGCTCGTTCTGGCGATGGCGGCGTCGTTTGTCGTTCCGAAGTTCGTGTTTTTCTACGAGGTGACAGGAAACGAAACCGTACCGGAGGAAAAGATCTTACGTGCGATGAACAGTCTCGGCGTGGGCTTCGGGACGTATGGCCCCAGTATAAAGCCGCAGGAGCTCAAAAACAAAATGCTTCTGCTGATCCCGGAGCTTCAGTGGTTCACCGTGCAGCAGAGCGGAATGCGGGCGCGCATCATTGTCCGCGAGCGGCCGGAGTCGATCAAAGTCGAGGAGCGAAGAGCGCCGATGGACGTTGTCGCGGCAAAAGACGGCGTCATCACAAGCGTTTTTGCTTATGACGGAAACTGCCTCTGCGCGCCCGGCCAGGCGGTCAAAAAGGGGCAGCTGCTCATTTCCGCGTACCTGGATCTCGAGTTTACCACGCGCGTGTGCGCGGCCAGAGGGGAAGTTTACGCCGAAACGCTGACGAAGAAAACCATCGTGACGCCGGACACCGTGCGCGTCAAGCGGCCAACCGGCAAAAAAGCGCGGACAGTTTCGCTTCTCATCGGAGAAAAACGGCAGAATATTTTCTCAAACGGTGGAAATCTGACCGGCAGATGTGATAAAATAACGAAAACGCATATGCTGACGCTTCCCGGCGGGCTGGAGCTTCCCATCGGGCTGAGCGTGACGCAGTGCATCTACTATGACACCGCAGCCGAGCCGCTTGCCCCTGAGACGGCCGAAGCGCAGATGCAAAGGCAGGCGGAAGCTTCGGTGCGGCAGGACATGATCGCCGGGAAAATTCTGGACGTGACCGGCGGCGTCTGCCGGCAAGACGGCGTTTACGAATATACCGCGTCCATTCGGTGCGAGGAAATGATCGCCCGGATGGTGCGCACGAGTATTTTGCAGCAGGAAATAAAGGAAGAGACGATACCATGACAGAACGAACCATCAACGCAGAGCGCGTCGAGCAGCTCATTGACGTTTTCGGCTCCTTTGACGAGAACGTGAAAAAAATCGAGCAGGCCTTCGGCGTGCACATCACGAACCGCAACACCGAGCTGAAAGTCACGGCAGAGGATTTAGAAGCCGTAGACGCGGGCGCCAGAGCCATTGAGGCGCTTTTATCTCTTGCCGCGAAGGGCGAGGAGATCGACGACCAGAAGGTGCGCTATCTCATTGACCTCGTTCGCGCGGGAAAAGAAGAGCAGGTCACGAAGATGGCCAAGGACGTCGTCTGCGTCACGGCGAAGGGACGGCCCGTCAAGGCCAAGACCATCGGCCAGCAGACGTATCTCAAGGCCATCTCCAAAAACACCATCACCATCGGCGTGGGCCCCGCGGGTACGGGCAAGACGTATCTGGCCGTGGCGCAGGCCGTCGCGGCCTTCCGCGCCAAAGAGGTCAACCGCATTATTTTAACGCGCCCCGCCGTAGAAGCAGGCGAACGGCTCGGCTTTCTGCCGGGCGATCTTCAGAACAAGGTCGACCCCTATTTGCGGCCGCTTTACGACGCGCTTTTTGATATGCTGGGCGCGGAGACGTACAACAAGTATTTAGAGCGCGGAAACATTGAGGTCGCGCCGCTGGCCTACATGAGAGGCCGGACATTGGACGACAGCTTCATCATTCTCGACGAAGCGCAGAACACCACGCGCGAGCAGATGAAAATGTTCTTGACGCGTCTCGGCTTCGGCTCGAAGATCGTCATTACAGGCGACGTCACGCAGATCGACCTGCCGGGCGATAAGGTCAGCGGCCTCAAGGAAGCCGTGAAAATTTTAGACGGCGTGGAGGATATCGCGATTTGCAGACTTACGGCCAGCGACGTCGTGCGCCACGCGCTCGTGCAGAAGATCGTCGCGGCGTATGACAAATTTGAAAAGTCGCGCCTGCAGGAATCGCCAAAAACCTTCCGTACACAAAAGACATTTCATCAGAAGAGGGACAGAATATGAAGCATAATATCGTCATGACCTGCGAGGCAAAAACGCCGGACGCGCTGCTTCTCAAGCGGCAGATCCGCAAGTGCATTCTGGCGGCGCTGTCGGAAGAGGGCGTCGACGTGCCGTGTGAAATTAACGTCCTGCTGACGGACGACGCGTCCATCCGCGCCATCAACAAGGCCTACCGGAATATCGACAAGGCGACGGACGTTTTGTCGTTTCCGATGTTCGAGCTTCAGCCCGGCAAGCTCCCGGAGAGCTGGGACGAGTACAAAGACCCCGAGACCGGCCGCGTGCCGCTCGGCGATATGGCCATCTCTCTCGAGCGGGCCAGGCAGCAGGCGAAGGAATTCGGCCACTCGGTAAGGCGTGAGGTCGGCTACCTCACCGTCCACTCGATTTTGCACCTGCTGGGCTACGACCATGTCGACGAGGGCCCCATGAAGCGCCAGATGCGCGCGCGGGAAGAGGCGATCCTGGCTGAGATCGAGCTGCCGCGTAAATAAGAGGAGAGATACGAATGAAAACCAAATCTGCCATGATCACGATCGCGGGGCGGCCGAACGTGGGAAAATCCACGCTCACGAACGCGCTCGTCGGCGAGAAGATCGCCATCGTTTCCAATAAGCCGCAGACGACGAGAAACCGTATCTGCGCCGTTGTCAACCGGGACAATACCCAACTCGTCTTCATCGACACCCCGGGCTTCCATAAGCCGCGCACCAAGCTCGGTGATTACATGGTAAACGTCGTCAAGGAATCGGTGGCCGACGTGGACGCGGTCATATTGATGGTCGAGCCGATCGCAAACGTCGGAGAGCAGGAGCACGCGCTCATCGAGAGAATCAAAGCATCAAATGCACCGGCGATGCTGGTCATCAACAAGATCGACACCGTGGAAAAAGAAGCGCTGCTCCCCGTCATCGCCGCGTACCAAGCTGAATTTGATTTTGACTGCGTGATTCCCATCAGCGCAAAATGGCGCGACGGCGTGGCGACACTTCTGAAAGAATGCGAAAAATACGCCCAGCCGGGCCCCATGCTCTTTCCGGAGGACATGGTCACCGATATGCCCGAAAAGCAGGTCATGGCCGAGATCATCCGCGAGAAGCTGCTGTGGAATTTAGAGAAGGAAATTCCGCACGGCACGGCGGTCGAGATCACGAAATTTTCCGAGCGCGACGACGGCATCATCGACATTGACGCGACCATTTACTGCGAAAAAGCCAGCCACAAGGGCATCATCATCGGAAAGCAGGGCGCGATGCTCAAAAAAATCAGCACGCAGGCGCGCGCCGACTGCGAGCGCTTCATGGGCACGAAGGTCTATTTGCAGACGTGGGTGCGCGTGAAGGAAAACTGGCGCGACAGTCAGTACCTGATCTCCAACTTCGGCTACGACGCGAACCGGTAACGAAGAAGCCTTTCCCGAACCGGGAAGGGCTTTCGGTTCTATTGCCGTTTTCCGCGATCGATGGTATAATTGGATAAAGCAAAAGCTTCGGGCAGGAACTGCCAGTATCGCGGTCTGGAAAACGCATACCCTAACATTGAGGGGGCGGTTGGATGCAGACGCAGCTGTTCTGGGAGGTTTTCCGCGACACGGGCGCGCCGGAGGCGTACCTGCTTTACAAAAAATCGCAGCGCGAACAAGACGCGCCGGAAGGGAAGAGGCCGGAATGTATCTGAAAACGCAGGGGCTCGTGCTCCGGGTGACGGAATACCGCGATTCAGACGCAATCCTATCCGTTCTGACGCGCGAGCAGGGGCTCATGACCTTCAAGGCGCGGGGCGTGCGCTCCAGACGCAGCCAGCTGAAATCCGCGTGCCAGCTGCTGGCCTTTTCGGAGTTCACGGTTCTCGAGCGGCAGGGGTATTATTCCGTCACCGAGGCCGTTTGCCTCGAGATGTTTCAGGCGATGCGAGGCGACATTGAGTTACTCAGTCTTTGCAGCTATTTTGCGCAGGCGGCGGAGCTTTTGTCGCAGCAGGACGTCAATGACGGCGAGGTCTTATCGCTGACGCTGAATGCGATATACGCATTATGTAAACTAAAAAGGCCGCAGCCTCTCGTCAAGGCCGCGTTTGAGCTTCGGATGATGGTCATCGCGGGCTTTTTGCCGATGGTAGACGGCTGCGCGGTCTGCGGAAGCCAAACGCCGGCGCTTTTTGACGTTGCGGGCGGGATGGCCGTCTGCGCAAAATGCAGTTCGCCCGGAAGCCTCCGTTTGCCGCTGAGCCCCGCGACACTTGCCGCCATGCAGCACATCACAACGTGCGAGGCCAAAAAGGTTTTTTCTTTTAACCTCCTTCCCGAGGCGCTGAAGGAGCTGTCGGATATCAGCGAGACGTATTTTCTCACGCAGCTCGAGCGCGGGTTTTCTACGCTCGACTTTTATAAATCCCTGCTGCTGATGCAGCCGGTGCAATCAATATAGGAAGAACGACATATGAATGAACTATACGAAAAATCGTTACACAAATTAGAGCTCGACAAGGTGCTTGCGCTTCTTGCCGATCAGGCGTGCTCGCCCGCGGGAAAGGAGCAGTGCCTGAAAACCGTGCCGCTTCATGATGCGGACGAAATTCGGATGTTACAGAAGCAGACGAGCGCCGCCTGCCGGATGGTTACCCTCAAGGGCTCTCCGGGTCTGGCCGGCGTGAGCGACGTGGGAGCCAGCGTCGACCGGGCCGTCAGAGGCGGGTGCCTGAGTCCCGAGGAGCTTCTTCGCGTGGCGGGCGTTCTCAAATGTGCGCGGCAGGCGAAGGCTTACGCAGATGGCGAGGGCATGGAAAATGACCTCAATATCTTCTTTGCCCAGATCACGCCGAACAAGTACTTAGAGGAGCGGATTTTCAATTCGATCGTCTCCAAGGACGAAATTGCCGACGCAGCCAGCGCGGAGCTTTCTTCCATCCGCCGCAAGATCCGCCGCCAGAGCGTCGCCATCCGCGAAGGTCTGCAAAAAATCATCACGTCCTCGACGTATGCAAAATATTTGCAGGAGCCGATCGTGACCATCCGCTCCGACCGCTTTGTCGTGCCGGTGAAGGCCGAGTGCAAGGGTTCGATCCCGGGCCTAGTGCACGATGTGTCAAGCTCCGGCAGCACGTTTTTCATCGAGCCCATGCAGGCTGTGAACGGCAACAACGCCCTGCGCGAGCTCTTTGTCGAAGAGCGCAAGGAAATTGAGAAAATTCTTACCGAGCTCTCCGGCGAGGTCGCGGGGCACAAAGAGCATCTGGCCGTCAATTACACGGTGCTGACCCAGCTGGACTGCATTTTCGCGCGGGCTAAACTCTCGTTTGCCATGAAGGCCGCCGAGCCCGAGATCCGCACGGATGGGAAAATCGAGCTCAAACGCGCCCGGCACCCCTTGATCGCGGCGAAAACCGTCGTACCCATTTCCGTGCGCTTGGGGCAGGACTTTGACACGCTCATCATCACGGGCCCCAACACCGGCGGCAAAACCGTCACGCTCAAAACGCTGGGCCTGCTTACCTTGATGGCCGAGTGCGGGCTTCACATCCCGGCGGACGACGGAAGCTTTGTGTCGGTTTTCGACCGCGTGCTTGCCGACATCGGTGACGAGCAGTCGATCGAGCAGTCGCTGTCTACCTTTTCCTCGCACATGAAAAATATCGTGGAGATCCTCAAAATCTGCGACGATTCCACGCTCATTTTATTTGACGAGCTCTGCGCAGGAACGGACCCGGCTGAGGGCGCGGCGCTGGCGATCTCTCTCATCGAGTTCTGCCGCAAGTGCGGCGCAAAGATCGCGGCCACGACGCACTACGCCGAGCTCAAGCTCTACGCCATGCGGACAAAGGGCGTCATCAACGCCTCGTGCGAGTTTAATGTCGAAACGCTCCAGCCGACCTACCGGCTGCTCATCGGCATCCCCGGCAAGTCCAACGCCTTCGCCATCTCCAAAAAGCTGGGGCTGGACGACGCGATCTTAGAGGACGCGCGGAGCATGGTCAGCCAGAACGACGTGAATTTCGAGGACGTGCTTTCCCAGCTTGAGCAGCAGCGCCAGCAGATGGAGCAGGCCAGACTTGAGGCCGAGCAGCTGCGTCTGGAAACGGAAAAGCAGAAGCAGCAGTCCGAGGAATATTACCAGCAGATCCAGAAGGAAAAGGAAAAGGCCGCCGCGCAGGCCAGAAAAGAAGCCCAGTTCATCATCGACGACGCCAGACGCACGGCAAACGAGGTCTACGAAGAGCTGAAACAGCTGCGCAAGCAGTCGCAGGGCGGCGCGTTCGTCCCGGGCTCGAACGAAAAGCAGGCAAACCTCCGCCACGCGCTCAATGAGGCCGAAGCCAAATTGCAGGGCACAAAGCCGCAGCAGGCACAAAACCGTCCCGCGCCCACGAGAGCCATTCGTGTGGGCGATACCGTCGAGCTTTTGAAGCTCGGCACAAAGGCGACGGTGCTGGCCGTCAACAAGGACGGCACATATCAGCTGCAGGCGGGCATCATGAAAATAACCGCCAAGCCCGACGAGGTGTATCTTCTTGAAAACGAGACGAAGACGAAGGCCAAAAAGATCATCGAAGGAAAAGTTCGGGAACTCAAGGCTGCGGCGCAGCCGGAGCTGGATCTTCGCGGTATGGCCGCCGACGAGGCGATCCTTCTGCTTGACAATTTCCTGGACAGCGCCTACATGGGAAATCTCCCGACGGCCCGCATCATCCACGGCAAGGGCACGGGCGTTCTTCGTGCGGCGGTGCAGGACGAGCTTCGCCGGTGCAAATACGTCAAATCCTTCCGTCTCGGCGTCTACGGCGAGGGCGAGAGCGGCGTGACGATCGTGGAATTCAAGTGAGACGTGCAGAAACGCTTCTTTGCGGGTATGCCAAAATTGAAATAAGGATTGACTTTTCTGAGAATTTTGGGTAGAATCAAAGCATATGAGAGCCCTGCACAAATTTGCGCCGGGGTATCGTCCAGCTGGCCGACAGGCGTCGGCTGCACCTTGAGCACATTGAAGGAGTGTCGTCTATGTACATGCAGCAATCCATCGTCAAATGTGAATCCGGTCTTTACAACCGGCAGGCTACGTACTTCATCCAGAAGGCCAACGAGTTCAAGTCCAGCATCTGGGTCGAGGTCGAAGACCGGAAGATCAATGCCAAGAGCCTTCTTGGTGTGTTGTCCATGGGCATCACGAAGGGCACGCGCGTGAGCATCATCGCGGAAGGTCCCGACGAAGAGGAAGCCGTCAAAGCGCTGACCGAAATGCTCGTGAAGGAAGTCTTCTGAAAAAAACGACAAAACGCTGCCTCAGAAACCCTGAGGCAGCTTCTTTTCTGTTATGACCTTTGAGGAATTAAAAGACAAGGCGCTGTCGCTTCCCTATGAGCCGGGCGTTTACCTCATGCAGGATAAGCAAGGGCAGATCATCTACGTCGGCAAGGCGAAGAAGCTCAAAAACCGCGTGAGTCAGTATTTTCAGAACACCGCCGCGCACACGCCGAAGACGCGGAAAATGGTCAGCCAGATCGACCATTTTGACGTCATCGTCGCGGCCAGCGAATTTGAGGCGCTGGTGCTCGAGTGCTCGCTCATCAAGCGGCATATGCCGAAATACAACATTTTGCTGAAGGACGACAAGGGCTATCCGTATCTTCGCGTGGATATGCGCGAGGAGTACCCTGTCATGGAGCTTGTGAACAAGGTCACGGGCGACGGCGCGAGCTACTTTGGCCCCTATGGCGGCCGCGGCACGACGCAGCGCGTCATCGACACGATAAGGCTTACCTTGAAGCTTCCCGGCTGCTCCAAAAAATTTCCGCGCGATCTGGGAAAGGAGCGGCCGTGCCTCAATTACCACATGAACAACTGCGACGCGTGGTGCCAGCTGTCTCGCTCGCCGCAGGAGTATAGGGCCCGCATGGAGCAGGCGATGATGCTTTTGCAGGGAAAATACACCGAGCTGGCAGACAAAATCCGCGAGAAAATGCTCGCCGCCGCGGAAGCGCTCGATTTTGAACAGGCCGCGTTATTGCGCGACCGGCTTCGCGCCGTAGAGTCTCTGGGGCAGAAGCAGCTCGTCACGGCCGGCTCGATGGCAAATACCGACGTCATCGGCTATTATCAGAGCGAGGCGAAGGCGTGCTTCGCCGTGCTTCACTATGTCGACGGAAATCTACTTGACAAGGAGTACGAAATTCTCCAGCCCGCGGACGACGAAGAAGAAGCCGTCTCGACGCTCGTCAAGCAGTACTATCTGGCCAGAGGCGCGGCGCCGAAGGTGATACTGCTTCCGAAGCCGATGGAGGACGCTGCGCTTTTTGAAGAGCTTTTGTATCAGAACCTCCAAAAGCGCGTCCACATCCGCACGCCGCAAAGAGGGGACAATGTGCGCCTGGTGGACCTCGCGCAGAAAAACGCGCGGGAGGAGGCAGAGCGCGTCACCTCCAAGGCAGAACGTGCGTTGGGAACGCTGGGGCTCTTGCAGAATATGCTGGGGCTGGGATCGCTGCACCGGCTCGAATCCTACGACATTTCAAACATCGCGGGCACGGATATTGTTGCGTCAATGGTCGTTTTCGTCGATGGCCGGCCGAGCAAGCAGGACTACAAGCGCTTCAAGATCGAAGGCCTTACCGATCAGAACGATTACGCGTCCATGCAGCAGGTGCTGCGTCGGAGACTGACGCATTATGTTAACGGCGACGCGGGCTTTGACGCACGGCCCGATGCGTTACTCATTGACGGCGGCGTGGAGCACGCGAACGCGGTGATGCAGGTTCAAAGCGAGCTGGGGCTGGATATTCCGACGTTCGGCATGGTCAAGGACAACCGCCACCGGACAAGAGCCCTCGTTACCCCGCAGGGACACGAAATCTCCATCTCCGGTACGCCCGCCGTCTTCGCCCTCATCGGAACGATCCAGGAGGAAACGCACCGCTTCGCCATCACGTACCATCACACGCTCCGAAGCCGCCGCGTCCGGGGCTCTAAATTGGAGGAAATTCCGGGCGTGGGGCCCAAGCGGCGCGAGACGCTGCTCAAGACCTTCAAGTCTGTCCGCGCCATCGAAGAGGCGAGCCTGACGGCGCTGGAGGGCGCGATCGGAAAAGCAGCCGGGCAGGCGGTTTACGACTATTTCCATCAGACACAGGAGGAAGAGCCATGAGAGTCATCACCGGAACGGCCAGAGGCATGGCGCTCAAAGCGCCCAAAGGTATGGACACCAGACCCACGATGGATCAGGTCAAGGAGGGCATTTTCTCGGCCATCCAGTTTGAGGTCGAGGGCCGACGCGTGCTGGACCTGTTCGCGGGCTCTGGCCAGATGGGCATCGAAGCGCTCAGCCGCGGCGCAAAAGCTGCCGTGTTTGTCGATATGCGCGACGATGCGTGCAGGGTCGTGCGTGAAAATCTTTCCAAGACAAAGCTTGAAGCTGCGGCCAGAGTCGTGCGCGCGGACTACCTGTCTTACTTAAAAACCTGCCGCGAAACGTTCGATCTGGTCTTTCTTGACCCGCCTTACGCAGAAGTTTTCCTCGAAAACAGCCTGAAAACCATATCACAAATTGACATTCTTTCAGATAGTGGTATAATAATCACGGAAAGACCGTTTGGGAAGGAGCTTCCATCGCAGATCCCCGGTCTTGTGCGGTATCGCGATTACCGGTACGGCAAGGCGGCAGTCACCATCTACCGCAAGGAAAGACCGCAGGAGGATCTATGAGAAAAGCCATCTATCCCGGAAGCTTCGATCCCATCACAAACGGCCATCTGAACATCATCGAACGTGCGGCCAAAAACTTTGACGAGCTCATCGTCTGCGTGATGATCAACGCCGAAAAGCACCCGGTCTTTTCATCCGCAGAGCGTGCCGGGCTCATCCGCCGCGTGACAAAGCACATCCCGAACGTGACGGTCATGCAGTCAGACAAGCTCCTTGCCGAATTTGCCAGGGAGCAGGACTGCGGCGTCGTGATCAAGGGCCTGCGGGCGCTTTCGGATTTCGAGCACGAGTTTCAGATGGCGCTGATCAATCACAAGCTCAATCCCGGTCTGGATACGATGTTTCTGACGACAGAGCACCAGTTCATGTACCTGTCATCGAGCATCGTCAAGGAAATGGCGCACTACGGCGCAGATCTGCACGGCTTCGTGCCCGACGAGATCATCGCCGACGTGACCGCCCGCATGGCCGGGCAGAACAAAGGAGGACAATCACATGGCGAACGGTATTGAAGAGACCATCACCACATTGTACGAAATGGTGCAGGACGCATGGAGCCTGCCGCTGGGCGCGGAGAAGTGCGTCATCGAGCGCGACAAAGTGCTCGACCTGCTCGACGAGATCAGCAACCAGCTCCCCGGCGAACTGAAGCAGGCCAAGACCATCGTGGAGTCGCGCAACGAGGTCATCACCAATGCCAAGCGCGAGGCGGAAAACATTCTCAAGCAGGCCGAGCAGCGCGCCAAGCAGATGATCTCCCGCGAGGAGGTCGTCAAGCAGGCCGAGCAGCAGGCTGCCGAGATGATGAAGGCCGCGCAGCAGAAGATCAAGGAGCTGCGGCAGGTCACGAACGACTATGTCGACGACGCCATGAAGCGCACGGAAGACGCGATCTCGCAGTCGCTTTCCGAGATCCGCGAGTCGCGCTCGAAGTTCCGCACGCTTGTCAATCCGCAGGCGGCAAAGCCGTCTCCCATCATCGAGGACGTCTGAGCGGAAGAACGCACCCTTGACAAATCGCCGGTTTTCCGGTATCATGAATGAAATTTCGCAAAAAGCTGAGAGAAGGAAAAAGAACGCATTTTTTGCGCCCCAGAGAGAAAGCGGCCGGTGAAAGCTTTCGCGCAGGATGTGTTCGAGGTCGCCTTTGAGCTGCGGGACTGAACTTGAGTAGGTCTCGCCGGGTGCTCCCGTTACAGAGTTCGAGTGCCCGCGCTTGCGGGAACTTCAGGTGGTACCACGGAAGATGCTTTCGCCCTGAGTCATTTGGCTCGGGGCGATTTTTTTTCGGAAAGGAACGGAAATGGTGTTTACGATCGAGACGGACTATGACCTTGAAACGCTCACCGCGATGGCAAAGGGTCTTCGCAAAACGCTCCGGAAAAAGCGCAGTAAGCGCGTGCATCTGTTCGCGGCGGTGGTGATCGCGCTCGGTCTTCTGGTGCTGGCCGCGAAGCTTTTTTTGAAGCAGCCGCTCGGCGGCGAGGACGCGGTGACGCTGATCGCGGTGCTCGCCGTGATTTTCACGGGAATTTTCGAAGACCGGCTCAACGCATACGCCGCCAGACGCCGCCTTCTTCCCGGCACGCAGCACGCCTCCACGATTTTTGAAGAAGACTGCTACACCGTAAAAACGAGCGCCGCCGAGAGCAAATGGCAGTACGACAAACCTCTCGCCGTTGCCGAGACGAAGCGCTATTTTATCTTCGCTCTCTCCAAAGACCATGTGCAGGCGTTTGACAAAGCGGGACTAAGCGGCGGAAGCCTCGATGATTTCCGCGCGTTTGTCACCGAAAAAACCGGATTGCCCATTTTATTTGTAAAATAAGCAATTGCTATAGAAGCCTGCAAATAAAAAGTC
>DJQK01000025.1:0-123 GCA_002437575.1 Clostridiales bacterium UBA6388 | reverse complement strand
CAGCAGGTAGAGAAAAAAGTGCAGCACAAAAAGGCCGCCGCAAAAGCGCCGACCTGAGAGGTCAGATTGCAGTCAGTTACTCCGTGTGACGCAGACCGGTGGAATCCATGTCCACAGGCGGCA
>DJQK01000037.1 GCA_002437575.1 Clostridiales bacterium UBA6388 | reverse complement strand
TTTTTCATGTTTGTTCCTCCTTCTGCAATTGCCGGAGGGATAAAAAAGATGGACGCAGTGCGTCCATCCCAGCTTGTCAAAAACATAGCCATTCGGATTTAAATAAAGCAAGTAAGAAGTAAGAGTGAAAAGTGAATAAGTGCAGTGCTGGCTGCGCCAGCGATCTGAAATCGTGCCGCTGCGCGGCACACGTCACTTCTTCACTATTCACTATTCACTATTCNNGCGGAGACCGTGGAGAAGATGTTGGAGATCAGGCAGCCCAGCGTGAGGCCGACGGTCAGCGACGGCTCGAGCACGACGAGCACGCACAAAGCGTCCGCGATGCGGAACTGGATGTTGCCGTAGGCGAACGACGCGGTCAGGATCGTGATGGCCGCGTAGAGACCGGCGGCGACGCCGTTCAGGGCGATCTGGCGGGTGGTGAGTTTTTTCATGTTTGTTCCTCCTTCTGCAATTGCCGGAGGGATAAAAAAGATGGACGCAGTGCGCCCATCTTTGCTTTTCAGCTTTCCCTAGTTTTATTTTAAGACAGGATGGTCACGAACTGTCTGCGCCGGTTTTGGGCGCTATGCAATTGCGGCTGTATTCTACAAAAAAGCCGTCCGTTTGTCAACCGAGAATTTTCTGCCCCGCGACAAATTTGGCCGTGAGGTTCCGGTCGTCGGCCAGATAGGCCGCGCGCTCGAGCCGGGCGCGGACGGAGAGCTCCTGCGGATGGTCCAGCTCCGCGTCGTCCAGCACGACGGCGTCAAACTCGTAGCCGTCCAAAAACGAGCCGACCTTGCCGAAGAACGCGCCGCCGCCCATGGTGGCAAGATAGAACGCGCGGTCAAACGACAGGGGCTTCACGTTCTGGTCATACAGCCGCCAGCGGAGCTTCGAGGCCTGGATGGCGTGGGTCATGGCGCGGAGCATGCTCTCGTGGCTGCCGCCCGCGACATCCGTCGCAAGGCCGACCTGCAGGCCGTTATCGAGGAATTTGTTGATCGGCGCGACGCCGGAGGCGAGGTTCATGTTCGATTCCGGCGAATGGGCGATGAACACGCCGTTTTTCTGCATCAGCGCCTGCTCGTCCTCGTTCGAGTGGACGCAGTGCGCCATGATGCACGGATATCCGCCGCCGAACATGCCGAACTGCTCATACGCGTCGCCGTAGTTCTTCGAGCGCGGGCACAGCTCGCGGATCCAGGCNNTAGTTTTCCGACAGATGGCTCTGCACCGGCAGGTCGTATTTCGCCCGCAGCCGCGCCAGCCCGAACATCAGATCGTCCGTGCACGACGGGATGAAGCGCGGGGTCAGGATGGGCCTGACATGGGCATAGCGCTCCTGCGTCTCGCAGATCCAGCGCTCGGTGTCGCGCAGGGCCTGGTTGGTGGAGATCTCGCGCAGGTAGACCGGCGAATTGCGGTTCATATTGACCTTGCCCACGAAGCACTCCAGCCCCGCCGCGTCCAGCTTCTGCATGAGAAGCTCCGTCGCGGGCACGTGGATGGTGGCGAAGATGGCCGCGCGCGTGGTCGTGCTGCGCACCAGGTGCGAGGTGAAGCTGCTGTACGCCTTTTCGGCGTAGTCCAGGTCCTTATATTTGGATTCCTCCGGGAAGGTATAGGTGTTGAGCCATTCCAGCAGCTCCATATCCATGCCGAGCCCGCGGAAGGCAAACTGCGGCGCGTGGACATGCAGGTCGGACATGCCGGGCAGGATCAGCCGGCGGCCGTAGTCCATCACCGGCAGCGCGGCATAGCGCTCCGGCAGCGTCTGAAACACGCCCGCGACGCGCCCCTGCTCCACAACGATGCTGCCCTGCTCCAGACAGACGATCTCGTCCATGCTCCGGCTGAAGCAGAGATCGCCTTTTATTATATAAGTATTCACTGTTCCGTGCTCCTTTGTTTTCAGCGCTTTTCCGCGCGTGCCGCGCAGATACAGGCGCCGTAGGCGCCTGTCCATTCCAGAATATCATATCATAATATCGCGCAGAAATTCCACTTATGTTCTTGGGCGTTCTTCACGAAATTGGCTTGCTGCAATCAGGCAATTATAACAAAGCGCCGAAAAAACTAAAAAAGTTTTTGGTCGGACCTTCATTTTTTTGTATTTCTATCCCGCAAATGTGAAAAAACAGATTGCTTTTTTGTATAGAATCAATTAAAATACAGATATCCGATTTTGCCGCGCGGAGCTCCGCGCGGCAGGGCTGTGGCATCTGCCACAAAATTTTTTAGGAGGAACGAACACATGAAAAAGATCATCGCTCTGCTTCTCGCCGTAGTCATGGTCTTCGCGCTGGTTGCCTGCGCTTCCACCGCCAAGACGGACGACACCGCGGCCGAGACCACTCCGGCTGAAACCACCGAGACCACCGAACCCGCTGCCGAAGAGACCGAGGCTCCCGCCGAGGAAGAAGAAACGGCTGAGCCCGCCGGTGACGTTGTCGGCACCGACATCAAGATCGGCGTCGTTCTCGTCGGCGACGAAAACGAAGGCTACACCTACTCCCACATTCTCGGCATCCAGGAAGCTGCCAAGGTTCTGGGCATCAGCGAGAACAACATCGTCTGGAAATACTCCATCGGCGAAGACGAGACCTGCTATGACGCTTGCGTCGACTGCGTCGACCAGGGCTGCAACATCGTCATCACCAACTCCTATGGCCATCAGTCCTTCTGCCGTCAGGCGGCTGAGGAATATCCCGACGTGCAGTTCGTCGCGATGACCGGCGACACCGCCAAGGCTGACGGTCTCGACAACTTCCACAACGCGTTCACCAAGATCTACGAGGCCCGCTATGTCGGCGGCATTGTTGCCGGCCTGAAGCTGCAGCAGCTCATCGACGAAGGCAAGGTCGAAGACAAGAACAAGGATGCTGACGGCAAGATCAAGATCGGCTATGTCGGCGCTTATCCGTACGCAGAGGTCGTTTCCGGCTACACCGCGTTCTTCCTTGGCCTGCAGAGCATCGTTCCCGATGTCGCCATGCAGGTCCAGTACACCAACTCCTGGTTCAACATCACCGCTGAGAACGAAGCTGCCAAGGCTCTGATCGCTGACGGCTGCATCATCATCAGCCAGCACGCTGACTCCACCGGCGCTCCGTCCGCCTGCCAGGAAGCGCTTGACGCCGGCACCACTGTCTACTGCGTCGGCTACAACGTCGATATGCTCGCAGTTGCTCCGACCGCCGCTCTGACCTCCCCGACCAACGTTTGGGAAGTCTTCTATGAGTACGCATTCAAGTCCGTCATGAATGGCGAAGCCTTCGACACCAACTGGGCACAGGGCTACGAAACTGACGCTGTCAAGATCACTCCGCTCGGCGAGTCCTGCGCGCCCGGCACCCAGGAGAAGGTCGACGAGACCATCGCAGCCATCAAGGACGGCAGCCTGCACGTCTTCGATACCAGCAAGTTCACCGTTGGCGGCGAGACCGTCACCTCCGCTTATGCGACTGACACCGATGGCGACTTCACGCCCGATGCAGATGAGGCGATCTTCGACGGCTACTACCACGAGTCCTACTTCCAGTCCGCTCCGTCCTTCCAGCTGCGGATCGATGGCATCACCGAGCTGAACTAAGTCTCAACAAGCACATGAAAAAAGCGGCTGCTTCGGCAGCCGCTTTTTTTAAGGTAATAGATAATAGTGAAAAGTGAATAAGTGATGTGTGCCGCAAAAGCGGCACATTTTTTAATTGCTGGCGCAGCCAGCACCACACTTCATCACTCTTCACTCTTACTTTTTACCTATCAATAGTTCTCTTCCCGCAGCTCAAAATAGCTCTGCGGATGATTGCAGGCGGGACAGACCTCCGGCGCCTTTGTGCCGACGACCACATGCCCGCAGTTGCGGCATTCCCAGACCTTGACCTCGCTCTTTTCAAAGACCTGCGCCGTCTCCAGATTGTTCAGCAGCGCGCGGTAGCGCTCCTCATGGTGCTTCTCGATCTCGGCGACCAGGCGGAAGCGCTGGGCCAGCTCCGGGAAGCCCTCTTCCTCGGCTGTTTTGGCGAAGTCCTGATACATGTCGGTCCATTCGTAGTTTTCGCCCGCGGCGGCTGCGGCCAGATTGGCCTTTGTGTCGCCGATCCCGGCCAGCTCCTTGAGCCAGAGCTTCGCGTGCTCCTTCTCGTTCTCCGCCGTCTTCAGAAACAGCGCCGCCATCTGCTCGTAGCCTTCCTTTTTCGCCACGGAGGCGAAGAAGGTGTACTGGTTTCTCGCCTGCGACTCGCCCGCGAACGCGGCGCGCAGATTGGCCTCCGTTTTCGTGCCTGCATACTTGCTCATGTCCGTGTCTCCTTTTCAATTCAGATTTAAAATATCGTGTCTTGCTTTCCGTAGTTTTATTCTATCATACCTTTTTCAGTTTTGCAAATAATTCTTATTATTTTATTTCCATCTTGCCTCTCCCCGCCCCATATGCTAAGATACCCCTGACCACCACGAAAGGAACCTGCACAATGACAAAAATTCTATTCGTTTGCCACGGCAGTATATAAACAAAAACCTCAGGATGCTTGATATTCCTTACTTTTTCGTAGTAGGTCGGTATTGTTTACTACCGACTTACTACTTTTTTATTATCTATGCCTCGACACGATATAAAACTAAAAATTGAGGTTTAACCATGAAAATCATATCTGTATCCAATCAAAAAGGCGGCGTCGGTAAAACGACGACCGCTCTGAACCTTGCATCCGCGCTGGCGGATGCAAACAAGCGCGTACTTCTCATCGACAATGACCCGCAGGGCAATCTCACTGCATCTATGGGGTACACCCCAGCCGAGCAGAAATATACCTTAGCAAACCTCCTGCTTGCCGCCATCGACTATCCGGAGGATCTGGAGCTGCATCTGCCGCGCTGCATCTTACATACAGACGACAAGCCAGATCTCATTCCCGCGAACCGGCGCTTATCAGACGCGGCGGCACGGCTTCAGGTCATGCAGATCTCGCAGTACAGCGCCGTAAATGACTCCGGACGCTGCGCGGAGAAGATGTTGGCGCAGGTGATGGAACCGCTGTGCGACGCCTATGACTACATTATTATTGACTGCGGACTCAAGCAAGAGCTCTTGACAGTCAATGCGCTGAGTGCGTCGGACTACTGCATCATTCCGGTACAGTCTCATTTCCTCGCATCCGAGGGCATCCCAGATGTGCTTGACATGGTACATTCGGTACAGAAGCATTTCAATCCGG
>DJQK01000074.1 GCA_002437575.1 Clostridiales bacterium UBA6388 | reverse complement strand
TGGTGACCCGTACGGGAATCGAACCCATATTACCGCCGTGAAAGGGCGGTGTCTTAACCTTTTGACCAACGGGCCTGGTAGCGGCAATCTGACTCGAACAGATGACAACACGGGTATGAACCGGGTGCTCTACCAACTGAGCTATGCCGCCAGATTCAATTTGCTGTTGGCTGAACAGCAAGATGAATTATAAAGGAAAAAGGGCGATTTGTCAAGTATGATTCTGAAGATTTTTGAAAAAATATGCGTGTAGGGAACGTTTGGCGAGGGGGAGATCCGGATGGGGAAGGCGCTGGTCTTGATCTTGTGCGGCGGGGCGCTTTATGTGGGGCTGGAGCTTATTTACCGCGGCAGGAGCCATTGGAGCATGGGGGTTCTGGGCGGGGTGTGCTTCTATCTCATTGGGCTTCTGGACGAGGTGTGGCCGGGAGCGCCCTTGAGTGTGCAGATGGCGCTGGGCGCGTGGGGGATCGTGTGCGCGGAATTTTTGATGGGGCTGCTTGTCAACCGTGCGCTCGGGCTCGGCGTGTGGGACTACAGCGGACAGAAACACGATTTGATGGGGCAGGTGTGTCTGCCGTTTGCGGCCGTTTGGGCGGGCGTTTCCGGCGCGGCGGTGATCCTGGACGATCTTTTGCGGCTGGCGCTTTTCGGAGAGGCGTTTTCGCTGCCGCGGTTTTTTTAGATGAGGTCGGCGAGGACGCCATCTTCGAAGAGCTGCGTGACGCGGACGCGGCGGATCTCGTTGCGAAGGTCTTCCGCTTTGCAGTAGACCTTGACGTAGTTCATGGTGTGGCCGGTGTAATAGCCCTTTTCGGGCTGTTCAAAAAGAACGTCGTGCTCCGTTCCGAGCTGGGAGACCAAAAAGGCGTTGTGAAGGGCGGCGGCAGTCTGGCCTGCGAGGGCGGCGCGGCGCTCTTTTTCGGCGTTTTCGATCTGATCGGGCATTTTGGCTGCGGGCGTTCCCTTGCGGCGGGAATAAGGGAAGACGTGGACGGCGGACAGGGCGCAGGTCTTCATAAATTGCAGGGACTCCAGAAATTCCTGCTCGGTTTCGCCGGGGAAGCCGACGATGAGGTCCGTTGTGACGGCGCAGTTGGGGAAATATTCGCGCAGGAGGCGGACGCTCTGCAAATACCGCGCGGTGTCGTATTTCCGGTTCATGCGCTTGAGAACGGTGTCGCTGCCGCTTTGCAGGCTCAGGTGGAACTGCGGGCAGAGGTTTTTACAGGAAGATAACGTTTTGCAGAAGGCCTCGTCGACGGTGCGGGGCTCTAAGGAACCCAGACGGACGCGCATTTCGGGCGCGGCGGTGCAGACGGCGTAAAGCAGGTCCGGCAGGCGGCTGCCGTCCTTGAGGTCCCAGCCCCAGGAGGATATTTCGATGCCGTTGACGACAAGCTCCCGGTAGCCATCGCGGGCGAGCTTTTTCGTTTCCTCGACGGCGGCGGGAAGCGGCATGGAGCGGACGCGGCCTCTGGCGTAGGGGATGATGCAGTAGGTGCAGAAGTTGTTGCAGCCGTCTTCGACCTTCAAAAGCGCTCTCGTGCGCTCGGCAAGTCCGCCGGCGGGGAGCTGCTCAAAGGCGCGGGGCAAATTTGCCGGCTCGACTTTTTCCCAGGGAGCGTGGGCGTTCTTTTCCTGAGCGGCCTGCTCCATCTGCGAGATGAACGCTTCGCGGTCGGCAGTGCCGACCATGACGTCGACGCCGAGCGCGCGGATATCCTCGGGCGCGGACTGCGCGTAGCAGCCGCAGACGCCGACGGCGGCATTCGGATTGCACTTTTTGGCGCGGCGGATGGCGTTGCGGGATTTTTTGTCGGAGACGGCCGTGACGGTGCAGGAGTTGACGATGTAGCCGTCGCAGGGCTCGTCGAATTCGCCGAGGGTATGGCCGCGGGACAGAAGCATTTGCTGCATGGCCTGGGTCTCATATTGGTTGACCTTGCAGCCGAGGGTGTAAAACGCGAATTTCATAGGTAAAACCACCAAACAAGTTTTTTGTTGACAAAAAATGTTTGTCTTATTTGTGAATAGTCATGGGGCGCATAGTTGCGATATACTATATAGCAGTTTCAAATGTATATCGTTTTTCATATAGCCGCCGAGGAGCGAATACAATGGTATTATATCCGACAAAGCCCGGCTTGTACAGTCTTACCAGGAGGAATTTTCTGTGAGAGAATTTACGGTCCTATTCCGTTCCGCGCAAGATATTTCCGAGTTTATGGCGCTGGCCAATCAGCAGCCGTTTGACGTGCTGTTTGTGCGCGCGGCCGGCGGGGTCTGCAACGCCAAGTCGATGTTCAGCTTCCTGTCCTTGCAGCTCAACAAGCCGCAGACGGTGCGGATCCTGGCAGAGGGCATCGACGTGACGGAGTTCTGCGAGAATATGCGGCCATATCAGATGCAGAGCGCGACGGCCTGATTTTTTGATTTCTATTTTCCCCTTTCGTTTCATACGCTTGTACAAAGCTGAAACGGAAGGGGATTTTTTTATGGCAACACCGCACAATTTGGCAAGAAGGCTCGGCGAGAGATTTTTCGTCAAGGCAAGGTTCGGAAAACGAAGGAATACTGTATGTATTTCTCGTTTTTCAAACCGCAGAATTGGCGGAAAAGATCCGGCGAGACGCGCAGACACAATTGTGCGGCGC
>DJQK01000049.1:4907-5311 GCA_002437575.1 Clostridiales bacterium UBA6388 | reverse complement strand
ACGCTCATCGGCGGCACGCGGAAAAGGCCGCTCTGCGCCTGGTTATGGGACGGTACGCGCTCGGTGTGCACGAGTACGGGCGTAAAGCCGTAGCCGCCGAATTCCTCGTCGTCGGTGTTGAGGACCGGGACATACCAGCCGCGCTTCGGAAGGCCGAGCCGGTAGTCTTCGCGCAGCACGGGGCAGAAATTGCACACGACGATAAGCTCTTTTCCCTTGCGGCTCTTGCGGCGGAAGGCGATGATAGAGCGGTCGCGGTCGTCCGGCTCGATCCACTCGTAGCCGCCCCAGTCGGAGTCGTTTTCCCAGAGCTCGCGGTTTTTGAGATAGAAGTGGTTGAGCGTTTTGACGAAGTGCTGCATCTTCTGATGTTTTTCATACCCCAGCAGCAGCCAGTCGAGCCC
>DJQK01000049.1:0-4875 GCA_002437575.1 Clostridiales bacterium UBA6388 | reverse complement strand
TGCCCATGAAGTTGAGCTTCTTTCCGGGGTGCGCCATCTGATAGGCGTATAATACACGAAGATTGTTGAATTTGTCGTCGTAATTACCGGGCATTTTCCCGATCAGAGAGCATTTTCCGTGCACGACCTCGTCGTGGCTCAAAGGCAGGATGAAGTTTTCGGAAAATGCGTAGGTCATGGAGAACGTCAGCGCGTTGTGGTCGCCCTTGCGGTACAGAGGGTCCAGGGACATATACCGGAGCATATCGTTCATCCAGCCCATGTTCCATTTGAAGAGGAAGCCCAGTCCGCCGTCGTAGTCGGGCTTGGTGATGAGCGGGAACGCGGTCGATTCCTCGGCGATCATCATGACGCTGGGGTCTGCGGCAAACGCTGCGGCGTTGAGCTGGCGCAGAAAATCGATGGCCTCCAGATTTTCCTTGCCGCCGAAGCGGTTCGGCTTGTAGTTCGGGCGGTTATAGTCGAGATAGAGCATCGATGCAACTGCATCGACACGGATGCCGTCTGCGTGGAACTGCGTGAGCCAGTAGCAGGCGTTGGAGATGAGGAACGATCTTACCTCAGGCTTTGCGTAATCGTAAATGCGCGTCGTCCAGTCGGGGTGCTCGTTCATCGTGGGGTCGGACAGCTCGTAGCAGCACGTGCCGTCGAACTCAAAAAGTCCGTTTTCATCCTTCGGGAAGTGCGCCGGCACCCAGTCCAGGATCACGCCGATGCCGGCCTCGTGCGCCTTGTCAATGAAGTACTTGAGATCCCGCGGCGCTCCGTAGCGGTGCGTGGGTGCGTAGTAGCAGGTGATCTGGTAGCCCCACGACGGATCGTAGGGGTATTCCATGATCGGCATCAGCTCAATGTGTGTGTAGCCCATGTCGCGGACATAGGGGATCAGGCTGTCTGCCAGCTCCCGGTAGGAAAGATACGAGCCGTCTTCCTTCCGCTTCCACGAGCCCGCGTGCACCTCGTAGATGTTGACGGGCCGGTTCAGAACATTTTCTCGTCTGCGCCGCGCCCGGTAAAGCGAATCGTGCCAGACGAAATCGCTCGAATCGTCGATGACGCTTGCCGTGTCAGGTAAGATCCCGCAGCGGTTTGCGTAGGGGTCGGTCTTATAGATCGTTCTGCCGTCGGCCGTTTTGACGCAGAGCTTATAGCGCTGGCCGGGCTGTGCGAATTTGGAAAACGCCTCCCACACGCCGTTTCCCACAGGCTTCATCGGAAGATCCTCTTCGTTCCAGAAGTTGAAGTCTCCCGTCACGCGCACCGACGCGGCCCGCGGGGCCCAGGTGCGGAAGAGAAAACCGCTTTCCCCCTCGCGCGTCACGGCGTGACAGCCCAGAAATTTGTAGGCGTCGGACGCGCCGGTGGTGTGGAACTGCTCTAAAAACGTTTGGAATTGCTGCATAGACTGACCTCTTTCTGTATCGCTGTGGGTTCTGGGTGTATCCGAAACACGACGGTGCGTTCGGCGCGTTCCGGTCACACCCAATTAAACGCAAGCAGCCAACTCCCGCCTACGGGAATCGGCTGCATCAAAAGCACATAAAAAGACCTGCTTGTCCAAGGCCGAACGAACCCGGGACGCACGCTGCGCACGCGTCCTGTGATGCTCCGGTATTCCATCTCGGAAACGCAAACCGCTGCATCTGCCGTCCTCCCTGTCGCCAATGATCCTTGGTAAGATTTTACCACATTTCCTTCCGCTTCGCAAGCAGAAAATAGCCCCAAAGCTTTGTCGCAATTGCCAGTTGACGGCGGGCGCTTTGCTGGCTGCGGGCAAAAAAATGGCGGCACACCGTGCCGCCATTTTGTATAGGCTTTAGCCGAGCTCGGAGAAGTACTTGATGGTACGGACCATCTGGCTGGTGTAGGAGTTCTCGTTGTCGTACCAGGAAACGACCTGAACCTGCGTGTCGCCGTTGGGAAGCGGCAGGACCATGGTCTGGGTGGCGTCGAACAGGGAGCCGAAGCGCATACCGATGATGTCGGAGGAAACGATCTCGTCGGTGTTGTAGCCGAAGGACTCGGTAGCCTCAGCCTTCATCTGCGCGTTGACCTGCTCAGCCGTGACAGCGCCCTTGACGACGGCGTTGAGAATGGTGGTAGAGCCGGTGGGAGTAGGAACACGCTGGGCTGCGCCGATGAGCTTGCCGTTGAGCTCCGGGATGACCAGGCCGATGGCCTTTGCAGCGCCGGTGGAGTTCGGAACGATGTTGACAGCGCAGGCGCGGCTGCGGCGAAGGTCACCCTTCTTCTGCGGGCCGTCGAGCGGCATCTGATCGCCGGTGTAGGCGTGGATGGTGCACATAATGCCGGACTCAATGGGAGCCAGGTCGTTCAGTGCCTTTGCCATCGGGGCCAGGCAGTTGGTGGTGCAGGAAGCGGCGGAGATGATCTTGTCTTCCTTGGTCAGGGTCTTGTGGTTGACATTGTAGACGATGGTGGGCAGATCGTTGCCGGCCGGAGCGGAGATAACGACCTTGCGTGCGCCCGCGTCGATATGGGCCTGCGCCTTAGCCTTGCTGGTGTAGAAGCCGGTGCACTCGAGAACGACATCAACGCCCAGCTTGCCCCAGGGCAGATCCGCCGCGTTCGGCATCTTGTAGATGACGATCTTCTTGCCGTCGACGACAATGTAGTTGTCTTCGCCTTCACCCTCGTTGTAGCTGACAGTATGGCCCTGCGCCACGTAATTGCCCTGCGTGGAGTCATACTTCAGAAGATGGGCCAGCATCTTGGCGGAAGTCAGATCGTTGATGGCGACGACTTCGTAGCCCTCCGCACCGAACATCTGACGGAACGCCAGACGGCCAATACGTCCAAAACCATTGATCGCAACTTTAACAGACATGAATAATTTCCTCCTTATTTTTACGCCGGACGGCCAGACGCCAAACCGGACACGAAACTACACATTCATCTTTCATTCTACTGAATTATAGCCCATTTGAAAGCAGGTGTCCAGTATTATATTTGCCAAAAAGAGCCGGAATATACGCAAAATTATCTACATTTTTTCTAGTTTTCGGCCAGCAATCGACATCCGCCTGTTTTTTGCCGCCCCGCGCCCTGCGTGTGGAGATTACAGTTCTTCCAACACCTTCCCACAATTGGCCGCCGTGCGCTTTCCGTGCAGAATTGCAGCTTCTCCTGCAACAAACACGTGCTCCATGCCGCTTGCGCGAAGATCGGGATGATCATAACTCGCGGCCTCGCGGAGTCTATCCAGCGCAAACACATTCACGTCCGCGTCCATCCCGGGCGCAATTATGCCCTTGTGAGAAAGGCGAAGCCGCTTTGCCGGAAGGCTCGTCACCTTCCGCACGGCCTTCTCGACGGAAATCGTGCCGCGCTGCCTGACATACCGCTCAAAGAGCCTTGCGTAGGTTCCGTAGACTCTCGGGTGCAGCAGCCCGTGCGTGGGGTAGGTGCTGTCGGATATGACGCAGGTGGTGTCGTCGCGCAAAATGGCCTCGATGTCCTCCTCGGCGGTAATGAAATCGATCATGCTGACGGCGCAGTGCTCGCAGGACAACAGGTCGAACGCGCAGTCAAAGGGGTCTTCTCCCTGCATTTTTGCAATTTCCGCGATCGTTTTTCCCTCAAAAATGCGGTCCTCCGGCCGGATCACGGACGAGGCGACAATGTTCTCCCAGCCGACGAGAAGCGAAATGTTTTCAAAGTCGCGCCCGGTTTCCATGCGCCGGCGGAGCTTTGCGCGGAAGGCCGGGTCTTTCAGATTTTCGCTCAAAGCGTCCAGCCCGCCTTCCTGGCATTCAGGCGGGAGAATGTGGATCAGCTGCGTCGAGCCCGCGGTGTAGGGGTACGCGTCGGCGTTTATCTCCACGCCGTCTTCGCGCGCGGCCTGCATCAGTTGGAGCATGAGCGGCGTCGCTTTTCGCCAGTTTTCCCTGCCGATCGATTTGAGATGGCTGATCTCGACGGGTGTATGGAGCGCCTTTCCGACGGCGATCATCTCGCGCAGCGCGTCAACGACCCCGCTTCCCTCCTGGCGCATATGCACGGTGACGGGAACGCCGCTGTTTTGCAGCGGAGCCAGGGCGTGAATAAGCTCCTCGGTCGTGTAAAAGCACTCCGGCGCGTAGCCAAGTCCCAGCGAAACGCCGAGCGCTCCGTCGGAAAGCGCCTGTTCCAGCGCCTTGTGGATGGCTGTATAGTGCGCACCTTCCAGCCGCTGCACGCCGAAGCCCGCCGCCTGCGCCCGGACTGTTCCGCCGCCGACGAGCATTCCGACGTTCAGCGGAAGCGCCAGCGTTTTTACCGCCTGCAAATAAGAGGCCATCGACTCCGGCTGCATTCGCGCCTCGATAGGCCCGGTAACAGGCGTCAGATAGTCGAAAATTTCCTTCTGGAATGCGCCGCCGCTCGGGGCGATGGACAGGCCGCAGTTTCCGTTGACGATCGTCGTCAGCCCCTGAAATAGCTCCGCTTCGCCAAAGCCGGGCCGGAAAACGGCAGCGTCCGCGTGGCGGTGAATGTCGATAAAGCCCGGGGTCACGAGCTTTCCGGCCACGTCCAGCGTGTGCTTTGCCTGTGCGCCGGATAAATCCCCGACCGCGGCGATTTTTCCGTCCAGAAACGCGACGTCTGCCGTAAAGCCCGGCCTTCCGCTGCCGTCAATGACCGTGCCGCCGCGCAGGATCGTGTCAAAAACCATGTGTTTCTCCTTTTCATTCTCCCGCAAAAGCCCCGGGCACCGCCCGGGGCTTTTGCCTGTGATTTCGTTTGTTCGAATGCACGCGTAGGGGCCGATGCCCTTCATCGGCCCGGCAAATCGCACCGCAAAAACGCGAAACGCTTCGGCAAATTCGTTGGTACCCAAGGGCGGACAGGGTCGTGTATAGTGCAATAAGATAG
>DJQK01000141.1:13197-16967 GCA_002437575.1 Clostridiales bacterium UBA6388 | reverse complement strand
GTATCCATTCGCTTCACACTCCGCGGAAAAATAAAGATCGGTATGACAATATTCTCCCACGCAGAGGTTCAAATTATACGAAACCTGCAAAGCTCTCGAACCATTCTATGCGGCGTCGGCGGAAACGGTCAGACGATGTACTGCAAAACGCCGACCTGCTTGCCGTCCTTGTAGTAGATGCGCGGCACGCGCTTGTTGACGTCGCAGACGATCTCGTAGTTGATCGTGCCGAGCATATCGGCGATACGCTCGCACGGAAGGAGCGTGCCGTCCTCGTCATAGCCGAAGAGCGTGGCCGTGGTGCCGACCTTCGCCTCGGGAATGTCGGAGATATCGACCATACACATATCCATGCAGATACGGCCGAGAACGCGAGCCTCCTTGCCGCAGATGCGGAAGCTGACGCGGTTGGAAAGAAGCCTGCTCAGGCCGTCGGCGTAGCCGATGGGAAGCACCGCGACGAGCTTGTCTTCGGGCGTGGTGTAGGTCCTGCCGTAGCTGATGGACTTGCCGGCGGCAATGGTGCGGATCTGGGCGATGGAGGTGTGCAGGCTCATCATCGGCCGCAGGTCAATTTCGCCCACGGTGTCGGGCGAGGGATGGAAGCCGTAGGTCGCAACGCCCGGACGGATCATGTCCATCGCATATTCCGGATGCAGGATCGTCGCGCCGGAGTTGCAGCAGTGGCGGATCTTCGGCTCGATGCCCTTGGTCTTCATGAGCGCCAGCATATCGACGAAGCGCTGGTGCTGCAATTTTGTAAACGCGATATCCTCGGGCTTTTTGGAGTCCGAGACGCAGAAGTGCATGAAAACGCCTTCAATGTAGAGGTTCGGAAGCTTCGAGACCTCTACGAGCGCAGCCAGCGTCGCTTCGGGCTGGTCGGCAAAGAAGCCGAGACGCGTCATACCGGTGTCGATCTTCAGATGGACGGTCAGCCTGCGGCCGGTGCCCTCAAGGGCCTTGTTGAGGTCTTTGGCGTACTGAAGGCCGTGGACCTCCTGCGTGATGTGAAGCTCCGCTTCATCCGGCGCGTACTCGGGCGGCGTATAGCCGAGGATCAGAACAGGAAGCTCCACGCCGCCGTTGCGCAGCTGCACAGCCTCTTCCAGATTCGAGACCGCCAGATACTCCGCGCCGAGGGCCTGAAGCGTCCGGCTGACCTGCACGGCGCCGTGTCCGTAGGCATCGGCCTTCACGACGCCCAGAAAGCGCGGCCCTTTTCCGACGTGCTCGCGCAGCGTCCGATAGTTATGCTCCAGGTTGTCCAGCGAGATATCTGCCCAGGTTCGTTTGAGTAATTTCATTGTATGTCTCTGCCTTTCGTAAAATAAATTCAGCAACATCTATTTGCACGGCTGTCCATCCCTCGCGGGAAATTTCCGCGTGAAGCGGGCTGCCGTCTGCAAACCAGGTATCGACGGTGTATGCGTCTTCGCCGTAGCCGCAGGTGTACGTCACGCGAAGAAGACCGTCCTCCGTTCCGGTATAGGCGATGTATCCCGACTCCCACGCCGACGTTACAAGCTGCGGCGCGGCCATTGGAGAAAGCCCGAGTCCGTCTAACGTCCCGAAAGAAGCCTCCGCGTCTTCAAACACGAGCTTTGCGCCCGTTTCGTCCGTCTGCGCGGTGAGGCCCTCGAGCGTTTCCGGCGCTGTGATGGTCATTTCCGTTCCGCCGCGGGCGGTGTGTCGGCAAGAAAGTGAAAATTCTGCGACCGTGTCTTCAAAATCTGCCGTGATCTTTGCTTCAAACGCGCAGTCGTTTTGTATGACCGCCTGCCGGAAGGTCAGCGCCTGCTGCGCCGTGTCGGGTGTGGTCTTCGCGCACGCGCAAAGAAGCGTCAAAAGCGCCGGCGCCATTGCCAAAAGAAGTTTCCGCAACTTGTTTCCCCTTTTACCTCAGAAGTCGCGGAAGGCAGTCGATGATATCGTCCGGGATCATGCCGTACTCGCCGATTTCCCGCGCCGCCAGATCTCCCGCCGCGCCGTGGAGCCACGCGCCTGCGGCCGCCGCTTCCAACGGCATGATATGCTGGCCGAGGAGCGAGACAATGACGCCCGACAAAACGTCTCCGCTGCCGCCGGTTGCCATGCCGGGGTTCCCGGTGGTGTTGCGGTAGACGTTGCGCCCATCCGTGACGATCGTGCGGTGGCCCTTGAGAAGAAGCACGGTCTTCGTTTTTTCGGCAAACGTCCTGGCTTCGAGCGTCCGGTCCCTTGCTTTTGGGTCACCGCCGAGCCGGGAGAATTCTCCGTCGTGCGGCGTTAAGATGACCGGGCATTTGCTTCCGCGCAGTACATCCATATGCCGGGCAAGCAGATTTATGCCGTCTGCGTCCAGGACCAGCGGTACGCGGCAGCTCGAAAGCAGCCATGCAAGAAGCGTTTCCAGCCCCTCCGACTGCCCCACGCCGCAGCCAAATAAGACCGCGTCCATGTCGGCAAGCCTCTTTTCGATCTCTTCGGCGGCTTTGAGCGAAAACCGTCCATCGTTATCTGTGGGAAGCGGAAACACGACCGCGCTTGCACACGAACCGGCCGCGACCGGATAAATTGCCTCCGGCACGCCGAGATAGACAAGCCCGCTCCCGGTCCGAAGCGCCGCCTTCGCCGCCAGCATCGCCGCACCGGCAAGCCCCTTTGACCCGCAAAGAAGCAGGACTTTTCCGAAATCGCCCTTGTGCGCCCAGCGCGGCCGCACCGGAAGAAGCGATTTGACAAGCGAATGGGACGTTCTTTCCGCCAGCCAGACAGGTCTTGCCATCGCAGCCACTCCCCTTTTCGCTATTTTTGTTCTATTATACCGCAGCGGCAAAAAACAGTCAATTTTTAAGTTGCGAAATCTGATAATTTATGCTAGGATATACGAAGTTAAAAGCTGAGACCGGGCTTGTCCGGCGCTTATCACACGGCAGCAGAGAGGACGGGGTGCTGGAAGCCGTCCGCCGGAAGCGTCTGGGCCTTCTCCCGCGAGCTGAGGTCTGAACGCAGGCTTCCTGTCATTAGGGCTCTCCGGGCAGTTCCGTTAAAGACGAAAAGTGCGCTGTCAGGCGAATTGCGGGTGGTACCGCGGAAGAGAAGTCTTTCGTCCCCTTTTGTGGGCGGGAGGCTATTTTTATTGCCCCACAGCGAAAATCAGTATCATTACAAGAAGGAGTTTTTGTTTATGAAAGAGCAACTGGAAAAGATCCGGCAAGAAGCGCTTGACGCGCTCGGCAAAGCGTCGGATACCAACGAGCTGGACGCGCTGCGCGTGCGGTTTCTCGGCAAAAAGGGTGAGCTGACGGGCGTTCTGAAGTCCATGGGCAAGCTCTCCGCCGAAGAGCGCCCCATCATGGGCCAGGCCGCCAACAATGTCCGCGCGGCGATCGAGGAAAAACTCGAAGAAGCGAAGACCGCCCTGAGGGCAAAAGCGCTGGAGGCAAAGCTGGAGGCTGAGGCCATCGACGTGACCATCCCCGGAGACCCCGTCCAGCTGGGCCACCGGCACCCGATGAACAAGGCGCTGGATGAAGCGAAGGATCTGTTTATTTCCATGGGCTTTCGCATTCTGGACGGCCCCGAGGTCGAGCTTGCAGATTATAACTTCACGCGGCTCAATATCGCCGAGAACCACCCCTCGAGGGACCGCAGCGACACGTTCTATATTACAGACGACGAAAAGGTCCTTCTTCGCACGCAGACCAGCCCCATGCAGATCCGCGCGATGGACGAGATCAAAACGCCCCCTATCCGCATTCTGGCCCCCGGCCGCGTGTACCGCAAGG
>DJQK01000141.1:9354-13162 GCA_002437575.1 Clostridiales bacterium UBA6388 | reverse complement strand
CCGATGTTCCACCAGATCGAAGGCCTCGTCATCGACAAGGGCGTGACGATGGCAGACCTCAAAGGCACGCTCGAGACGCTCATTAAGGCCATGTACGGCGAGGACTCCGTCATCCGCTTCCGGCCGCATCACTTCCCCTTCACCGAGCCGAGCTGCGAGGTCGACGTGCAGTGCTTCAAGTGCCGCGGCGCGGGCTGCCCGACGTGTAAGGGCGAGGGCTGGATCGAGCTTCTGGGCGCAGGCATGGTGCATCCGAAGGTGCTCGAAAACTGCGGCATTGACCCGGAAATTTACTCCGGCTTCGCGTTCGGCATTGGCCTCGAGCGTATGGCCATGCGCCGGTTCAAGATTAGCGATATGCGCATGATCTTTGAAAACGACATCCGCTTCCTGTCGCAGTTCTAAGAAGGAGGGTGAAACAATGAATATTTCGAGAAAATGGCTCAGCGAGTTCGTGGACATCACCGCGACCGATAAGGAATATGACGAGATCATGACCATCGCCGGTCAGAAGGTCGAGACGACCACGCGCATGGACGAGGACATCAAAAATGTCGTCGTGGGCAAGGTTTTGTCGATGGCGCGGCACGAAAATTCCGACCATATGTGGGTCTGCATGGTAGACGTGGCAGAAGGCGATCCCCTGCAGATCGTCACGGGCGCACAGAATGTGAACGAGGGAGACCTTGTTCCTGTTGCAAAGCACAACTCCTATCTTCCCGGCGGCGTGCACATCACAAAGGGCAAGCTCCGCGGTGTCGAGTCGTGCGGTATGCTCTGCTCGTACAAAGAGCTGGGGCTCACCGAGCACGACTGCCCCGAGGCCTACGCTGACGGCATCTGGATCCTCAATGACGAAGGCGTCGAGATCGGCGAAGACATGAACAAGGTCATCGGAAACGACGACTCCATCGTCGAGTTCGAGATCACCAACAACCGCCCCGACTGCTATTCGCTCATCGGTCTGGCACGTGAGACCGCCGCTGCGTTCAACGTCCCGATGAAGCATCACGAGCCCATCGTAAACGGCGGCGCGGAAGGCGTTTTGACGGACCTTCTGGACGTAGAAGTCGAAGCCGAGGACCTCTGCCCGCGCTACACCGCGCGTATGGTGCGCAACGTCAAAATTGCGCCCAGCCCTAAGTGGCTGCGCCAGCGTCTGCGTTCGGCAGGCGTCCGCCCGATCAACAACATCGTCGACATTACGAACTATGTCATGATCGAATACGGCCAGCCGATGCACGCGTTCGACTACCGTTACGTATCCGGCGGCAAGATCATCGTCCGCCGCGCAGGAGAGGATAAGACCCTCACGACGCTCGACTCCAATGTGCGCAGCCTGCAGCCCGATATGCTCGTCATCGCCGATGAGACCAAGCCCGTGGGCCTTGCCGGTATCATGGGCGGCGAGAACAGCGAGATCGTTTCCGACACCGTCGATGTTGTCTTCGAGTCGGCAAACTTCCTGGGCGCTTCCATCCGCAAGACGGCGCTGGCGCTCGGTATGCGCACGGACGCTTCTGCGAAATTTGAAAAGGACATTGACCCCATGCTGACCGTTCCGGCGGTCAACCGTGCGTGCGAGCTGGTAGAGCTTCTGGGCGCCGGCGAGGTCATGGACGGCATGATCGATATCCTCAACTACGTGCCCGCGCCGGTGACGCTGCCGTTGGAGCCTGAAAAAATCAACGCCCTTCTCGGCACGGACATTCCCGAGGCGGACATGGTCGAGTATCTGCGCCGCGAAGAGGTCCCGGTCGCAGACGGCCAGATCCAGGTGCCGTCGTGGCGGCCCGACCTTCGCTGCATGGCGGATATCGCCGAGGAGGTCGCCCGGTTCTACGGCTACAACAAGATCCCGACGACGCTCATGCGCGGCACGACAACGCGCGGCGGCTACTCCGAGACCGCGATGCTGGAAAATCAGGCGGGCGCAGCAGCCAGAAGCCTGGGCTACAGCGAGATCATCACCTACTCCTTCGTCTCTCCCGCGTCCTTTGACGCCGTGCGCATCCCGAAGGATTCTCCCCTGCGCAAGACGCTGAAGCTGGTCAATCCCCTGGGCGAGGACACGTCCATCATGCGCACCATTATTCTCCCCAGTATGCTCGACATTTTGTCGCGCAACTACGCGATGAAAAACAAGGGCGTCAAGCTCTACGAGCTGGGCCGCGTGTATCTTCCGGTCGACGGACAGGACCTCCCCGACGAGCCGCGCCACCTCATCTTCGGCACCTACGGCGAGCACGAGACCTTCTTCACGATGAAGGGCGAAATTGACGCGCTGTTGGAGCTTCTGAACGTCAAGCCCGCAGAATACGTCGCCAACCGGGAAAACCCGAGCTATCATCCGGGCCGCTGCGCCGACATTTTAATTGACGGCAAGCTCGCCGGTACCATCGGCCAGATCCATCCGCTGGTCGCAGAGACCTACGGCATCGGCGGCGAGGTGTACGTGGCCGACCTCGACTTTACGACGATCGAAGCGTCTCTTGCCGAAGAGCGCGTCTTCCACAGCCTGCCCCGCTTCCCGGCGGTCACGCGCGATCTGGCGCTTGTCTGCGATGAAGCACTCACCGTCGGCGAGCTCGAGCGCTGCATCTCCGGCGCGGCGGGAAAGCTCCTTCGCAAAATCAACCTCTTCGATATCTACCGCGGCCCCGGCGTTCCCATGGGCAAAAAGAGCGTCGCGTTCTCCCTTGAGCTTCGCGCAGACGACCGCACGCTCACGGACGAAGACTCCACCGGTGTTGTCGAGCGCGTCCTGAAAGCATTGAAGGAAGAAAAGGACGTAACACTTCGCTGAAACCGCGCTCCGAACGGCTCTCCCCTCCTCGTTGGTTGCCGATAATATATCTTGTGTGGCATTATGTCATCCGGCACGAAATCTTGTAACATAATTGAAATGTTCGGGATATTTACTTTGCCGTGCAAATATACTATGATACTACCATCCAAGAAACAAACGCCAACGAAGGAGGTTAACCGTTATGGACGACAACACGATCAAATTTGTAGTTCCCGATGAAGCCAATCAGGAAATGAAGGCCCTGCTGACCACCGTATACAGCGCACTGAGCGAGAAAGGATACAACCCGATCAATCAGATCGTCGGTTACCTTCTTTCCGAGGATCCGACGTATATCACGAACTACAAGAGCGCCAGAAGCCTCATCTGCAAGGTCGACCGCGACGAGCTTTTACAGGAGCTGGTGCGGCACTATCTGTTTGATTAAACCATGAAAGAATCGGGCAGTCTTTGGCTGTCCGATTTTTTTGCGCAGGTTTTCAAAAGAAATTTGCTTTCTGCGAAAAAGTTTGCTATAATAGAAAAAGAAGTGTGTACGTTTCGAATTGCACGGCATTTTTCGGGCGTTTTTTGCGCGACCCGCCAAAGCGCCGCATTTTTCACAGGAGGTTTCGATATGGCAGAAGAAAAGACGATCCTGCAATATAAGGGGCGGCCCCTCATGCGCAAGGACGACATGATCTACTACGGCTCAATGGCCGATTCGCACATCATCATGATGAAGATCCTCGAAACGAAAAAGGTCAAGGACGCCGACATCGCAACGCGCGTGTCCGTGGAGCTCCAGCTGACCGACCCCAACGCCCGCGCGAAGGACCGCATCGTCAAAAAGAGCGAGAAAGACGGCTTCTTCACCGCGCTCGATCTGGGAAGCGTCTGGCTGAGCCGCGCACTGTCTGCGAAAAAATAATTTTCCGACCACGTATGAACGAATCAGAAGCCGCACACAATATGGGTGCGACTTCTTTTTCATTCTTTTTTCTGATGAAATTCTTTCAT
>DJQK01000141.1:5307-9311 GCA_002437575.1 Clostridiales bacterium UBA6388 | reverse complement strand
GCCTTTGGCGTAACCGATTCCGTGATTGTAATACAACCACGGAATCTCGTCTCATTAGGATCTTCATATGAAAAACTTCCATTCCATGAATGAAAGTTTTTCATTGAATATCCGTATCATTTTCCATTCCTCTTGGCCGCTGTGCTCGTGCACGGCGGTCTTTTTTTGCCTTTTCCGCGTAAAATTTCTTTTTCCCGGCATACTAGAAACAAAAGGAGCGTGGGACAATTGAACGATTTCCACATCGGCACGCAGAGCGTCGTATTTGCGAACCTTCCATCCATCGCGGCCAGCGCCGCCGTGGCGGGCAAAAAAGAGGGCGAGGGGCCCTTAAAGGACTATTTTGACGAGATCCAGCCCGACACCACGCTGGGCCAGAAAAGCTGGGAAAAGGCCGAAAGCCAATTGCAGAAGCACGCGCTCGATGCTGCGCTTACAAAAGCGGGGCTTTCTTACTTTGATCTTGACGTGCTGTTCGCGGGCGATCTTCTCAACCAGTGCATCAGCTCGAGCTTTGCCGTGCGCGATACGAAGATCCCTTTTCTGGGGCTTTACGGCGCGTGCTCGACGATGGCGGAGAGTTTGCTTCTCAGCGCCAGCTTTGTAAACGCAGGCTACGCCAAACGAGCCGCAGCGCTCACCTCTTCTCACTTTGCCTCGGCAGAGCGGCAGTACCGCTTCCCGCTCGGCTACGGCGGCCAGCGCACCCCGACCGCGCAGTGGACGGTCACCGGAAGCGGCTGCTGCATTGTAGAAGCTGACGGAAAAGGCCCCTTCGTCGAGTGCGCGACGATCGGCAGGATCGAAGATCTCGGCATCAAGGACGCCAACAACATGGGCGCCGCAATGGCCCCTGCGGCCATCTCCACCATCCGGCGGCACTTTGAAGACTTTGGAAGACGGCCGCAGGACTACGATCTCATCGTGACCGGCGATCTCGGTCTTCTCGGAAAGCAAATTGTTTTGGAGCAAATGCAAAAAGACGGTTTTGATCTGACGGGCCGGTACAACGACTGCGGCGTGATGATCTTCGACACGCAAACCCAGGATGTGCACGCCGGCGGCTCCGGCTGCGGGTGCAGCGCAAGCGTGCTGTGTGGGTATTTACTTTCACAGATGCGCGAAGGAACGCTCAAGCGGCTTTTGTTCTGCGCGACAGGGGCGCTTCTCTCCCCTGTTTCGACGTGGCAGGGCGAGTCCATCCCCGGCGTGTGCCACGCGGTTTCGATCGTCTCGGAAAGAAGGTGACGGTATGGACTATCTCAAGGCATTTCTGGTCGGCGGCGCGATCTGCATGGTCGGGCAGATTCTGATCGACAAAACAAAGCTCACCCCGGCCAGAATTCTCGTCTGCTTCGTCGTGCTGGGCGTGATTTTGGGCGGCGCGGGCGTGTATGAAAAGCTCGTCGACTTCGCAGGCGCAGGTGCGACCGTGCCGCTCACGGGCTTCGGGTACAATCTCTCAAAAGGCGTGCGCGAGGCCGTGCAGGAAGACGGTCTTCTCGGCGCGCTCACCGGCGGGCTCAAGGCCGCGTCCGGCGGCATCACCGCAGCGATGGTCTTCGGCTTTCTCGCCGCATTGATCTTTCACCCAAAAGACAAAAACTGAACAGATCTCCCGCAAAACCGTAGGGGCCGATGCCCACATCGGCCCGGCAAAATGCACATCCGAAACGCACAGGTCTTCGGCGAAATCATACTGCCCAAGGGCCGATGCAAGCGCCCGATTCACGCTTCATCTAACCTGTACGCGCAGGCGCAGGAGAAGAAATAGAGGATCTTCTCCTTGACCGGCAGGTTATAAATGCGAGACAGCGCGGCAGCGTAGGCGTCCAGCTGCGGCTTGTAGTGCGCGGCGCGTTCCTCCGGACCGTAGGGCGTTTTGTCGGTCTTGAAGTCGACGAGGACGATGCCGTCTTTTTCTACCCAGAAGCAGTCGACCACGCCCTGGAGCATCACCTGCTCGCCCGCCGCGCCGGGTACATACTGTGAAGCGTCCGTCAGAATGGAGAACTTGAACTCGCGCTTCAGATCCTTCGCCGTCAGAATGCGCCTTCCGAAGCCGGAATTGAAAAGCTCCAGAATTTTCCGTGTCTCGACGCTTTCGGCCTGCTCGGGCGAGAGGAATTTTTCCGCTGTCAGCCGCAAAAGCTCCTGCCGGATGCCGTCTTCGGTGGTGCAGGCGTCGTAGCTTGCAAACTGCATGAAAAGGTGCGTCGCGCTGCCCTTCGCCTTGCCGGTGAGCGTTCCGGCTTTCTGAAACTGCGGCAGGCGGAAGCGCTCGGGGTTTTTCGTCTCCTGCGGCGTCTGCTCCGCCGCTTCCAGATCGAGAAGCCTTCCCTTGAGGGCCGTCGCCGTCAGCTTCGAGGGTGTTTTCGAGGCAGTCAGATACTTATAGGGCGCAAAATCCGTCTCCGGCGGTTTCCGTTTCGGAAGATCGCGGATCGCGGCCTCCCGCTGCGGCGCGGCCTGATTTTTCAGAACCTCCGACGCAAGATGCAGCCGGATGACCCACGGAAATTCCTGCACGGCGCTTACCTCGTTGGGCCCCGTGAGGGCAAAGAGCTCCCCCGCCTCCGTCCGGCACAAGGCCGCGAGCAGTACCCAGTCGCCGATGCACGAAACGCTGGCCGCCGTTTCCGCCGGAAGCGGAAGCTCGAGCGCCCCGTTCCATTTCTGAAGCGCGGCGGCCAGGTTTTTCCGGCAGTAGCTCATCACGAGCACCTCTTTGGCCCGCGTCATCGCAACGTACAGAACGCGCAGCTCCTCGGCGATCGTCTGCCCGGCCATTTTTTCGGCGATGGCCAGTCTTGCCAGCGAGGCGTAATACGACCGCGTCTTCGTGTCCACCACGTTTGCGCCCGCGTAAAGCGTCTCGTCGAGCAAAACGCCCATCGCCGCGTCGCGCAGATTGAACCCATGCGAAAGATCGGCCAGAAATACGACCGGAAACTCGAGTCCTTTGGACTTGTGGATGCTCATGAGCTGCACCGCGTCGTCCGTTCCGCCGTCCTCGGCCGCGCTCAAGGACGCGCCGGAGGCTTGCTGTTGGTCCATGTACTGCAAAAAGGCCATCAGGCTCTGGTTGCCGCCGAGTGTGAAGCTTCCCGCCTGCGCGCGCAAAAGCGCCAGATTTTCCTTACGCGCCCGTCCATTCGGCATGGCAGAAAAAACGTCCTCCATCGCGGTCGTGCGCAGCACGAGGTCAAAAAGCTTTGAAAGCGTCAGAAACCGTGCCTGCTGGCGCATCTCCGCCAGCCAAACCAGAAACGCATCGAGCTTGCTGCTCCGTCCGTCGCAGGCCGTCAGCGCGTCAAAGAGGTCTCCGGTCCGGTTTCCCGCGCGAACCTGCGCCAGCTCCTCCGGAGAAACGTCAAACACAGGGCTTGCCAGCAGCGTCACGAGATCGACGTCCCGGTGCGGGTTGTCCACAATACGCAGCGCGGCAAGCAGCACCTGCGCCTCGGTCGTGTCAAAGACGCTCGCGCCGCGATCGGTCCGGCTGGAAATGCCCTGCGCGGCCAGCGCTTTTTGATAGCTCGGCGCATTATCTCCCACCGAGCGCAGCAAAATCACGATATCTCCGGGCCGGACCGGCCGAAGCGTTCCGCCATCGGTGACCGGCATCTGTTCATCCAGCATTTTTCGGATGCGTGCGGCCACGAACGCGGGCTCGGCGTCGCGCTTTTCGGGGTTTTTCTCCGTATCGTCTGCCGCGCCGTCAAGATCGATGCAGTGAAGCTCCACCTTCGGCTCGGGTGTTTCTGGATAGGAAAGTCCCGCGCGGAGCTTTTCGTCGTCTCCGTAGGTGAGCTCCAGAGCCCCGCCCTGCATACAAAGCGAAAACACGTCGTTCGCCGCGGCGAGAATTTCGCGCCTCGAGCGGAAGTTGTCGGACAGCACGATCTTTCTGGCTTCGCCGTCCGCCGCGTTTTCATACGGCGTGTAGGATCGGTATTTTTGCAGGAAGATGCCCGGGTCTGCCAGCCGGAAGCGGTAGATCG
>DJQK01000141.1:3616-5288 GCA_002437575.1 Clostridiales bacterium UBA6388 | reverse complement strand
AAGAAAGCGGTTTTGCCCGCCTCTGGACACGGCCTCGAAGATGCACTCCTGCACCTCGTTCGAGTCCTGATACTCGTCGACTAAAATTTCGCGGTACTGCTGGGAAATTTCCTGCGCCGTGCGCGAAAGCGTGCCGTCCCTGCGATATAAAAGCGCAATGGTCTCGTGCTCCAGATCGGAAAAATCGAGCGCCTTGCGCCGTCGCTTCTCCTGCAAAAACGCCTTGTCAAATTCCCGCAGCAGCGAAAAAAGCCCGCGAATGGCGGGAACAGTCGACATCAGGTCATTTTTCACCGTCTCCGCGTCCGCGTAAAAGGCCCGCTGTGCGTCCCGGATCTGCTCGAGCGCGTCCGTCTTCAGCTTCTGCGCGCGCGTTTTGCGCGCGTCGTCCGTGCACTTGGGAACGGGCGGGATGCGCTTGAAGGCCTTGATCTTTCCGGCGAAAAAATCGTCCCAGCTGCCGGCCTTTGCAAATTCTTCGACCTGCCGCAGGCAGTCTTCCAGAACCGGCACGTATTTTTCGTTCAGCGCTTCTTCTCTTCGCGAAAGCGAAATTGCCTTTTGCAGCCGGTCGCTAGAAAACGCCAGCGCCTCGCGAAGCTCTTGCATCCAGTAAGCGCCCCACGGCGTTTTTTCAAGCGCCGCAGCCTCGTCATAAGCCGCCAGCGCCGCGTCCATCCAACCGTCCGGGTCCCGGCGGCAGCGAATGGCGTCGTAGCAGGAAAAGAAGAGGTCCGTAAAGCGCCGGTCGTCTCGCCCGAAGCCGAGCTCGTCGGCCATCGCGGAAAAGTCCGGCTGCGCGGCGCGGGTCTTGTAAAAGTCCTCGAGCGTGTCGCGGAAAACCTCCTGCCGGATGGCCTCGGCTTCCGACTGCTCGATCACGCGAAAATCGGGCGGCAGATCGCAAAGGGCGCTGTACCGTCTGAGAAGCGCCGCACAGAACGCGTGCACGGTCGAGATCTGCGCCAGATGGATGCGCGTGAGCTGCCGCTGCAAGCGCCGGTTTTTGGGATCTTTCGCGAGGCGCTTGGAAATTTCCGCGCTGATTTTTCCCCGCAGCTCAGAGGCGGCCGCCTTCGTGTAGGTGATGATCAGAAAATCATCGATGTTTGCCGGGTCGTTTGCGTCCTCAACGTAAGATAACAGCCGGTCAACGAGCACCTTTGTCTTGCCCGACCCCGCCGCCGCCGACACAAGCAGCGCCCCGCCGCGGTTTTCAACAACGGCCTGCTGCGCTTTTGTCAGCTTCACCTCAGCCATGTTCCCGCCTCCTTTCAAGCTCCGCCCAAAATTCCTCTGCCTTGACCTTTTTGCGCCAGCGCTCCTGGACCGGGCACGCGTCAAAGTGGCACGCGCTCTGGAAATCGCAGTACTGGCAGCTCGGAGCCGACGGCCCGCGCACGATGGGGTTGGGCGCGACCACGCCGGAGAAGATCTGCGACGCCAGCGTCTCCAGGCTCTCAGAGACAAACCGTTCGAGAAGCCGGAACTGCTCGCGCGTGGCCAAGCTTCCGGTCAGCTCCCCTTTTTTCACCTGATACGGCAAAAATTTCGGGCTGTCTCCGGGCTCCATCGCCTGCAAAACGGCCTCGTCCTGCAAGAGAAGTCCCTTGCGGACGAGATTTTTCTGCCGCACTTTTTGAAGCTCTTCCTCCGTGCCGCCGGGCTCGAG
>DJQK01000141.1:0-3564 GCA_002437575.1 Clostridiales bacterium UBA6388 | reverse complement strand
CCGCGGGCGTTCTTCCCGCCGCAACATGGCCGCCCCTGGCCCGCTCGATGGCGAAGAGGTACAGAAGCATCTGAAGCCCCTGCCCGCACAAAAGGTCGGTGTAATCAAAATCCTTCCGGCCCGTTTTATAGTCAATGACGCGGAAATACCGGCTCTTCCCATCGTCCAGAATGTCCACCCGGTCGACAAAGCCCGACAAGACCGCCTGCCCATCCGGCGTTTCGACCATCACCGGCGGCAGCGCTCCGTCCTTTGCGAACGCCAGCTCTTCGTCGCACGGAACAAAGCGCGACACACGAATCTCGTCTGCCACATTCGAAACGATCTTCGAGACCTCCTCGCGGTTGCGCCGGAACAGATAGTCCGTCCGTCCACCGTCCTGCGCATCTAACCGCATGAATTTTTCTTCGTAGGCGTCCATGTGCGTCCTGGCGATCTCGGAAACCAGCGCTTCGCCGACCGTCTGAAAGCCGCCCCGCGCCATGACGTCGCGCACCGTGCACTCGAGCACATAGTGTGCGAACGTGCCGAACACCGGCGCGTCGAAGCTGGCCTGCCGCCACGGCTCACATTTTAAGCCATAGCGCAGGAAAAAGCTGTACCGGCAGGCGGCAAATTTATCGAGTCTGGACGCGGAAAGGGAAAGCTTCTTTCCGTAAAGCCCCTGCACCGTCTGGCGCGAAAGGCCGGTGAAGGAAAAGCCGAGCTTTTTCTCCAAGTCCCGCCTGGCCTGAAGCGCCGCCGGAGAAAGCGGCCAATCGCAGTCTTCCCGGATAGCCGCCGCGGCAAGCGAGCGTTCGTCGGGCACAAAGGAAATTTCCTTTGCATCGAGCGTCTGGCAGCCGGGCAGAATTTCCCTCGTTCTTACCAGAAGGTACGACGGCTGCTCGCTGCCGGAAATGAGAAAAACGCTTCGTTTTGCGCTTTGCAGCGCCAGCTGCGTCCGGCCAAGCTCTCGTTCCAGGCGCGGCTCAGAGGACGGCGAGAGCGTCACGCCGAGCTTGGAGAGCTTTTCCCGCTCAAGATCCGACAGCAGGCTCTCAGGCTCTGACAGCGCCGGAAGCGCCCCATCATCCGCGCCGAGAACGAGAAGATAATCTGCCTCTCCGCTTCGCATGACATCCAGACCGCCGACCTGCACCTGATCGAGCGTCGCCGGAATGGAGCCGACCTTGTATCTGCCGAGCAGCATCCGGAACATCTGCAAAAACCGCTCGAGCTCGAGCTCCTGCCCGCCCAGCACCAGCTCCGCCTGCTCGATGGCGCCGATCAGGATATCGTAGAGCTGCTCGTTTTCCTGCGCGGCCTGCGTGCTACCGGCGCGGTAAAGCGCGTCCGTCTGCTCAAGCGCGATCTCCGGAAAGTGCGTCTGCTCCAAAAATGCACGCAGCGCAAGCAGCCGCTCCGAGACCGTCCGTCCGGACAGCCAGGCATTGTGGAGCGTCCGTAAGGGCGCAATTGCCCCTTCGCGCCAGACATTCAGCTCGAACAGCCGCTCGTTTGCCTCGTCCGTCCATTCCTGCCCGAAGCCATCGGGATGGCGCGTCCACGGATCCAGCCACTGGCTGCCGCGAATGTTCCAGAAATACGCATACTTTTCGAGCCGGTCGCACGCGTCCATTTCCAGCGGCGAAAAGCCGGACTTGAGGTATTGCAGCACGTCTTCAAACGCAAACCTGCTTGCCGCCTGCATCGCGGATAAAACGGCCTGCAGCAGCGGCTTTTGCAGGATATCGACCGTTCCGGCAAAATACGCGCCGATGCCCGCCCGATCGAGCATGGGCGAAAGCGTCTGAAGATAGGCGTCCGACGTGCACGCAACGGCAATGTCCCGCCAGCGAACGCCCGCAGCTGTCAGCCTCTGCACCAGGCCCGCCGCCAGCTCGCACGCCTGCGCGCACGTTTTCGTCTGCGCGGCGGAAACCTCCGGCGCGGGTAAATCGAACCGGTCCGCTCCGTTTTCCAGCACATGGTCCAGCCAGAAGGAAAGCGCCTGCGGCCGGTCTGTGCGCGTCTGCAGCGCTTGCCGTACAACTTCGATATTGCGCCGCGCTGCCATGCGCGAAAGCGTCTTGACTGTCTGCTCGCCCGCCGTAAACACAGAATCCTCCCGCGCCTGCGCGCAGAGAAACACCGTCACGTCCGCCTGCGGTAAAATTGCGTCCAGAATTTCCAGCTGCACGCCGGTAAAATCCGAAAAGCCGCACAGATAAAACCGCTTTCCGGCGCAGTAGTCCTCCTGCAAAAGCGCCTGAGAAAGCTTCGTAAGCCGCGTCACAGGGTCTGCCCGGCCAGTCTTGCAGACGCTCAGGTAGCTCTCGTATAAAAGCGCCAGCTCCGTGAGCTTCTGCGCCTGCTGGCCGCTCATCTGCCCGGCCGCCTTGAGAAGCTGCTGCGGGCTTGCGCAGCAGGTCATGAATTCCTCGAGCATTTTTCCGAGCTGGGCGAGAAATTCCGGCCGCAAAAGGTGCGAGGCAAAATATTTGATCTGCGTTTTGACCTGTTCGGCGGCTAAATACAGGCACAAGAGCCTTCCGCCCTCGTCCAGATATTCCTCGCTCACGCCGCCATACACGGAAAACACCCGCGTGGCCAGCCGCGTAAAGCTCAAGACCTCCGCAAACCGGCTGATCGTGTCGCCTCCAAAAGCGCAGAGCATCCGCTCGGCTTCAAACGACGCCTGCTCTGGCACGATGGGGATCTGATCCGAAACGCCGGCCTTCGCCTCCCGGCAAATTTGCTCCACAACGGCGTTCATCCCGGCGATCCGGTCCGGACCGGTAAGAAGCGTCAGCATACGCACCCTCCTTTCGACTTGTTTTTTCTATTATACCAGACCAACAAGATAAAAAAAAGAGGCTGTACAGCCTCGCAGAGTTTCGCGTCCGCAGACGCGAAATAGTATATAAATCCATGTTATCCGGCGGCTCTGCCGACCGGAAACATTCAGCTCGCCTCGCAAGTGTGGAATTTTGCCCCATTGGGGCAAAATTCTGCGCGCAGACGAGGCGCAGTCTCTTTTGCCGGAAAAGCGTCAGCTTTTTCGGCAGGCCTGGACGCTCACGCGTCCCAGAGAACTTTTTTCAGTTTTGATAGGAATTCCAGCGTCTTAAATTCAAGCTCCACCATTTGCGTGTCCTCGGTCAGGACCGCGACCTCTCCTTCCGTGAATCCCGCGGCCTGACACGCCTGCGTCAGCTCTTCGCTGCTGGCCGGTAAGCACAGCGCCGGAAACACGACGCACCACCAGTTGCGGCCTTCCCCTTTTCCGATCGTCACGCGAAGCGACCTGTAAACGCCCGCCGGAAGCCGGAACGTGTCATACTCGCGCGTCGGAAACAGCTCTCGCCGCAAACTTACGGCTGCCGTTTCAGGGCAGCCCTGCGAGCAAAGCGTCTTGTTGGCCGCACGCGTGAGCGCCGGGATCGCCGCCTGCAAGGCCGCCTCGGGGTCTTCCGCGTTCTCCAGCGCAATGGCCGCCTCCTGCAAGACTGCGTCGCGCACGAGAAGCTTCACCGCCTGATCGTCCGGCGCGTCCGAGCTTGCCACAACGTGCAGCCGGAT
>DJQK01000006.1 GCA_002437575.1 Clostridiales bacterium UBA6388 | reverse complement strand
CGGCAGGCGAGCAGGGAAAAGCAGAAGCAGGCCGTCTGCGGCGGGCTCGGCACGCTGCCGAGATCCAATACCAGCCCGCAGGCCGCGCCGATGGCCAGCGCCTCCGGTCCGGCCGCGGCCAGCACGCAGATCGCCGCCGCCGGGATCACGGCCAGCGGCACCCCGAACGGCAGCTGCACCCGCACGAGGCCAGCGAGCAGACACACGGCGGCCGCATACGGCCGCAGCCGTGCGTTTGCCGGGGCGGGCGAGAGCATGCGGACGCTCAGCGTCAGCAAGACCAGCCGCAAAATGAGCTGCAGCGCCGCCTGCAGCCCGCCGTCCGCGCGCAGGACGAAGATGACGCCCAGCAGCGCATAGATCCCGCCCGCCGCGGCCGGGGCGAGCCAGCCCTGCTCGTCCGGCACCAGATCGGCCAGCAGACAGCTGCCTGCCAGCAGCAAAAACCCCGCCGCCACCGGCTCCAGCGCCGCGCTGAGGCCCCAGAACACGGCGTAGCCCGCCGCCGCGCCGAGATACGCGCAGATCGCAGCCGGGCCGAACGGCAGCACGCACACCGGCGCGAGCGCCAGCGGCACAGGCCCGTCCAGCAGTCCCGCGCCCGCCAGCACGAAGCAGAAGCCGCCCGCGCCCAGCGCGCGCAGCAGCCCCCGCAGCAGCGGCCGCGCAGCAAGCACCTGTGAAAGCCGCTGCCGCAGCCCGCCCGGATCCGCGTGTCTGATGTCCATAGCGCCGCCTCCTTTGTTCCTTCGTCCACTTTACCGCCGGGGCGGCGGGAAAACGGTCGGGAAATGGCGCGGGAAACCCTGCGCGGCGCGAAAAGAAAATCCGCGTGTCGCTTGCGTTTATGGGCAAAATGACGTAGAATGGAGAAAATCCTGCGCAAACGCCCGCGGGCGTCTGCCTGAAAGCGAGGATACCCGTTTTGGGAAAGGAAACCGAATACAAGCTGGAGGTCGGCGATCTGCAGCTGCTCGACTGCATCCTCTGCAGTGAGCCCGTCGCCAGCCGGATGCAGGCCCCGTTCGCCTATATCCGGATGCAGACGACCTACTATGACACGGAGGAAGGTCTGCTGGAGAAAAACCGCTGGATGCTCCGCCTGCGCACGGAAAACGAGCGCAGCGTCGTCACCATGAAGACGCCCGGCGAGGGCCATACCCGCGGCGAGTGGGAGGTGGAGAGCGAATATCTCGACGAAGCGCTGCCGGAGCTTGCAAAGCTTGGCGCGCCGGAGGCGATCGGCCGTCTGGACGCGGAGGCGCTGCTGCCGGTCTGCGGAGCGAAATTCACCCGCATCACAGCGCCGCTCCGGCTCTCGGAGCAGACGACCTGCACGCTCTGCGGCGATCTCGGCGAACTGACCGGCGGCGGGAAGAAGGAGCTTCTGTGCGAGCTTGAGCTCGAGCTGCAGGCGGGCGAGGAGGCGGACGTGCAGGAATTTGCAAAGACGCTTGCCGAACGCTTTCATCTTCACGAGCAGCCGCGCAGCAAGCTGCAGCGCGCCCGGGCACTGACACGAGAATGATCAATACCGCCGTCCGGCGGAACATGAGGGGAACACCATGGATATCAACAAAAACGCCAATCTCAGCATGCTTTGCGACTTCTACGAGCTCACCATGGGCAACGGCTATTTTGTCCAGGGCATGCAGGACCGCATCACCTATTTTGATATTTTCTTCCGCAGCGTGCCGGATAACGGCGGCTACGCCATCGCCGCCGGGCTGGAACAGGCCATCGAATATGTCCAGCAGCTGCACTTCGACGAGGACGATATCGCCTATCTGCGCAGCCGGAACATGTTTGACGAGGGTTTCCTCAGCTACCTCCGGGACTTCCGCTTTACGGGCGATATCTGGGCTGTGCCGGAGGGCACGCCCATCTTCCCGCGCGAGCCGATCATGACCGTCCGCGCCCCCGCCATCCAGGCGCAGCTGGTCGAGACCTTCCTGCTGCTCACGCTCAACCACCAGAGCCTCATCGCCACCAAGGCCAACCGCGTCGTCCGCGCGGCCAAGGGGCGCGTGGTGTTGGAGTTCGGCTCCCGCCGCGCCCAGGGCGTCGATGCCGCGGTCGACGGTGCGCGCGCGGCCTATATCGGCGGCTGCAAGGGCACGGCCTGCACGCTGACCGACCAGCTCTACGGCGTGCCCGCCGGCGGCACCATGGCCCATTCGTGGGTACAGATGTTCCCGTCGGAATACGAGGCGTTCAAGGCCTACTGCGAGACCTATCCCGACAATCCGACCCTGCTGGTCGATACCTATAACACGCTCCGGTCCGGCATCCCGAACGCCATCCGGGTCTTCAACGAGGTCCTGAAGCCCCGCGGACTGACGAAGTGTGGCATCCGCCTTGACTCCGGCGACATGACCTACCTGACCCGCAAGGCGCGCAAAATGCTCGACGAGGCCGGCTGGCAGACCTGCCAGATCTCGTGCTCGAACTCGCTCGACGAGTATATCATCGAGGACATCCTCAACCAGGGCGCGCAGATCGACATGTTCGGCGTTGGCGAGCGGCTCATCACCGCCAAGTCCGAGGCGGTCTTCGGCGGCGTGTACAAGCTGACGGCCATCGAGGACGAGCAGGGGAACATCATCCCCAAGATCAAGATCAGCGAAAACGTCGGCAAGATCACGAACCCGCACTTCAAAAAGGTCTACCGCCTCTTCGGCAACGACACCGGCAAGGCCATCGCCGACTATCTCTGCGTACATGACGAGACGGTCGATGACAGCCGGGATCTGGAGATCTTTGACCCGCAGGCGACCTGGAAGCGCAAGAAGGTCTATAACTTCACGGCCAGGGAGCTGCTCGTGCCGATCTTCCAGGGCGGCGAGCTCGTCTACCAGTTGCCGGCGCTGGACGAGATCCAGGCCTACTGCGCCCAGCAGGTCGATACGCTCTGGGACGAGGTCAAGCGCTTTGACAATCCCCACACCTACTATGTAGACCTGTCGCAGAAGCTCTGGCAGATCAAGTACGACCTTCTGCGTGAAAAGACGTTCTGATGCGCCGGAAAAGCCGCGATATGGCCCTGTGCGGCGTACTTTGCGCACTGGCCGTCGCGATCATGGCGATGGGAACGCTCATCCCGGCATCGACATACTGCTGCCCGCTGCTGGCCAGCATGACCATTGTTCCGGTTCTGATCCTGTGCGGCGAAAAAACGAGCTGGGTATTTTTTGCGGCAAGCGCCAGCTTGAGCCTGCTTCTCGCGCCGGATAAGGAAGCCGCGGCCATTTTCACGTTCGTGGGGTACTATCCGATCGTCAGGCCGAAATTTGAGAAAAAGCCGCCTGCCGCGTGCTGGGCGGGGAAGCTCCTGCTCTTTAACGCCGGCATCCTGGCGGCCTACGCGCTGCTGCTGTTCGTATTCCGGCTGGACGCGCTGATCGAGGAATTTTCCGAAATGGGCGCGGCTTTGCTCACAGGGCTTTTTCTCGGTGGGAACCTCGTTTTCTGGCTCGACGACCGGCTGCTCGGAAAAATTACGCCGCGCATTGCCGCGCGGCTCGCAAGGTGGGACAAAAGATGATCCAAAAGCCGCGCAGTCGGAACGCCCGGCCGCGCGGCTTTGTACCAGTTTCTGCGATTGCAAAAAAATGCGCGGTCTGGTATGATAGACCAAAGGGTCTCTTCCCCCAAGCCGTTGAAGGAGGAACTGCACTGTGGCGAACTTTACCAAGCGGGCCATCAAGGCCGCGTTTCTGGAGCTGCTGGACGAAAAGCCGCTGAACAAAATTTCTGTACGCGACATCGTCGAGCGCTGCGGCATCAACCGCAACTCCTTTTACTACCATTTTCAGGACATTCCGTCGCTGCTGGGTGAGATCATCATCGAGCGGACGAACGAGCTGATGGCCCAGTATCCGACGGTGGATAAGATCGAAGAGGCGTTTCGCGCCGTCGTCGACTACGCGCAGCAAAACCGCCGCGCGATCATGCACGTCTATAACTCCGTCAGCCGCGACACGTTCGAGGCGAGCGTCATGAAGCTCTGCGCCTATATGACCGAGCAGTACCTGCGATCGGCCTATCCCGACACGCAGATCTCCGAGCGCGACCGCGAGGTGCTGCACCGGTTCATCAAGTGCCAGCTCTTCGGCCTCGGCATCGACTGGATGCTCGGCGGCATGAAGCCGGACGCGGGCGAGCAGATGCAGCGGGTGCTGGAGCTCTACAAGGGCGTATCGGAGCTGATCCTGGCCAATTGCCGGAACAAGCCGGACGATTGATTTTGGCGCGCGTCCAACTTTCGGACAAATCGGGCCGGATGTCTGGCTTTCGGGCAACCGGTTTTTTGTGTCTATCGCGCGAAAAGAAGGCTTGCTGTATATTCAAAGCAGGAAAACACGAAATGCGTTTGCGCGAAAGGGGAAAATTTTATGCGCTCTGTTGTGCCGATGAAGACGGCAAAGATCGGGTATTTTGTCATTTCTGCTCTGTTTTGCGTGCTGGGCGTCGTGCTCATCGCCGCGCCGGGGACATCCGCCGTCTGGCTCGGGCGGCTTCTGGGTATCGGCATGATCATCTTTGGCGCCGTCAAGCTCGTGGGCTATTTTTCAAAGGATCTGTTCCGGCTGGCCTTCCAGTATGACCTCGCGTTCGGCATTCTTCTGCTCGCGCTCGGTATTGTGACGCTGGCCCGGCCAAACGACACGATGCGCTTTTTGTGTGTCGTCTTCGGCATTCCGGTGCTGGCCGACGGCCTGTTCAAAATTCAGATCGCGCTGGACGCCAGACGCTTCGGCATCGAGCGCTGGTGGCTGGTGCTGGCGCTGGCGATTTTTACGTGCGTCATCGGGCTTCTTCTGGTCATCCGGCCTTCGGAGGCGGTGCGGGCGTTGATGGTGCTGATGGGCATTTCGCTGATTTTGGACGGCATTCTCAATATGTGCGTCGCGTGGCTGTGCGTGAAGATCGTCCGCAACCAGAGACCCGACGGCATCGACGAGACGTATGTGGATATTGACAACTGAGGAAAGGATGAGACGATGAAAACACTCGAAACGTGGTTCCTGTGGCTCATGATCTACAGCTTCATCGGCTGGGTCTATGAGAGCACGATCTGCTCCATCGGGCATAGAAAGCTCATCAACCGCGGCTTTCTGAACGGCCCCTACTGCCCGATCTACGGAACGGGCGCGGTTCTGGTGCTGCTGGTGCTGGGGAAGATCCAAAACCCCGTGCTGCTGTTTTTTGCCGGCGCGGTGCTGACGTGCTCGCTGGAGTATCTCACGTCGTGGGGGATGGAAAAGCTCTTTCACGCGCGGTGGTGGGATTACTCGAAGCGAAAGTTCAACATCGGAGGCCGTGTCTGCCTCATCGGAGCGGTAGTCTTCGGCGCGTTTTCGGTGGTGCTCGTTTTGTTTTTGCACCCATGGGTCAAGCGCCTGACCGACCGGCTGACGGATACGGCGCTTTCCTGGGTCTGCGCGATTTTGCTCGTGGGCGTTGTATCCGACCTCATCGTGACGGTCAAGGGGCTTCTGGGCACGCACGCGGTCTTTGCCGAGTACGCCGTGCTATTGCAGCAGAAGCGTAAAGAACTGGAAGCAAGACTTCACACCGATGCCGAAGAGGGCCGCGAACGGCTGCGCGAGCTGAGCGAGGAAGAGCATACCAAGCTTCAGGCGGCAGTCGAACAGAGCGAGGAGGAGCGCGAACGTGTGCGCCGCGATGCCGAAGAAGAACGCGACCGCTTCTATGCAAAGCTGCAGATGCGCCTGAACGCGCAGCAGCGCCGCACGATCAACAGCTTCCCACACCTGAGGCTCACACGCAACAACGAGGTGCTCGACGGCCTGCGCGAAAATATGGCGAAGGTCCGCGCCCGCGCAAAGGAATTGAAAAACGCCGGAAAGGCGGGGTAAGAGAAAATTACCGCGAAAAAGGGTATGCACCAAACCGGTGCATACCCTTGCGTTTTGTGCGCGGGAAAAAATCAGTAGCATTTTTCATCACTTTGTAATATAATGTTACCATCGCAGAAGAGAAAGGAGGCTATGGCTCAGCCATCACAAAGCGCCAGCGCCTGCCAGATGGCAGGATAACGAGGGGAAACGTGATCGAAAATTCGGCGGATGCGTTTCCGTGCCGCCCTGTGCGCGTGACGCGGTCAGAAATATGCAGGCAACTGCAAAACAGAGGGGCCGCGAACAGGAAGCAGGCAAATCCCCTGCGAGTTTGTCCTGAACTTATCTCAGGAGGAACAAAAATATGTGTGGAATCGTTGGATACATCGGAAAAGAACAGGCCGCGCCCATTCTGCTCGAAGGGCTCGAGCGGCTGGAGTACCGGGGATATGACTCGGCCGGTATCTGCGTGGCGGAAAACGGCGTGCTGGACGTTGCAAAGTGCAAGGGACGGCTCGTCAATCTCGTGGAAAAGACGGGCCACGGCAAGCTCATGCCCGGCACCGCCGGCATCGGTCATACCCGCTGGGCCACGCACGGAGAACCCAATGATATCAACTCCCACCCCCATGTGTCCCAGAACGGCAAGGTCGCGCTGGTACACAACGGGATCATCGAAAACTATCTGGAGATCCGGGAATTTCTCGAGGACAAGGGCGTGCGGTTCGCGTCGCAGACCGACAGCGAGGTCGTCGCGCAGCTGCTGGAATACTGCCTGGGTCTTGACGAGGTGCACTCGATGCAGGACGCCATCTACATGGTGCTGCACCGCATCGAAGGGGCCTACGCGCTCGGCATTCTCTGCGCGGACGATCCCGACCGGCTGTATGCGGCGAGAAAGGACGCGCCGCTGCTGCTCGGCTATGGAGACGGCTGCAATTTTATTGCCTCCGACGTGACCGCGCTCGTCAAGTACACCCGAGACGTTTCCTACATGGAAGACGGCGAGGTCGCCGTTCTGACGCGCGAGAGCATCCAGGTCTTTAACGCGATGGAGCTGCCGATCGAAAAAGAGCACCATCATATCGACTGGGAGATCTCCGCGGCGGAAAAGGGCGGCTACCCGCACTTCATGCTCAAGGAGATCATGGAACAGCCCGAAGCGCTCCGAAGGGCCATCACGCCCCGCATCAAAGATGGGAAGATCGATTTTGGCGACCTCGTTCTTGGCCGCGAGGCGATCGAAAACATCAGCCGCATCATGATCATCGCCTGCGGCTCTTCGTACCACGTGGGGGTGATCGGCAAATATACGATCGAAAAGCTCACGCGCATCCCGGTTTCGGCGGTGCTGGCCTCGGAATTCCGGTACTGTGATCCCATCGTGGATGAGCACACGCTTGCCATCGTCATCAGCCAGTCGGGCGAGACGCTCGACACGATGGCCGCTCTTCGCGAGGCAAAGGCCAGAGGCGCAAGAATTCTTTCCATCGTCAACGTGGTCGGAAGCTCCATCGCGCGCGAGTCGGACGATGTGCTTTACACTTGGGCAGGCCCCGAAATTGCCGTCGCGACGACGAAGGCGTACTCCACGCAGCTGGCTGTGGTCGATATGCTGGCCATCTATATGGCGACCGAGCTTGAAAAGATCGACGAAGCGGAGCATAAGCGCCTGGTCGCCGAGCTTTTGATGCTCCCGGAGAAGATCGAGACGGTCCTGCAGGACCGCGAAAAGATCCAGTTCTTCGCCTCGCAGTATTTTAACCATGACTCTGTGTTCTTCATCGGCCGGAATTTGGACTATGCGCTGGGGCTCGAGGGCTCTCTCAAGCTCAAGGAAATTTCCTACATCCACTCCGAGGCCTACGCCTCCGGCGAGCTCAAGCACGGCACGATCTCCCTTATCGAAGACGGCACGCTTGTCATTGCGCTGGGGCTTTATGGGCCGCTGTTTGAAAAGGCGATGAGCAACGTCATCGAGGTCAAGGCCAGAGGCGCAAGCGTTCTCGCGCTCACGACCGAAAGCGGCAAAGAGGAGATGGAAAAGCGCGTCGACGCGCTTCTGACCGTCCCCGATGCAGACCTCATGTTCCTGCCGTCGCTCGGCGTGGTGAGCTTACAGCTGTTCGCGTATTATGTCGCGCTGCAAAGAGGCTGCGATATCGATAAGCCGAGGAATCTGGCAAAGAGCGTTACGGTTGAATAACGGTTTTCGACCGACTGCCTGGCCGTGGCCCAGAGGGCCATTTTGGTTCTGGCAGAGACCTGCCAGCCTGCTTTTTTCGACCCCAGCCCTGCATCCCATATCCGTAAGGCAGCAAAGCTGCCAACGGCTATCGGAACGCTTCTTATCTGCGAAAAGAAGCGCGGTGTCGAGCCGCCGCGAAGAAGTTGCCGGGGATAGCTGCGCTGAGGCGCAGCTTCAACAAAAGGGCCGCGGCCCTTTTGAAATCCTAGGAGTTCCCGATTATTCGTGCAGAGAAAATCGGAGAGTGCTTACGGTTACGTAGGCACTCTCTTTCTGTTTTGCAATTGCGTTCGATTTTGTTCAATTTTCAACGATCTTCATGCCGAGCAGCAAACTATCAGTCTTTGGCCGTCACAAGGCACTTTTGCTCTGCAAAAGTCCTTGTGAGGAAGCTGTGTTGGTGAGGGGAAGACTCCCATACACTACAGCGCCTCCCAGCGAAGAGAAATTTCCAGAGGAAATTTGCTCTTCGCCGGAACAAGACCGAAAATCTGCTGCTCGGCACAAAGATTCTGCAAAAGCTTCAAACCGGCACTGCCTCAAATAGAAAACGAGAGTGCTCACGATACTCGTAAGCACTCCCAATTAGAACTGTTCTAAAAACCTAGAACCCCCAGGATTTCAAAAGGGCCGCGGCCCTTTTGTTGGAGCTGCGCCGCAGCGCAGCAGCTCCTAAGCAACTTCTTCTTGGCGGCTCGACACCACTCTTCTTTGCGCAGCTAAGAAGAATGGGGTCGAAAAAAGCAGTCTGGCAGGTCTCTGCCAGAACCAAAATGGCCCTCTGGGCCACGGCCAGGAAGTCGCCCAAAAGCACCCCGCCGCGCACGGCGGAAACAAATCCCGCCACGGCCAGAAAGCGGGTCAAAATTCAAAAAAGCCCCGGTTCTTCACCGGCCAGATCTTCCTCCAGAAGCGTCTCAATTTCGCTTTCTCCGAAAACCTCGATCCCATTTGCCTTGAGAAGCGCCGCTGTCACGCCATCTCCGGCGGTGAGCTTTCCTGAAAACGTGCCGTCGTAGATTTCGCCTGCGCCGCAGCTGGGGCTTCTTTCTTTCAAAACGGCCTTCTTGCAGCCGAAGACGCGCGCCAGATGCAGCGCCTGCTCCGCGCCTCTTTGGTACTGTGCGGTGACATCGGCGCCGGACTTCATCACGACGCGATCTCCCTGCCGCTCAGACGGCTCGCGGGGCGTGGGGAGCCCGCCCAGCTGCTCGGGACAGACCGGCACCAGCTGATAGCGCCCCATGAGCGCCTCGACGGACAAAACAGGCTTGCTGCCGCCATCGTAGCGGCACGATGTGCCGAGCAGGCACGCGCTGATCAAAATCGGTTCCATTTATCGAATCCTTTCTCCGTTCAAAACGGCGTCCATGAGCGTATCGCCATCATACACGAGCTTGAGGGAAAAGAACGGCACGCGCATATCCATCAGCCGCAGGAAAATTTTATCGCCTTCCCACTGCTGCAATTCGACGAGCCGTTTTTTGTCGATCCATTCCAGAACGCCCTCGTCGCAATCGCGAAGCGTGCCTTCAAATTTCACCGCGTGAAACAGGTGCATATACTCCGTCCAATCGCCGTTTACGAACGTGACGATGCCGCAGTAGCGGAAGTCCAGAAGCGTAAGGCCCGTTTCCTCCAGCACTTCGCGCCGCACGCAGTCTTCGGGGCTCTCGCCGGGCTCAAATTTGCCGCCGATGCCGATCCATTTGTCTTTGTTTTCGTCGTTTTCCTTCTTCACGCGGTGCAGCATCAGATACTGTCCGTCCTTTTCCAGATAGCACAGCGAGGTGTTTTTCATACAGCCGCCCCCTTCGGACTTATTGTAACAGCGAGAGGCGCGAGTTGCAAGCGAAAGCGTTCGGCAAAGTGCTGTAAAATCAACCGCAGATTTTGTCGGAAATCACGTGCGCACTTTTGCGTCTGCTGTGCTATAATATCATTATTCTGGCCGGGCTGTATCCAAATCCACATTCTTGGCTGTCCGGTAACAAAAAAGGAGGTCTACCCAAACTCCGGGGCTCCCGGTGCGGTATTGTGGAGACATACCGTAATACGTCCGCCAAGCCCGGCGTTCGTGAGAATGCGTTTTGCGAAGGCAGCGCAGTCAGAGTCAGAAAGTATGGCAGAAGTCAAATTGGTAAACGTCAAAAAGATCTATCCGTTCGTCAGCGGAGAAGAGAAAAAGAAAAACAAAAAGAAGAAGGACGACGAGCCCGTCAAGGAAAAGGCCAACCTTCAGATCACCGACAAGGGCGTCGTTGCGGTGCAGGAATTCAACCTCGACATCGCCGACAAGGAATTCATCGTGCTCGTCGGCCCGTCCGGCTGCGGCAAATCGACGACGCTGCGCATGATCGCAGGCCTCGAGGAGATCACCGAGGGCGAACTCTACATCGACGGCAAGCTGGTCAATGACGTTGCGCCCAAGGACCGCGATATCGCGATGGTCTTCCAGAACTACGCGCTGTACCCGCACATGACGGTGTACGACAACATGGCGTTCTCGCTGAAGCTCAAGAAGGTCCCGAAGGCCGAGATCGACCGTAAGGTCAAGGAAGCCGCCGAGATCCTCGACATCACGCAGTACCTCAACCGTAAGCCGAAGGCGCTTTCCGGCGGCCAGCGGCAGCGTGTGGCCATCGGCCGCGCCATCGTCAGAAGCCCGAAGGTCTTCCTGATGGACGAGCCGCTCTCCAACCTCGACGCCAAGCTGAGAAACCAGATGCGCGCGGAGATCATCAAGCTGCGCGAGAAGATCGACACCACCTTTGTCTACGTCACCCACGACCAGGTCGAGGCGATGACGCTGGGCGACCGCATCGTCATCATGCGCGACGGCTTCATCCAGCAGATCGGCACGCCGCAGGAGGTCTTCAACCATCCGGCGAACCTGTTTGTCGCGGGCTTCATCGGCACGCCGCAGATGAACCTGTTTGACGCGACGCTCACGAAGAAGGGCGATCAGTACGTCGCCACGATCCTTGGCCGCGATTTCGTGCTGCCCGAGGCCAAACAGGCTGCGCTCAAGACGATGGACAAGGTGCCTTCCGAGGTCGTTGTCGGCGTGCGCCCGGTGCACGTCCATCTGGCAGACGACGGCATCGACGCAACGGTCGACGTGTCCGAGCTGATGGGCAGTGAGCTTCACCTGCACGTCAACTCCGCCGGCAAGGACGTCGTCATCGTCGTCCCCACGACGGACATCGACATCGACTCCGTCCACGGCGGCCACAAGGCGGTCAAGTATTCCTTCCGTCCGGATCTCATGCACTTCTTCGACAAGGAAACGGAGAAGAACCTCTTCTAAAGATCTTTTGCTTTGCACGATACACAGCGCCCGCCGGAAACCGGCGGGCGCTTTTTGCACGTTTGGGGTGGACTTTTGGCGCAAATTTTGTATAATGGACAGAAGAAAACAGGGCAGGGGAGACGCATCATGGAAGAAATCCGTATCCGCCGCGTAGACAAGAGTTACACGACGCTTTCGACCGACCTCGTCATCGGCAACGCCAAACGCCCGAGCCGGACGCGCAAGGTGCTGGAAAACGTCAATCTGACGTTCCCGGTGGGAAAGCTCTCCGTCATCGTCGGCCGGAGCGGCTGCGGCAAGAGTACGCTTCTGAAAATGCTGGCCGGAACGGAAACGCCGGACGCCGGTGAAATTTCCATGCCCGCGGGCTGGCACACGGCGCTTTTGAGCCCGGAGCCCTATGTTATTACGTGGACGAACGTGCGGCAGAACGTGGCGATGGCCTCGGGCGTCGGCAAAACGCCGGAGGAGCGCTATGCGCACGCGATCGAATACGTCCGGCTCGTGGGGCTGGAGGATTACGCCGATCTTTCGCCTGTCGAGCTTTCGACCGGCATGAAGCAGCGGCTGGGTCTTGCCCGCGTGCTCGCCAGTCAGGCGGAGGTTCTTTTGATGGACGAACCGTTCGCGTCTCTGGACTTCATCACCCGCGCCGAGCTTCAGAAGCAGGTCCTGCACTTGCAGCAAACGCTGCCGCGCACGATCCTTCTGGTCACGCACCAGCTGGACGAAGCGCTGCTGCTCGGCCAGTCGATCACGGTCATGCACGAGCTGGGAAGCGCGGAGACCTTCGATCTGTCGCACCTTCCGTATCCGCGCGATCTCGAGAGCCCGGAATTTAAAAGCTTGCGCGAGGCCGTGACAGAGGCCTGCCGGAGATAATGGACGCGGCGAAAAAAACAGTTGCGTTTGCGCTTTCTTTGTGATAGAATAAAGCCAACGAAATAGAAGGACAGCGCGTGTGAGCTTTTTCGCAGGCGGAATGGGGTGAGAAGCCCCGCGAGTCGGTCACTGTGATGCTTTTTCAAGAAGCTTAGTCAGATCTGCCGAGCGCTGTTCCGGGCCCGCGCCGTAACCGGGGCCGAACGTGTACTTCTTCTCCAAAAGGGGGAGAATATCCGTGCGGTCGATGGCATCGGCTGGACGGATTTTTTGTTTGTATTTGCAGCTTTTTTGGGAGAGGCCGCAATTGCAATAGATGTTTTCCTCTTGGGTGTGTTGACGGCTTGAAATACACCCCAACGGCAGTCAAGACTACTCATGCATCCCCCGCGTGAGCCTGCCATAAAGACGGACGCCTGCTGACTGGGAACCAGCGGGCGCCCGCTTTTTTCTGGCAGAGACCTTCCAGCTGGTCCTTTTTCTCGACCCCATTCTTCTTAGCTGCGCAAAGAAGAGTGGTGTCGAGCCGCCAAGAAGAAGTTGCGAGAGGAGCTGCTGCACTGCGGTGCAGCTTCAACAAAAGGGCTGCGGCCCTTTTGAGATCCTTGGGGTTCTCGACTATTCATGCAGATGTAAAAAGAGAGTGCTTACGGTTGCGCAGGCACTCTCTTTCTGTATTCGTTTGCGCTGGATTTTGTTCTTGTTACAACGATCTGGTTGCCAAGCAGCAAACCTTTGGTCTTGGGCCGTCACAAGGCACTTTTGCTCTGCAAAAGTCCTTGTGAGGGGGCTGCGTTGGTGGGAGGGGGGCTCAGCGGCCTAGCAGGGTGTCGGTGGAGACGTGAAAGATGTCGGCCAGAGCGGCAAGTTCAATGTCGGAGACCGGCCGGCGCTGGCCTTCGAGAAGCGAGAGCGCAGGAACGCTCAAATCGATGCCTTTGAGCTGAAGCTGCGCCAGAAGCTCGACCTGTTTCATCCCGCGCTCCAGCCGCAGCTGTGTGACGCGTGCGCCGATCAGATTCCGCGTTCCAAGCTCCAATTTTCGTGTCCGCATAGCCTCGCCTCCGTTTCTGTTCAAATTATAAGAACGAAAGCGCTTACTATATTTCGTATTACCAAATATAATAAATTTAGTAATACGAAATTAGAAAGCGAGGCAAAAATGATGGACTACATTGAAAAAGACCCATTACCGGAAACCTGCCGGAACTGTGCCGACCGTCTGGGCTGCTTAGCCCGCGGCGAAGGCGAGTGGTGCTGCGAAGAATGCGAGAGCCTGCAAGACCGCTTCTATACCCTGCCGCAGCCCGGCCCTGCCCCCTCACAAGGACTTTTGCAGAGCAAAAGTGCCTTGTGACGGCCAAAGACCGAAAATCTGCTGCTCAGCAGCAGGATCGTTGAAAACGGAACAAAATCGAACGCAATTGCAAAACAGAAAGAGAGTGCTCACGTTCTTTGTAAGCACTCTCTGATTCTCTCTGCACAAATTGTCGAGAACTCCAAGGATTTCAAAAGGGCCGCGGCCCTTTTGTTGGAGCTGCGCCGCAGCGCAGCAACTCTCGCAACTTCTTCTTGGCGGCTCGACACCACTCTTCTTTGCGCAGCTAAGAAGAATGGGGTCGAAAACCCGCTGGCAGGCTTCTGCCAGAATCAAAACGGCGCTTGCCGCCGCGCACGGCAGTAACAGATCCGGTCTCTGCCAGAAAAAAACTGGCCCTCTGGGCCACGGCCAGGCCACCACAAAAAATTAACACTTCCCTGGCGGATGCCGCGCAGGCTTTTGTGCTATCCTATGGAAAGAAAAACACAGGAGGCGTTTTTATGTGCACGGCGGCGACGTATCAAACAAAATGCTTTTATTTCGGACGGAACCTCGACTATGAATTTCCCTACGGCGAAGAGGTCTGCATCGTTCCGCGGAACTTCCCGCTTCCCTTCCGGCACCTGCCGGAGGCGAAGACGCATCTGGCCATGATCGGCATGGCGCACGTGGAGGATGGATATCCGCTTTTCTACGACGCGGTCAACGAGACGGGACTTTGCATCGCGGGGCTCAATTTCGTCGGAAACGCGGCGTATGCGGAGGTTTCCGGAGGAAAACCGAACGTGGCGCAGTTCGAACTGATCCCATGGCTGCTCGGCTCGTGCCGGGATCTTTCGCAAGCGCGGGCGGCAATTGACGAAATGAACCTCGTCGGAACGCCGTTTTCGGAAAAACTTCCCACGGCGCAGCTGCACTGGCTCATTGCCGACAAATCGGGCGCGATCGTGCTGGAAAGCAGGAAAGACGGCCTTCACGTGTATGATGACCCCGCGGGCGTTCTGACCAACAACCCGCCGTTTCCGATGCAGCTGTTCGCGCTCAATAACTACGCACAGATCTCGCCGCGGCCGCCGGTGAACCGGTTTTCCAGCAGTCTTTCCCTGAAGGAATACTCGCGCGGCATGGGCGCGATCGGGCTTCCGGGCGATCTTTCGTCGCAGTCGCGCTTCATCCGCGCGGCCTTTACGCGGCTCAACGCCAAATCGGACGATACGGAGGAAGCGTCCGTCAGCCAGTTTTTCCACATTCTCACCGCCGTCGAGCAGACACGCGGCTGCTGCGAGCTGGAAAACGGAAGCTATGAGATCACGCTGTACTCCAGCTGCTGCAACGCGGACACGGGCCTGTATTACTACACGACCTACGAAAACCGGCAGATCACGGCGGTCTCGCTCTTTGCAGAGGATCTGGACGCAAGCGGCCTCGTGCGCTTTCCGCTTGAGCAAAAGCAAAGCATCCGCTATCTCAACGGCAAAAACGCAGAAAAGGACCGACAGTGCTTCTGAAAAAGAGGCATTGCCGGTTTTTGCTGCGCCGGGGAATTATTCGCCGTCTGCTCTGCGAAGGGTGCGCTTCTCGAGATCGGCGGCGTAGTTGAGCATACTGGTTTTTTCCATGGTCCGGTTCAGGTGTTCATACATCTGCTGCCGGGCAAGCGCCGAGTTGCGCGACTCGATGGCCGCGACGATCTTCAGATGCGCGGTGCAGCCGTCCGAGCCGAGCACGGCGACATTCTGCTCCATCATCGTGTGAAAATACGGCCGGAGCATCTGAAAAACGCCGGTGATCGCGTCATTTTGTGCGGCCTGCGCCAGCAGAAGGTGAAACTGCTCGTCGGCCTCGGCCATTTCCGCCTGCGTTTTGCCCTGCTGCATCTGAAACGACAGCTCCCGCAGGCGCGTGATGGTCTGGCTTCCTGCTCTCTGAGCGGCAAGCCCCGCGATCTCGGTCTCGAGAATGCGCCGAAGCTCAAAAAAATCGGTCCTGCTGATGTAGCGCGCGCCAAAAAGCTGCACCCCATCGGGCTTCTGCGGCGCTTCACAGACGAACGAGCCCCGGCCCTGATAGGTCTGCACCAGCCCCTGCGCCGAGAGCCGGCCCAGTGCACTGCGCACGGACAGGCGGCTGGCCGCAAAAATACGGCAGAGCTGCGCCTCGGAGGGGAGCTTCTGTCCGGGCGCAAATTCGCCGCCGGTGATCTGTTCTTTCAGCTGCTGTGCTATTTCTTCGTATTTGTTCATGATGACCGCCTCGACTTATATTACAAGTCACAGTGTAAGCCAAAGCGAAGAATTTGTCAAGCCCCGGAAAAAGGATTGACAGACGAAGAAAAAGCAGATATGATAGAGACAAATCGAATGCCGGATGGAGAACTTATATGACAGGTTTCACGCGTCCGGCGAAAGCGAACACACCGGAAGAAAAATGGAGGAAGAAGCATGAAAATCGTTGTTCTGGACGGCTACACGGAAAACCCCGGCGATCTGAGCTGGGCTGGCCTGGAAGCGTTGGGCGAGGTCACGGTATATGACCGCACGGCTTACGCCGAGTCCCCTNNCGGTCTATGACCGCACAGCGTATCAGGAGTCTCCCCTCATTGCCGAGCGCATCGCAGACGCTGACATCGTGGTCATGAACAAGACGCCCATCTCGAAAGAAACCATCGACAAGTGCCCGAATATCCAGATGATCGCCGTTCTCGCTACCGGCTACAACGTGGTCGACTACAATTACGCAAGGGAAAAGGGCATCCCCGTCTGCAACGTCCCGACCTACGGCACGGCGTCGGTCAGCCAGTTCTCCATCGCTCTTCTGTTAGAGATTTGCCACCACATCGGCCACCACAGCGCATCTGTCCACGCGGGCAACTGGGCGTCGAACGCCGACTGGTGCTACTGGGACTATCCGCTCATTGAGCTGGAGGGCAAAACGATCGGCATCATCGGCTTCGGGCGCATCGGTCAGGCCGAAGGGCGCGTGGCGAAGGCGCTCGGCATGAAGGTTCTGGCCTACGATCTGTACCCGAACGACAAGGGCCGCGAAATTGCCGAATATGTCGACCTCGACACGCTGTTTGCAAGATCCGATGTCATCACGCTCCACTGCAACCTCACCCCGGAGAACACCGGCATGATCAACAAGGACACGATCGCGAAGATGAAAGACGGCGCGATTTTGATCAACAACGCCAGAGGCCAGCTGATCGTTGAACAGGACGTGGCCGACGCGCTCAATTCCGGAAAACTGGCCGCCGCAGGCCTCGACGTCGTCTACACCGAGCCGATCAAGGCTGACAATCCCCTGCTTCAGGCCAAAAACTGCATCATCACCCCGCACATTTCCTGGGCTCCGAAGGAAAGCCGCCAGCGCATCATGGACACAACGGTCGAAAATGTCAGAGCCTTCTTAAACGGTGCGCCTCAGAACGTGGTCAACAAATAATCGGTCATGGGTGTTAGAGAAGACGCAAAAAGAATCTGGCAGCAGGCGATCGCCGCTGTGCAGCCCGACAGCGCAGTAAAAAGGGCGCTGGAAAACGCGCAGTTCCCCGGCGCTGTGCACCTTGTCGCCATCGGCAAGGCGGCGTGGTCGATGGCAAATGCGGCCCATGCCGCGCTGGGCGGAAAAATCGCAGACGGTGTCGTCATCACAAAATACGGCCATTCTCAAGGCCCGATTGGAAACCTTCAGATCTTTGAGGCCGCGCACCCCGTGCCGGATGAGAATTCCTACCGCGCCACACGCGCGGCGATGGAGCTGGTCCGGCCGCTTGGCGAAAGCGACACGGCCTTGTTCCTCGTCTCCGGCGGCGGCTCGGCGCTTTTTGAGTGCCCGCTGGTATCGGAAGACGAAATGGCGGACATCACACGGCAGCTGCTGGCCAGCGGCGCGGACATCGTCGAGATGAACACCATCCGCAAGCGCTTATCGGCGGTCAAGGGCGGCAGATTTGCCGAGCTTGCAAGCCCTGCGAAGGTTTTCTCCGTCGTGCTGTCCGACATCATCGGAGATCCGCTCGACATGATCGCCTCGGGCCCCGCGTATCCGGATGGCTCGACGTGCGATGAGGCGCTGGAAATTGTCAAAAAATACGGCCTTCGTCTGTCCGATGCGGCCATGGCCTGTCTCAAACAGGAGACGCCGAAAACGCTTTCGAACGTCGAAACGCACATCACGGGCTCGGTGCGGGAGCTTTGCATCGCGGCGCAAAAAGAGGCAGAGCGCCTCGGCTACCGCTGCACCCTGCTCACCGACCGTCTGTGCTGTCAGGCAAAAGAGGCCGGAAGCTTTCTGGCCAGCATCGCCGCGACGCATCAGGACACCAAAACGCCGCTTGCGTTTTTGGCCGGCGGCGAAACGGTCGTAAAGCTCATGGGAAAGGGGCTCGGCGGGCGCAATCAGGAGCTGGCCTTAGCTGCCGCGCCGGGCATTTCCGGCCTTTCGGACACGGCCATCTTCTCCGTCGGCTCCGACGGCACGGACGGCCCCACCGACGCGGCGGGCGGCTGCGTCGACGGCGAGACGGAAGAGAAGCTTTCTTCCTTCGGCATTTCCGTTTCCGGCGTTTTGCAGGACAATGACGCCTACCACGCGCTGGAGAAAACCGGCGGCCTCATCATCACCGGCCCCACCGGCACCAACGTCAACGATTTTGCCATGGTGCTGATCAAGCGATAAACATAGCCCGAAGGCAAAAAGCAGTCGATACCGTTTCGGTATCGACTGCTTTTTTATGAACTTAAAGCGCCTTCTTCGCGGTCTCGACGAGGACCTTGAACGCCTCGGGATCGGTGATGGCCAGCTCGGACAGAGCCTTGCGGTTCATCTCGATGCCGGATTTCTTCAGACCGTTCATGAAGCGGGAGTAGTTGATGCCGAGGGGAGCGACGGCCGCGGAAATGCGGGCGATCCACAGCTGACGGAACTCTCTCTTCTTCAGCTTACGGCCAACGTAAGCGTAGACACCGGACTTCGCAACGGCCTGCTTGGCCATCTTAAAGTGACGGGACTTGGAACCCCAGTAGGACTTCGCCAGCTTCAGGGTCTTATTTCTTCTCTTGCGCGTCATCATTGCGCCTTTAACTCTTGCCATTATTGTATCCTCCTATGTGTCGTCAATCCTTACCGATTATTTGTAAGGAATCATCTTCTTCACGATATCTTCCACGGTCACGTCGGCATAGCCGTTCTTGCGAAGGTTGCGGGTACGCTTGGTGGGCTTCTTGGTGAGGATATGGCTCTTGAACGCGTGCGCTCTCTTGACCTTACCGGTCTTGGTCAGATTGAATCTTTTCTTTGCGCCGCTATGGGTTTTCAGCTTAGGCATAGTGGTTCTCCTTCCGTGTGTTGCTTCGTTTGCAGGTTATTTGGGATTCTTGGGACTGAGGAACATGGACATATTGCGTCCCTCGAGCTTTGCAGGCTTGGCGACGGTGGCGAGCTCTTCGCAGTCGGCGCCGAACTGCTTGAGCAGCTGTTCGCCGAGCGAGGTGTGCGCCATTTCGCGGCCGCGGAAACGAACGGTAACTTTGACCCGGTTGCCATCTTTCAGGAACTTCTGGGCGTTTTTGACCTTGGTATTGAAGTCGTTGGTGTCGATGCTCGGGGACATACGGATCTCCTTGACCTCGACGACCTTCTGGTTCTTCTTGGATTCCTTTTCCTTCTTCAGCTGCTCAAAGCGGAACTTGCCGTAGTCCATGATCTTGCAGACCGGGGGAACGGCGTTCGGCGCGATCTTGACCAGATCGAGCTCTTTTTCTTCAGCCAGCGCCAGAGCGGCTTCGGACGACATAATACCAAGCTGATCGCCTTCAGCTCCGATCACGCGGAGTTCCTTGTCCCGGATTTCCTCGTTGATCTGATGTTCTAATTTACCGATGGGAAAGCACCTCCAAATGCAAAGTGCGGATGCCGACAAGCACCCGCACACAAAAGCCCCTGATGGGGGACGTTTTTGGTATCGACCTCTTCGCCAGGGCTGGAGGTGAGTGCGGTGCTTCCCGCTCCTTCTTTGTTTTCTCAAGCTATTATACCGGCGAAAGGGCCGGATGTCAACTGCTATTTTCGAAAAATTCTATCTTCGTAAATTGCAAGAGTTAATTTCAAAAAATCCGAAAAAATTTTTCAGTTCAGTGAGGCCACGTACTCGTCGAACAGCATCCCCGCCGTCTTTCCGCCCAGCAGCTTACGCGGATAGTTGTTCATCCAGTCCTGCACGGCGCTGATGTCCTCGTCCGGAACCGCGTCCAGGTCTGTCCCCTTCGGGAAGAAGCGGCGGAACATCCGGTTTTGGTTCTCGTTGGTGCCGCGCTCGTTGCTGCGATAGGGATGGCAATAGTAGACCTGCGTGCGCTGCTCGCCGGTCTCTTTGCTCGTCATCATTCCCTCATAGTCCATGAACTCGCTGCCGTTGTCAACCGTGATCGTCTTGAAGATACGGCTGAACTTGTCGCCCCAGCGCCGCTCCAGCTGGTCGAGCTTTTCCACGACGCACTCCATTGTGCACGCCGCCATCGGCAGAACCAGCTCTGTCCGCATCGCGCGTTCCGACAGCATGAGCGCACACTTGCGGCCATTCTTTTTTCCTTTCACGGTGTCCATCTCCCAATGGCCTTTTTCCTTCCGCTCATCGACCTCCGGCGGCCGGTTCTCAATTCCTTCTCCCGGCGCCTGCCGCTTGGCCTCGCGTACCTTCTTGTACTCCCGTTTGTGCTCGCCGCGCTGCGGCAGGTCTTTGTTCGTGATGGAAAAGAAGACGTCCCCACTGTTGATGTAGTTGTAGATTGTCTTCTCGCAGATGTCCACGTCGAACTGCAGCCCGCGCAGCTTGATCTCCATGATGACTGCCGCCGGAGAATAGTGTTCCCGTCCGATCTTCTGCTCGATGAAATCATGCAGTGCGAAGTCGTGGCCGAGCTTAATCATTCCGCCTTTCGCCCGCTTATTCTTCTCGTACTGCGCCTGCGCGATGTCCGCTGAGTACCGCCGCTCTGTCGTTAAGTCGCTCAGCGTATGCTCATACCATACTCCGTCGCGGCGCAGCTCGCGCCAGATGGTCTGATAGGTGACGTGCAGTCGGTCTGCGATCTGCTGGATACTGGCCTTCTCGTGCAGCATCATTTCGATCTTGATTCTGTCTCTGTACTGCAGGTGCTTAAACGTTCGCTTCATCTGTTCCATCTGTCCGGCCTCCGATTGCCATTTCTTGCTTTTTATTCTAAAGCTGATTAAGGGTAAATGTCAAGCCGTCAAAAAAGACCTCCCTGCCGCGCAGCAGAGAGGTCTATTCTTTTCCCAGCAGCCAGTCCGTGCTGACGGCCAGTACACCGGCGATGACCGGCAGTTCGAAGTCCGGCACCACGCGCTTCCCGGTTTCAATTCTGCTCACTGCCATCTGCCCGATCTGAAGCCCGGCCAGCTGCAGCTTCGC